>NZ_KV788190.1:0-71473 GCF_001807205.1 Corynebacterium sp. HMSC05D03 | reverse complement strand
AATCAACGCACTCTAAAACCGGAAGGGCCCCTTTTGTCCGCCGTGTAGCTGAAGGATGGGGAAGGGGGGCGTCGGTAAGCAGGGCGTTGAGGGCCGCGAGGTGTTCGCGTCGTTTCACTAGGACGAGGACCGTGTGCTTATCCTGCGCTGCTTGAGTGATGACATTGGCGATGAGGCGGTTGCGGTCCTCATCCGCAGCCAGAGCGGTGTCGAGGTCGGGCCAGAACAGGTAAGGAGAGTCGTAAGTGAACTCGGTGTTGTGGACTACGTAGTCGCGGCGTCCGGGGCGCTCGAACTCGACGGTATGGCGGATAGGGCCGCAAATGAGGGGAAGCAACTTATCGAGGCCGTCGGAGCGGTAAGGCGTCGCGGTCATTCCGAGCATAAAGCGAACGTTGAGGTGCGCGAGGACGTGGGTTAAACCCGCAGCGCCGACTCGGTGGCATTCGTCAACGATGATGTGGCCGTAGTCGGAGAGAAAGTCAGTCTTGGAATCGCTACGGCTGATGGATTGGGCAGTGACAATGTCTATTACTCCGCTTAGCTTCTTTCTGGTGCCTGAGTATTGCCCAACCTGAACTTCCGGGAGGAACCGCTTGAGGGCCTGGCGCCATTGGGTAGCTAGCTCCCTGGATGGAACTATGACTGCGGTAGGGACTGAACGCTGGGCAATGATTGCACACGCCATGACGGTCTTTCCGGTACCGGGAGGAGCAATGAGCATTCCAGACTTGTGCTTGAGCATCTGTTTAACGGCGGAATGCTGGTAGGGGCGTAGTTCGCCGGCGAATGACGCATCGATGCGCTGAGGTTTCGGCGTACGTCCGCGACGTGTGACGGTATATCCGGCAGTCTTCAAGATGTCGACGACGTCATCGAGCGTGCCGCGGTCGAGCGTGAGGACTTGGTCCTTCTCATCAAAACGTACGATGAGCCGTGGAGTGCCGAAAGTTGAGAAACGCTGAGCCTGTTTTATATAAAACTGCGGATTGGCAATAGCGCCTAGGTGCCGCAGGGCCGTACGGGTGGTGGCGTCGACGCCCGATAAATCGACGTGGACATGTGAATCGTGCGTGACATGGACCTTTCCGGCGGCCTTGAGTTTCTTCAGCTCTTCGCGGGTGGGTGCCTGGGGGAGGGAGGTTTCCGGATCTGGTTGAAGCGCAGCGTAGATTCTCTTAAGCGCGGAAAGCGTTGACTTCTTCGTACTTGCCAAAGCCTCGAATTGGTCTGGCAAAGGTTGAAAATTACTGTCGACGAAGACTGTTGTTCCTTCAGAGCGATGGTGACCTGCTAATGGGAGGGCAATTAGGTTGCCGAAACCGCGGCCTTTCGCCGGCAGTGTGTCTTGGGACGGAAAGAACCGGTCGAAACTGGAGAAGTAGGAATCCGGGCTAGCCTTGGCCAGAAGTCCGATGCCTACAGAACGAGCGAGACTAGCCGGAATAGGTTCGCCGAAGAATGTCCAGACGTGAGCTCCGTTCCCTGATCGTGAAACCTCTATGAGTGGATCGAGGCCGTGGTTCTTGCATTCTTCGGCGTAGGCACGGGCGGCTTGCTTGAAGTCGTCATCATCAAAATCGCAGACCAACAGCCGGCAACTATCATCTATGCACAGTGGATAAAGCCCAACGTGGAAGCGGTTGTCCCGGCGAAGGTGTCCTTCGATCACCTTGGGCGTCAGGGGTTTTAGGTCGGGATTTCTTCGGTCATAGTAGCCGTTGCTAGCCGGGTACCAAGCCTTCTTTCCCGCAGTATTTTTGGCCACTGCGTAGACATCTGTCCTACCCGTGAAGTAATCCATGAAGAGGGCAATCTTCTCTTCCGGTGAGCGGTTTTCAGAGTGAACGTTCGCCGACGGCGGTGTGTCTGCAGTACTAGGGCGCGAAGGAGCATGACCGAGGGCCTGCAGTAGTTGGGCTACCTGAGACTCCAATTCGCTAACGCGAGTTTCAAGTGCTTGGAGGCGTTCCTGTTTAGTCATGGTGCGTGTTCCTTGTGCATCGGAACTAGTTTATCGGACGGTGTGCGGCTAAAGGCCTTGTCGGCCTAGCGTTGTATTGCTTAGAATAATCGCAGGACGAGCCGGTTACCGGAACGTTGTCGCCTGGAGCCGCGTAGGCTCCAGAGCTTTTTGGAGGGCCTTCTGGGCGCAGTGATGGAGTGCGTGCCTTAACAGTCAAGCTTTGATTCTGGCGGGAGTGCCGGACAGGCGCAGCAAGTGGAGCGTTGAGGTGGCCTCTAGACATTCACACACAACTCGGTTGTCGTTAAGAAGAGTCTCACTGATAGGTGAAAGACGCTTCAGGTGTACGTGTCCTCCTGGGAAAGGAGGGGTGATGACTTCCTCTACGCAAATTCTCCGACGAGTGCTAATCTCTGAAATAAGCAGGTGCTGACTACTGAAGGGCGAAGGAGGGATTAAATTGACAAAGTCGACCGTTTCAAGACCTGACCACATTAATACTTCTGTAACTCAGGTCCAAGATATGGATGAGGAAGACCGTCGCCGCTACGTTGAGTACTTAGGGCGGGAGATTGCCAATTGGTCCGCGGAACTTAACCGCCGTCTAGCTTGACCATTTATCCCAACGAAGAGGAAGTCCTAATCGTTGGGGAATTGGCTTGTGGGTCCCCTCTGCAAATCCGTGATTCCAATCAGTTTAAAGCAAATGTAAACCGACCGGCGACTACTGTTCTCGGGAGAGACGCGTTTCCAACCGCTTGGGATAAAGCTGCAGCACTTCTGCATTCTTTCTGCACCACGCAAAGTCTTTGCGATGGTAACAAGCGGACTGGCTGGGCGGCTTGCTGGTTGTTTCTCAGGCTGAACCTGGCGGTAGGTCCCCTGCTTGGAAAAGTTGACGCAGATGCTTCTGAGCATCTTGTGGAAAGAATAGTTGGTGAAAAAGTTGGCGTGCCTGAAATCGCAGATGCTTTGCGGTCTTTGGTGGCGCCTTTTCTAGGGAACGCCGGTAATCTACCGTCAGGGTTTAGTGTAACTAAAATAACGGATGAAGGGGAAGACTATTTCGTAGGCGTTGGAAAGACTCCTGACGGAACGCGCTTTATCTACTTGTATCTCGCGGGGAGCCAGAGTACTCCTATTGAAATGGTGCTTACTTCCGATCAAGCACGCGAAGCAGCTGAAGAATTACTCCAGTATGCCGATAACCCTCTAGAGAAAAAGAGAATAAAGTTTAAAGCTCGAGCAATTCAAGCGCACTTAGACATGCATGACTGGTCTAGGTATATCTAGGTAGTTTGGACTGCTAGGTCAAGAGGCCGGAGATTAGGCCTTACGCACGATTCGGTATAGTGAACATGTGCGAAAGGCTATGGGGTGATAGTTTGTGCAGGGCTATCCGTTGGAAAACTCGTTTGCTGAGTATGAGCACTACTTTCCTCTGAAGGGGCTTGGCGCACATTGTGAGGTCGCAGCGCACACTGTAAATGAGATGGCTCGTTCACCTCGAGTTCTTGCTGCAGAAGCTGCGGATGCCCTTGAGGCGGAATTTGAGCCTAAGATTCGTGGGGCTCAAAAATGGGGGATTTCTCGACTTCCTGATGAGCTAACAGCGGCGGCCTTGCAAGCCGCGGGTGCAGCTTTGCACTCGATCGGCCTGTTGCTGAAGTCCGATATTCGGTATCCGCTTACACCATCAATTCTTGCCAGGCCTGCTCTAGAAAACGCTGCTCTAGTAATGTATGTGAATGAGCAAGAAGACCCGTGGGTTAGAACCGCTCGAGCGGTAAACGTCGTGATAAATGGGTACGAGAACTCTGACGCTGCAAGGCCCGATTCCAAGCTTCATGACGCTTTGGAGGCGCATCAAAAAATTAGGCAAGCGTTTGCATCGCAGGGGTACGGCAGGCGTCACAGACTATTGCCGTATACGGATCTGGTTGAGACGTATTTTGATGGGTTTAAAGGTCGTGAGATGTACAACGAGTTCAATCGATCAGTGCACCACAATGTAGTCCGCCAAATTGAAATAGCGATCTCAGCAGATATCGGAAGCTGCGGCAATGCAATTGAAACCTACGAAGTGGCTATCCGAACCGCTATCGCGGTCGGCGCGGCAGCATTCAGCCTAAAGGAGTTTCGGCACTGCGACGACGTTGATGAAGCACCATTACATCTGCTTGCTGATGTCTTTAAAAGTTGGAGCGCGTACCTTGATGGGCTTGGTGATGATGGCTTCGTAGATTGATGTTTGCTTCATCGAGACGATTGACTGCCGGCTCATTATTGCGACGCAGGCGTTGACTATCTCTGCGCTCGTTGGGCATAATTCTTGGTAGGGGCAGTCCTACTTTGCGTACAGCTGCTCGACCCTCACCGGGGCTACTGGCAGGTGAGGGTCATTTTTAGTGTGCTTGGGGTGTTAGTGGCTTTGCGTTGAGCCGCCACCGAGGGCCTCTTGGACCATTGCGTTGGCGTGCACAAAAGGAATCCGCTCCTGCTCGATGCGCAGTCTTCCTTTGGTGTAAAGCAAGCGGTAGGCGCGTTGCTCGTCGGTGGTGAGGTGGGTGAGGGTGGCGGAGCCGTCGCCGGGGTCGGGGACGGCGAGGTGCTGGAATGCGGTGACGGTGGCGGGGTCCATGAGCAGTGATGTGGTGTGGGGGAAGTGGGCGCGCACGGCGTTGAGGATGGCAAAGCCGGCGGCGTCAAGATCGCCCCAGTAGGTGATGTCGGTGCGGTGGAGCCAGTCCAGTGCCTGGAGTTGGTGGGCGGCGGTGCCGGAGCCGAGGAGGGCGATGGTGGTTGGGGAGGCGTCGGCAAGCGTGGGCAGGGCCAGGAAGGTTTGTTTGTTCTCCACGATGAGTACCCGGGGTGGTGCGTCGGGGAATAGCTTGACGGCGTCGGCGAGAGGGATTTCGATATCGGAGAGTGCTGGGGCGTGGTTGAGGTAGCGCAGGCGCAGGCGGGCATCACTGCGGCGCAGGCCCAAGTCCGTGATGCCGAAGGGGGCAAGGAGTGTCAACAGCAGGCGGCGGTGGTTACCAATCCACTTGCCGTCCACGCCTTCGACTGGCACGGCGCGCTCCCACTCACCGGAGTGGGGGTTGGCGCGCAGCCAGGTCAAACACGGTCCAAGGCAGCGTAGATCGTAGGCGCTTAAATCCTTCCATTGGTTGTAGGAGCGGTGGACGGTATGTGCGAACTCCGGGGTGTCCGGGAAGATGGCGGCGATGTCCTGGGCGCGCTGGAGGGCCCGGTTGTAGTCAGGCATCAGGCCCGCGGCGGCCGCGATGCGCGCGGCGCCGGTGAGTACTACGCGGGTGGGAACGTCGTTGGCGCCAAGACCCGCGCGGGACCAATTGCGGGATTCATAGATGACCTCTTCCTGGTGAGGCCAGCGCTGCCAGGCGCGGATGAAGTCCCTCGTGGCCTTGATGTCGCGGGCGGCGGCCGTAGCTGTTGGCGGGTGCAGCGGCCAGTCAAGGTTGAGAGCATCGGGATCGGCGAGTGCATCGGCGAAGTGGTTGCGCAGGTACTTGGCGGCATGCGCCTGCAGGTCTTTAGGAGTCCGCATCGTCGGGATCCTTGGGGTCGGGTTGTTGGGGGTCGTGGGTGGTGGAGGCGTCGATAAGCTTGTAGCCCGTGCGTGCCTGCGGGCGGCCGTCGATGGTGGGCTCGTCGTAACTGACCACGATGGTGCCGTCCACATAGGGCGAGAGAGTCTGGATGAGCTTGAACGGCGTGGCCAGAATCATGTGGAATCCAAAGGACGCGAAGACGGACATAGCGGTGCGGGTGAAAGTGGGGTCCGCGCGGTCAAAGGCCTCATCCAAGATGATGGACCCATAGGTGGGCACGTCCTGGTCCGGCTCCGCGAGGCGGAAGCGCAGGGCCGCGGCCAAGCAGAAAAAGACGAGCTTCTGAGCCTGGCCGCCAGAGAGCGAGGCGGAGTCCTGATAGGTGTTGGCCGTCGTGCCATCGGGGTAGCACTCGCGGCCGACAAAGCTGACGTGCCGGCGGGTATCCAAAACCACGTTGCGCCAGCGGATATCCTCCGGCTGGCTGGAGCCGAGGCGGCTTAAGATCTTGTCCAAGGCGTGGTAGCGCGCAATGGCTGCCGCTGGATCATCCTCGGTGACTTCCGCCAGGCTGTGGGAGGTGGCGGCATCGAGATCCCGCTGGAATTCTTGGACCACCTGGCCGCGGGCGTCCTTGACTTCGATGCGCAGGGTGCGTTCACCGTTGAAGGGAGAGCGCTCCAGGGATTTGTTGATGTACTCCATGCGCATCTCAATATCGCTGCGGGCGCGGCGCAGATCCGTGGCTAGGTGGGAGAGGTTGCGCACCGTCTGGCCGTTGAGCAACTCGAGGAAGCGGGCGCGGAAATCAGCCAGGCGGTCTGCCCGGAGGAACTTGAGCTTCTCGATGCCCTCGCCGGCGAAGCTGGCCTGCGGTTCCAAGTCGGCGGCCTCCGCGGGCCACTCGGACAGGTAGGCGTGCAGGACGGAGACGATCTTGTCGTTGGCCTCCTCGATGCGGCGCGCGGCCGTGCGGGAGGTCTGTTGCAAACTGGCCTGGACTTCATCGCGGCGGGCATCGATGTCATCGATTGTGAGACTGCGCTTGCCTTTGTGCAGGGCTTCAACGACTGCTGTCTCAATGTCCTTGTCCGCGATGTCCGGCACGGGGCCGATGCCGCGGCGGCGAGTGGTGGAGCGATCGAGCTCGCCTTCGACGTTGCCCAGGTGTTTCTGCGCCTCGTTGAGTTTGGTGCGGGCGGCGTTGAGCTTCTGCTTGGCCTGTGCGTGCGCGGCGGCCAGCGCCTGGGCCTCCGGGGAAGAGGCGAGCGAGTCATATTGTTCTTGCAGATCACGCTTGCGGGCCTCGGCGGAGGCGGTGTCGATGTCCTGGAATGAGGTATCCAGCACCTGCTGGGCCTTATCGCGTTGGGAGCGCAGGACGTCCATCTTCCGGTTGAAGTCCTGAACCCGCTTGGCCGTAGCGCGAGCGGTGGCCTTGGCTTCGGTGAGCTGGGAGCGCAGCAACTCAATCTTGGCGGTGTTGGTGGAGCCCACCCGGTACCAGGCGGTGCCGTTAAAGCGCGTGCGGTCATCCTTGATGAAGCGCGTTGAGCCGTCCTTGTCCTTGGGGCGGCTTTCCAGGCCATCGCGGGTAATGGCCGGGGTCAAGGTGGCCTTCTCCAATTCCGCTACGGAGTCCACGCATTCGTAGTTGAAGCGGCGCGAAATATGGTGGCGCACCCACTTCGCCATGGCGTGGTCTTGGAACTCGAGTTTGTGGATGAGCTGCCGCGGGCTGCGCGCCGCTGCCGGCGCCGGGGCGAACTCCGGGATGGTGCGGTATTCCAAGCGCGTGCCCACGTTGCGGGAATTGACCCACTGGTTGATGGCCTCCCGCGCGGCTTCGGGCACGAGCAGGGTGGCGGCGAAATTGTGCAGCAGCTTCTGGAGCACCGGCTCCCACTCGCTCTGGTGCGGGCTGATATCGATGAGCTCGCCGGCGAAGGGGAGCTCGGACTCGGCATAGCCGGTATCGCGGGCCAGTTGCGAGCGCAGCTCCACCAAGGCCTTATCGATGTTGGTTCTCCGCGAGCTAAAGGAACGCAGCTCGCTGTCCAGCGTGGAGCAGGCGGTGGCGGCGTCGCGGGCGGCCACGCCGGCCTCCTGTTGGTGGTTGATGAGGTCCTCGAAATCGGCCTCGAAGTCCGCGATGCGGATCTTCGCGTTGGCCTGTAGTTGGGCGAAGCCATGCGGGCTGAGCTCGTAATGATCAGTCCACTGTCCGGCCGCTGCACTGAGGCGCTGGAACTCCTTCGTGCGGTGCTCAATCTCTTTTTCGGCGGTTTCTATCTTGGCCCTTAAGGCATCGAGCTCACCCGAACTGAGCTGGGAGACGGCCACTGCGGCGAGGCGCTCTGCGTCATCGAGGTGAGCAACATCGGCCTCAAGGGATGCGGCCTGAGACTGGGCTTCGACCAACTGCGCTGACAGGGCCCGAATGCGCACGTCCAGTTCTTCTGCCACCAAGCGGGCGCGTACCGCTGGCAGTGCCTCAGCCATAGCCTCCGCTTGTGCTTTGTCCTCCTCCGCGCCTGTGCGCTGGGAATGCAGCTGGGGCAGGGGAGCGAGCGTATCAATCTGGGCCTTGACGTCCTCGACCCTTAAGTAGGCTTGGCGCAGATCCTCAAATTGCTCGACGGCCTCATCCGCTTTCTCAAACGTTGCCGGACGGTCCAGCATGTAGTCCCTAAAGAGCTGGTCCAGGCTGGAGAGGGACTTCGCGGATTGCGTGCGGTGGAGAAGTAGCTGGCCCTCCACATTCTTGATGCCTAGGCGTTTGCGGAAGCGGTCCGCGAACGTGGTGTAGGTCGGCGTGAAGGACGCGCCGGGGCCTTTGTACATGGCCTTAATCTTGCGGGTGTCCAGGCTGCGGGTGAGCAAGGGGCTGAGCTTGTCGATGTCCTCGTCGCCCGGCACCAGCCCATACAACTTCTTGATCTGGCTCACTGAGTTCTCACCGCCGTTGAGGCGGAAGATGGCGATGAGGGTGTGCTGCTTGCCCGCGCCGTTATCGTAGGTCAGCGCCACGACCGAGTTGGTGGCGCCCTCCCGCAAGTACTCGGGGGCGATCTCACCGGTCTGCGTGTTCTCCCGCTGCCGCCACGCGCCGCGCACATAGGAGACGAGGTTGCGCCCGTTGTGCCGCCCGAGGTCCTGTTGCGAGGCCGCGTTGAACTTCACGTGGCTTTGCGGAACGAGCACCGCAGACATGGCATCGAGCAACGTGGACTTGCCGGAACCCGAGCCGCCTGTAATGAGGAAACCCTTGCGGGCTACTGGGATGGAGAAGTAGCCATGGAAAGTACCCCAGTTAATCAGCTGGATGCGGCTGATGCGGAATTGGCCGGGGTAGTAGGTGGTGTTCTTAGTCATCGGAGGTATCCTCCTGCTCTTGCTTCTGCTCCGGTTCCTGCTCATCCTGGTCTTCCGTCTGCGCCAGGCGGGCGTATTCATCCCGGATGGCGGAGACCGTGGAGGCGTCGAAAAGCTGGCGCAGCACCGGGGAAACCTCAAAGCGGCCCTCGGTTTCGGTGGCGCTGATGAGGGAATAGTCATTCTGTATACGTTTCATTGCCGCGTTGAAGCGTTTGGTGAAGCCGGCCTCGTCGCGGTTATCCACCGCACAGACATAGCCGATGCTCTCCCGGAGATCCTCCACGTCCACGATGACGCGCTCGCCGGGGAGGGTGAGGCCCAGCTCCTGGCGCAGGTTCAACAAGATGGCGGTGTCGATGTGCTTGAGCTTGTCCGTGCGCAGCACCTGCGGGATGCTCAAGCTGTCTTCCTCCACCATGCGGGTGAATGCGAAGCCTTCCGTCTCATCCACGACGAGCTCCAGGAACACCTCGTGCAACCGGGCGCGTAGGTTCTCCTCGTCGGAGATAATGGCCGCCCACAGTACCGGTTCCTTCTGCGCGCGAATGAGCGGGCCCTGCAGCAGCTGCACCAGCGCGCGCCGCGAATGGTAGGTCAGCGTTCCTTTATCGTGTTCCCACAACGGCGGCTCGTGCGCGGCATCGACGCGGGGGCTGTTAGCGGCGGTCACTGTAGCTCCTTAACGGTGGTGTGATCGAAATACATGGTGGGGATCTGGGCGCAACGCAAGGTACCGTCTTCCTCGGTCCACGTGACTGTCTCGTGTGATTCTTTCAGCGAGCGCAGCGGGTGGGAATCCGCGATATGTACCAAACCCACCACGCTGGCCAGACCTTGCGTCGGAGGATAGGCCTGCAGCACCTGGCCAATAGTGCAGGGGCCGGACTTGGCGACGGCCCCGCGTACCGCCTCGTGCAATTCCTCGAAGTCGATTTCTGATTCGCGGACCAGCTCATAAAGCGCCTGCGGGTCTTCCGTGCCGGGCTTGTAGGCCACTGGCGCCTCCTCCACGACTTCCCGCCCGGGGTTGGCCAGGCGGATGCGGGAGACCGAATGAATCGACATGCCGATGCGCTGCAGTGGTGTGTCCATCCGGTGAAAGGCCTTCAGCTCGGAGTTTTGTGCTGCATCAATGGCCATGCCGCGGGCCTCGCGCAGCAGCTCAATCATGCGCCGGTCCTCCGCGAATTGCTCGGAGGAGACGTAGTTGCGCAAACTGCGCGCCAGCCCGGTCATGGTCTGGTTGACCTCGAAGCTGGTTTCCTCCATATCGCGAAAGAGGCTGCGCAGCCGCTGCCTCTTGTCCGGGGCGAGCTGCTGCCCGGGCTCGCTTTCCAGAACCTCCTTGATCCATTGGTCCAACCAGGCGCTGCGCTCCCTATCCATCAGGAGGGAATAGAAGCCGCGGAAGCTACGCCCGGCCTCCGACTCCGCAATGTGGTCCACGCCATTGAAGATTTCCTCCAGCACTTCGCCGCGGTAGCCCTCCGGATCTAAGAGCTGTCGGCGCAGCTGGTGGTTGAGGGCCTCGAGCTCATGGCGAACCCGGGCGAAATCACTCGGCACGGCCATGGCCATGTTCAGTACGTCTTGGACACGCTCTTCCGTCTCCGCGGCGGTGAGGCTTTCAAACTGCCCGAGGTGTGCCTTCTCAATCTCGCGGTCAATGTGGTCTCGTTCTGCTTCCAAGCTGGCCACGCGGCTAGCGATGTCCTCGTTGGTATCCCGCGCCAGCCTTTGTAGCGCCGAGCTGATCGATTCCACCCGTGAGGCCGTCACCGCGGTCACCGGTGCTTCCCAGCGCTCAATGGCTTCGAGTGCCGAGAGCGCATCTTCACTGGGCTCGAGCGTTTCACCGTGGGAGCTCTTGCCGGACTTTCTGATTAACCAGCCGGCTTTGACCCAGTCATTGCAGTAGTTCTGTGGCGTGCGGGGCATGGAAAACTCGCTGGCCAAAACCTCGAAATCGGTGACCATGAGCTCGTATACCTCTGCTGCTGGGCGCGCCCGGGTGCCGCGCGGGAAGTACTCCGCAATCAACGCCAGAATCACGGGCGCGTTGTCCGCAGCCAGGAGCCGGATTGCGGCGGAATCGCGCATCAGGCGCCGCAGCGATAGGGCGCGTGCTTCAACAGACATGTCTTGATTCTGACAGGTGTGCCGGACATGCGCAGTCAAGACTGGTTCAAATATTCGAAGCCCTCTGCCTGGTGCATGTCCTACAGAGAATAAGTTGAAATAATTACGCCCATGGAGGCGGGGTCAGAAGTGAAGCTTTAGGCTGCGTCAACCTGGTCGTTTTGTACCTCAACGCGGCCCATGAAATACCGTGAATGCGACTTTTTCAAGGATTCCAGGGAAGGCGCTGAAATACGGGCGATCTCGATATCAGGATCGTCGATCGCTGCTTCGCGGCGGAGGCGTTCCTTAAGCGCTTGAGTCGAGTCCGAGAATTGTTTGATGAAAGACTCGCCTGAGCGACGTTTGTAAATGATTATAAATTCAGACACTGTGCTGCTCCGATTTATCTGCCGGTCCGACAAGAATTTCAGTTGTACTCAGCCCCTAATCTAGTAGCAATGAGTCAACCATGGGACCGCTCTAACCGTTGTTGCGAGTGAATCCCTACTCTTCATCGGTATCGCGAGTGACTTGGCCAACCTGTTGAATGACAACGCCTTGGAAGCTGACTGGGGTGGCTAGCGCAAGAGCGCTCAGTCGCGTTGTCGAGTGATGTTCAACGATTGATTTCTCAGGTCTTGACGTCCGTTGCGCAGCGAGGGGAAGTTACAATCTCTCGCATTCCTGAGGAGCTCACCAGCACGGTAGCCGCCGAGTTGTTAGGCGTTTCGCGCCCAACGCTCATGAAATGGGCAAGGGAAGGAAAGATAGCTACCCACAAGCGCGGAACGCATACGCGGTTTAAGCGTGAGGATGTACTGCAGCTGAAGCGCCAACGCGCTGAGGAACGCGTGAAGGCATTCCAGGAATGGCGTGCATTTGAGGAGGAGAATGCGCATTTGTTCTGAGGGGAGTCGTTGTTAAGCGCCCGCCCCTTTCATGCACCGTCCGTGACAAGCTCCCGCAGCGCAGTCAGCGCCTCCCGGGAGGCGGTGCCGTAGCGCTCGCGCAGGAAGCGGTGGGTGGCGTCGGGGTTGTCCAGTGATATGGATGTGTCGCTGAGGTTGTGCAGTTCTGATTCGCCGGCGGCGGTCTTCTCCACGGACCAGAAGCTTTCCGCGCGCAGGCCTAGCTCGCCGGCGCGTTCGAGGGCGCTGAAGGCGTGGGAGGCAAAGATGAGCTGCGCGCCGTTGACGTTGATGCTGGGCTCGCGGAAGGCGTGGATGAGGAAGTCGAGAAGAGCTGGGCGCAGGGCGGAATCCAGCTCGTCGGCCACCAGGATCCCGCCGCGGCGCAGGGTGTCCAGGACTAGGGGAGCGGTGGCCATCCAGTTCTGTGTGCCGCCGGATTCATCGGTCAGCTTCAGCTCGTAGAAGGAATCATCGGCCTTGTGCTCCACGATGATGGCGTGCAGCAGGGATTCAATCTCCGCATCGGAGTAGGCGCTGAACTCGTCGGGGCGGCGGATGCTGCCATCGCTGTGGCTGAGCGCATCGATGACCGGGCGCATCTGGCGGAAGACGTGCTCCGGGATGTGGTCCTGGTTCAGCCGCACGGAGTGGATACCGGCATCGGCCGCGCGAAGTAGGGCGGCAGCCTCATGCAGGTGCAGCTTGCCGGTGCGGATAAGGGTGGTGATACGGGAGGCGGTGCTCATCGCGGTATGCCCGTGCGGCAGATAGGACACGTCGTGCACCAAGGCGCGGGCTAGCGGGGCGAGGATGGGGTGCCCGTCGCGCAGGCCGGCGGAAAGGATAAGCTCGGTGTCTGTCACGGGACCGAGCTTGGCCACATCCCCCTTATCCATAAAGGAGCGCGTCCACTGCACCTCCTCACCGCGGGTGCGCACGAAACAGGGGCTCCACCTGGTTGATGGCACGCGGCTGAGCCACTCGGCATGCACGCCGGTAAAGCTCCACTGGAATCCGTAGAGATAGCGCACTCCATCGAGGTCGAACTCCAGCTCAAAGGTGCTGGGCAGGCGCTGCGTTTTGGGGTCGAGGCGGTACGGGGCGTGTGGGAGTTGGTTGGGTGGGGCGTCGGCAAGCCAGGCGGTGGCAGAGGACTCGATGGCAAGCAGTGCGAAGGCCAGGGCGTTGAGGACGCTGCTCTTTCCAGAGGCGGTGGAGCCGATGAGGACGGTGATGGGGTCGCTGACCTGCTCCCAACCTTCCTCCGGCGTGGTGGAGTGCTGCCAATGGTGGTACAGCGAAAGCGTCTGCGTGGCGCGGATGCTGCGGAAGTTGGACACGCTAAAGGAAAGGAGCCTCATGGTCGCGACACTACAGGCTCACGCATGCCGGATCATAGAAGGCTGTTTCAGAACCGGGTGCGTGCCCTCATCCGGATTTCGGACTCACTCCAGCAGTCGCTGGTAGCGTCTGTTTACATACCGTAACCAGCAACCACAGGAGGCCGCATCCTATGGACGGAGATATCACTGGTCTGCTCGTGTGCGCCGGTTTAGTGCTGGTCATGGTGGCCTACTGGACCTTTTATATCCGGTACGTGCGGAGGAATCCCCAATCAGAAGCGTGGTACGACTCAGCCGATGCAACAGGTGCGGAAAGCGATGGCGTCCTCTTCATTTATCCTTATGGCACGCTCATTATGGGCGCGGCCGGTGCCACAGGGTTGGTGGCAAGTGCGAACCTTCCCGAGTCCGTCGAAACGGTGTTGCTTGTTCCGCTCGTGGCAGCTTTCGTCATCGGGGTTATTGGATTTACGGGGGCGATTGGGGTTCCGCTTCCGTGGCCTTTTGTTCCGCGTTGGGTCGTCGACATCCGCAAAGCAAAGCGCGCGCGACGCCGCGCGCGCAGACAAGCCAGAAAAGTGAAGAAGAAAGAATAGGCTTGGCCGTTATCCCAGCGCCCTGAAACTCAGCCCGGCCAAAAAGTGAGCAGAAGCGTGCCTTGGCTCCGTCGTGGCGGTGAAAGGGCGGAAGAGCGCTGCTGAAGCTTAGACAGCGATTTCAGGGGCCTAAATTGCCGTTTTCTGGGCCCGCCGATTAATGTTGCTGGGAGCGGATTCGCTGTCTTACGTAGCTCGCCAGCTGAACACTGGTGTAGGTTGCGCTGACAGGGAATACGCGGGGCTATAGCTCAGTCGGTTAGAGCTACGGACTCATAATCCGTTGGTCCCGGGTTCGAGCCCCGGTGGCCCCACAACGCAAGCTTTCATCGCTCACTGCCTTTGTGCTGTCCTTTTGGCCTGAGACTGTCCTTTTTTGAGGGCGTTTTACATTTTCGAGCGTTGGGATGGTGCCGTGTCTCGGGCCTGTTGTACTCTTGGCAGGAACTGGAAGGAGGGCAGACATGGAACAATATACGGCGCGGCAAATAGCTGAATGGTTCGTGGCGTGGGCTGATGAAACTGACGATGCAGAAATTACGCAGCTCAAGCTTCAAAAGCTTCTTTACTACGCCAAGGGGCTGCATATGCGCAATTCTGATGGTCTGCCGCTTTTTCCTGAACGAATGGAAGCATGGGCACATGGCCCAGTAGTCGTAGATGTCTACCATGACGTTAAGCACTACGGAAAGCTTCCCATCGACCCCGATGAGTTCATCTCGGATGATTTCGACTGGGATAATTACCGCGACGTTGAGCGGGATTTGATTGAAGTGTGGGACAAATATGGTCCTTATTCCGCATGGGCATTGCGGAATAAAACCCACACCGAATCTCCTTGGAAGAAGAACTTCGTCGAAGGCAAACGCGGGTTGGAAATAACGGATGCCGATCTGAAGAACTATTTCTGCTAGCTGTGAGCAAGAAAAGTAAACGACGGGGGAGTAGGCCAACCAGAGGGGTGAGGAGCGCCCCAGCCTCAAGCGTCGTGGATGCTCTTCGTAGCTCGCGGGCTGACTATCCGCTCCTGTCAACGCGATTCCTGCAGAAGGGGTGGGGATTCGAAGAACTAGATGATTCGATGCGCGCAGAGTTTCTAGAAAAATGGCACAAACGGTCAGTGCTTTCATGGAAAGAGCTGGCACAGCATCCCAAGCACGGACTCGGCTCAGAGTTTATTCCGGCAAGCGCGATTATTCCTCAGATTCCTCGGCAGTTTCAGGATGTCGAGAGATTCCGGGTTTACCGCCATAAAGGGAATCTCCCGTTTGCGGGCTGGAAAGACGGGGCAGTGTTTTACGTCATTTGGATTGAGAAAGCCTACAACGAGCTCTACGAGCATTAGCTCCTTTTCTAAGCCTTCGTGGCCTGCCAGCCAGGCGGCGCATTCCAAGGAATAGCTCCTCAATGCGAGAGATTGCTCAGCACCCGATACGATGACCACCATGAGCGTTGTCGAGATGGACCCATTGATTGAGTCGCTGTACTACTGGTCCGACATCATTGGTGTCCTCCTCATGGGCATGATTGGTGGAACCATGGCCCGCCAGCGTGGCTATGACATCGTAGGTTTCTTCTTCATCGCGATGTTCTCCTCCCTCGGTGGCGGCATGATCCGTGACGTGCTCATCAACCGCGGCACCGTCGCCGCGATGAGCCAGCCGGAGTACCTCTACCTGGCGTTTACTGGAGCCATCATCGCCCGCTTCGTCTACTTCAAAGGCAAGACGTGGGACTATGTGCAGTCCCATGGGGATGCGGTGGTCTCGGCGCTGTGGGCGTCGACAGGCGCGCTCAAGGCCATTGCCTATGGCCTGCCGTTGATTCCCTGCATCATGATGGGCGTGTTCACGGCCACGGGCGGATCCATGATTCGTGATATCGCCATGGGCCGCGAGCCGGCCGTCTTCGGCGATAACACCCCCACCGTGATCCCGGCGGTGGCCTGCGCCTTGGTGGTCCTTGGCGCGGACTCGGCCGGCTACCTGGCCTGGGGAATCATCCTGGGGCCGGTCGTCTCCTTCGTGATGACGATGCTGGGTATTTGGGCCGGGTGGCGCGTACCTGCCCGCCAAGAGTGGGCGCCGGTTAATGACACCGCAGCCTACGTCATGGTGATGGCGCGTAAGGCGGAGAGTAAGGGTAGGGCCGTGGGGCGTCGCCTAGAGCCCACGAAGCTGCGCTCCTGGCGCCACAACCAAATGGAAAAGGCACTGCAACGCCGTATTGAGCGCGAGGTACGAGCCGGCAAGCGGCGCGCGGAAGCGGCTCTCGATGCTAACGAATTCCTCGATTCTTTCAATGAGGAAGTCGCGGAGATGTCAGAGATGATTGAGCCTGCCACTGCGGAGACAGAAACCTCCGACTTCGGCGTGGACTTAAGCGGTGACTCCTATGAGACCCCGAGCGCCGATGAGCCCTCACCGCGCGAGCTTCTGGATCGCATTTTGGCTGATGACCAGCTCACCGATGAACTGGTGGAAAGGCTCATGCGTCGCTATGAAAAGCGAGACGATTAGATGCTTTAAAGTATGGGTGAAAGTGAGGTGATGAACGCGTGACGTCGAGGCGTTCTTTTCTGGGTCTGCTGGGGATGCTGGCAGTGTCGGGGGCAGTGGCACCCGCGGTGGTGGGCTGTGCTTCGCAGCCTGGCAGCGTTGATACCTCAGGCTTAGACCTCATCACCACTGATATTTCAGAGCCGCAGCGCTCCCTCATCCCGGCTGATTCCAACGATGTGCCGGGACAGACCATCATCAACCTGGTGTATTCGGGATTAATGTATCTGGATGAAGACGGTGATACCCACTATGACATGGCAGAATCCATCACCCAGGTCGATGACACCACCTATGATGTGGTGATTCGTGAGGACGCGGTGTTCTCCGATGGCTCCAACGTCACCGCTAAGGACTTCGTCGAAACATGGAACACCGCGGTAAGCCAGTCGCTGCTCTCGGCACACCATTTTGAACCGATTCTGGGCTTTCATGACGGCAAGAAAACCATGCGCGGTCTGACAGTCACGGGGCAGAAGTCCTTCCGCATTGAGCTCTCACGCCCCACGGCGGGGTTCTTGGAGAGGCTGGGTTATTCGGTCTTTTTCCCCATGCGCTCCGAAGACCAAGACAAGTTGAGCGAGCGCGGAATGGAGCCCATCGGCAGCGGACCGTACATGCTGGCCTCTTGGGAGCGTGAGAAGGCAGTGACCCTCGTGCCAAACCCGCGCTATACAGGCCCGCGCACCCCGCAGAATGAGGGCATTAAGTTCGTTGTCTACTCCTCGGAGGAGCAGGCTTATAAGGATCTCGTCGAAGGCCGGCTGGACGTGCTCACGCGCATCCCGTCGGAGAAACTCGGCAGCTTCGAAAAGGAACTGGGGGAGCGTGCGCTGACTACGCCAGGTGGCTCCATCATGGAAATCACCATCCCCGCCAATGACGCGAATTTCCGCGGTGAGGCGGGGCGCCTGCGCCGCCGCGCTTTGTCCATGGCGGTGGACCGAGAAGAAATTGCTCGGGACGTCTTCCACGACAGGGTGCTTCCTGCTACTAGCTTCGTCGCGCCGCTCTTTGGATCCGCCCCGCCCGTCCCGGAGGGAGCCGACGTGCTGACCTACCAGCCGGACAAGGCCCGCGAGCTGTGGGAAGAAGCCGAAAAGCTGAAGCCCTTCGAAGGCACATTCAGCATTGGCTATAACGCCGATGGCGGCCACAAGACGTGGATTGACGCGGTGGCGAAACAGCTGACGGATGCCCTCGGTATTCCCGCGGAGGGCCAAGAGTTCGCGACCTTGAAGGAGCTGCGCAAAGAGGTTACTGCCCGCCACATCACAGGGGCCTTCCGCACGATCTGGCAGGCGGAGTTCCCGGAGGAATCGACCTTCTTGGTTCCCTTGTATGCCTCTTTCTCCTCAGAAAACGAGTCCGGCTTTAGCAGCCGTGAATACGATAAGTTGCTGGAAAAGGCTGGCCAGGTACAAGACCACGAGGAAGCCCAGAAGTACTACACCGAAGCGCAGAGCTTGCTGCTGGAAAAGATGCCGGCCATCCCGCTGTGGACCACGAAGGCTTATACCGCTTACGGCGCAGACATCGTCCCCGCCGGCTTCACGTGGAAGCCCACCCCGAACTACTATCTCATCCACCGCGCTTAAGACTCCAAGGGTTCTGTCAGGCTGAAAGAGTAACCTCGGCGGAATGCTGAAGTACTACATGTTCGCCATCTGGCAGGCCATCGTAGATCATGGTTTGCCGCTGTTGGGAATGCTTCTGTTGGGCATTCTCATCCCGCGTATCGGCCGGCTGGCTGTGCGGGTTATTGAGTCCCGTCTGGATGAGAATCAAGAATCCACCAAAGCGCGCCTAGCCCTCGCCGGGGCGCTGGTGTACGTGGCGCAGGCGGTGGCATACTTCCTGCTTGTACTGGCTGCGCTGTCCAACCTTGGGGTGCCGCCCCTTGGCGCGGCGATTCCGGCAACCGTCGTCTCGGCCGCCGTCGGTTTCGGTGCGCAGTCCATCATCGGTGATTTCCTCGCGGGCTTCTTTATCCTGTCGGAAAAGCAGTTCGGTGTGGGTGACTACGTCAGCTTCGACGGTGTGACGGGCGTGGAAGGCACCGTTGTATCGCTGACTCTGCGTACGACGACTGTGCGCACGCCCACCGGCGAAGTCGTCATGGTGCCCAATGGTTCTGCGGGCGTGGTCACGAACTTCTCCCAAGAGTGGTCCCGTGCGGTGGTGGATATTGCCATCCCGGTCCACGAGGGCGAGTCCTTGCCGGAGATCACCGAACAGGTGGAAAAGATTTCACAGCACGCGCTTGATACCCCGGATATCCGCGCGGATGTGGCCGGCGAGCTCGACGTCCTGCCCGCGACCGGGCTTACAGCGCCCACTGCGGCTGGCCAACCCTGGCAGGTGCAGTACCGCGTCTTGGTGCAGGTGAACCCCGCCCGCCAGTGGGCGGTGGAGCGCGCTATCCGCTCAGCCCTGCTGTCCTCCTTCTGGGATCTATATAAGATGCCCACGGCAGAGGGCTTGCCGGGCGATGCCCCGCAGGTGCTTGACGACGCCCCCGATACCAACACCCTTGATGCCAGCACCCCCACCACCGTCATGCCGGCGACAGGAGCCGCTTCGACCTCGCAGCACAGCGCGACGTCGGATAGCGCGGCTGAGGCGCAGACGGAGGTCATCGCCACGGAAGCTGTGGCCGATGCCGCTGAGGAGCCGCAGGAGAACATGGATGACGGCCCCGGCCGTCCGGCGTATTCGGCCGAACCCGAGGAGGAAGAGGAGGACGACTATCAGCGCGGCATCTGGCGCGCAGATAAGCCGGGGAACAAGTGGCAGTACTTCTGGACACTCGGCGGGCGCGTGCGTGCCTCTACCACGGGGCTCATCGCAGGCCTCGGCGTGGTGGGCCTGCTGCTGCTTTCCTCCGCTAATCCGGATGGGGTGGATGCTGGGTGGCTTTCGCCTTCGCGCTGGATGGGGGATTCAGAAGCAGCTTCCGAGTCCGCGGAACCGTCTGAGCCATCGGTTGCGCCGAACACCACGCCGCAGGGCGCACCGTCTACTGATTCCACGGACCAAGAACCGACGGATGCCGGTGAAGCGGTGACGCCGACCGATAGAACTCCGGACAGTGAGGCCACGTATGTGCCGGCGGATCCGCAAACTCCTGAATCCCAAGCTCCGGTCGAGGAACAGTACTCCGAAACGGCCGCACCAACCGTGAATGAGCAGCCCACCGCGAACGCCACGGAGGGTGCTGCGGAGCCTTCAACCTTGATGTAGGTCCTGCAAAGCCCGGCAGAGTTGGGAGAGTGTTGCCGAGAGACAGCAATACAGTGCTGTTCTCAGGGGCAGCGCTGAGGATGTGCTGCCGGGAAACGCTTGGAGAGGGCGCATAAGAGATATGAGTGATAGGGAAGTGCAGCGGCGCAATGCGCTACACCTTGTGTATCGCCATGGCGGGGGCATCCGTTAACGAAGTATTGGCCGGGGGCATTCCAGCTCCATCTCGATGCGCAATTTCCTGCGGGGAAGAACCACGGGATATAACTTAGGTTTATGACCAAGTTCTCTCGCGCGGTTCTCGCCGCCTCTGTCTCTGTTTCTCTCTGTCTTTCCGCTGTTGTTCCCGCACAGGCGGAGACCGCCGCCCCGGGAGTTGGGGCTCCTGCCAGTGACTCTTCTGCTGCTGATGCTGGTGCCGATCTGTCTTCTGATCAGGATGCTGTATCTTCTAGCCAGGATGCTGAATCCTCTGACCAGAGCTCTGACTCTTCCAGCGCGGAAGATGACGCCGAATTTCAGCAGTCTTCCCAGGGTGAAAAGATTGCTCTTGGCGTGGGCATTTCCGCAGCCATCCTCGCAGCTATTGCGGGTGGCGTGTACTGGGCCGTGCAGCAGCGCATCATCCCGAATCCGCTTCCGGGCGTGATTCCGTCGCCGCCGGCACCGCAGCCCGCACCGGCACCTGCTCCGGCCCCACAGCCTGCGCCGGCTCCCGCACCCGCACCGAAACCAGCTCCAGCACCGGCTCCCGCCCCGAAGCCTGCACCAGCGCCTGCTCCCGCACCGGCGCCGAAGCCGGCACCGGCGTCCTTCACCCGCTGCGCTGATGTGTGGAACGCGCTGGGCCGCCCCATCTATGCGGGTGAGCCGGGTTTCCGCTCCAAGTTCGACCGCGATGGTGATGGCGTAGGCTGTGAGCGCGATCCTCGTTAAGCCCCGTTAAGCTGGAGCGCATGAGCGCTTTTTCTTCTCTTGAGTCCTGGCCAGTCGATACCGTTGCCGCCGCCTTGCTGCACCGCGGCGAGGTGGTAGACCAGCTGGGGGATACCTCCCGCCGCTTCCCGGTGGCCTCCGTGACCAAGCTGGTGGCCGCCTATGGGGTGATGGTGGCCGTGGAAGAAGGGGCAGTGGAGTTGGACCAGCCCGCGGGTCCGGAAGGCTCCACGTTGCGCCATCTTTTAGCTCATGCCTCGGGTGTGGGCTTTGATTCTCGCGAGCCGCAGAAACCCGTAGGGGAACGCCGCATCTACTCCTCGGCCGGCTATGAGTGGGCTGCCGAAGAGGTGGAGAAGGCCACCGAGATTCCCTTCGCCGAGTACCTCACTGAGGGCGTGTGCACCCCGCTGGGGATGCGGGCCACCTCCATGGAGGGCTCAGCCGGACACGGACTGGTCTCCACTGTGGAGGACCTCGCTGCCTTTGCTGCCGAGGTATCTTCGCCCAGCCTGCTCGATCCGTCGACTGTGGAGGAGATGCGCAGCGTTCAGTTCCCCGGACTGCGGGGTATTGTGCCCGGCTATGGCAGCTTCAAGGACTGCACGTGGGGGCTGGGTTTTGAAATCCACGGCGAGAAGCAGCAGTGGATGGGTGGCTTGCCTGCCGATGCCGTGGGGCACTTCGGCATGAGCGGTACCTACCTGTGGGTGGCTGGTGACTGGGCCATGGTTGCGCTCACTGACCGTGATTTCGGCGAGTGGTGTAAGCCGCTGTGGGCAGAGAGCAACACGGCCATCTGGCAGGAGTGCCAGGCGCGCTAGTCACGATTGCGCGGCAACGTTGAAGCTCGTCGCACCTGGCCACGCATGCGGCGACGGGGGTAGCAGGGGTGACTGTGGCGACAACGCGCGCGTGTTGCGCGCGTTTTCTTCTGTGGCTTAAGTGATTGGTGGGGCGAATTTTCGGATGGAAGTCTCAAGTTCTTGTTGAGACTGTGGGGGGCTTAAGTGCAGGTTGAGGGTTGTTGTGGCCCAAGTGGCGGGGGAAAATTGTGGGCACACAACGACGCACCGCGTGGCCACATACTGAGGCCGCACCAGGCGGTGTTCGCGCCTCGGCGCGAGTGACGTGATGAAGACAAGTTCGTAGGGGAAGACGAAGCTCGTCTTGCGTCGGCGTATGCCGGCGTGCCATCACTCGCACGTCAAAGGAGTTTAAGGAGTGAATCAACGCGTTCACCCGCAGCTAGCCGGTGCCGCCGCGCCGGCCGCTTCAGCCACCCCACTTGGCAGCCCGGCGGATAGTTGGCCCAACCGCGCCTGCGGTGAGGTCTGCACTGCCGTGCTGGAGATTTCAGGCATGCCGCGCAGCCTGCGCCCTGCCATCGAGCGCGCCATGGCGCGCTGTATTCGCAGTGAAAGCGAATTCATTGTGCCCGGCGATGATCCACTCACCGCCCAATGGTGCACCCGCTGGCGCCGCGATTCAGTATGGGATCCGATGAGCGGCCGCGCTCTCGGTAGCGCGGCCGCCGCCAACGCCGGTTGCACCGGAATCGGCTGCCAGCAAGTGCTCACCGGAACGCCTAGCGAATTGGAAGCGCTGGGGCGTGCGGTGGAGATGCTGGCGGGGGAGTATGGGTTTCGGGGCGTCGTCAAGCGTGCGGTCTAAGCCCTAGTCCTCGAAGGGATCGAAGATGCGCTCCGGCAGGTCCGCCACGGAGTCAATGATGCGCGTCGGGCGGAAAGGATAGCGCTCGATGATGCGGTCATCGCTGATACCTGAGCGCACCAGGATGCTGCGCATGCCGGCCTCCAGACCAGACTTGACGTCGGTATCCATGCGGTCACCGATCATGACGGTATTCTCCGAGTGCGCGCCGATGTTGTTCAACGCACTGCGCATCATGACCGGGTTCGGCTTGCCCACGTAGTAGGGCTCGCGGTTGGTAGCTGCGGTGATGAGTGCTGCGACTGCACCCGTGGCCGGGAGTACGCCCTGCGGTGCCGGGCCCGTAACATCCGGGTTTGTGGCAATGAACCGCGCGCCGTTGCGGATGAGATTGATAGCCGTGGTGATGGCTTCAAAAGAATAAGTGCGGGTCTCACCCAAGACCACGAAGTCCGCGTCACGGTCATTGAGAATCCAACCGGCCTCGTGCAGCGCGGTGGTCAGGCCAGACTCGCCCACGACATAAGCCGTGGACAGCCCCGCTTGGTTGGAGAGGAAGGCCGCCGTGGCCGTCGCCGAGGTCCAGATGCGCTCCGCCGGGATGTCCAGGCCGGTGTTCTTCAGACGTGCGGACAGGTCCCGAGGGGTGGACATCGAGTTGTTGGTCAGCACCATGTACTCGATGTTGTTATCCTTCAGCGCCTGGATGAATTTATCCGCGCCGGGAATCATCTCCCCTTCTTTGATGAGGACGCCGTCCATGTCCGAAAGATAAGAAATCACGAGTGTTCCTCCAAGTACTCGGCAAGCTCGCCCACCGTGGTGACGGAGAGCATGGTTTCTTCGTTGAGGCGGACCCCGCAGGCTTCCTCGAGGCGCACGGCTAATTCGATGCGCTCGAGTGATTCAACCCCCAGGTCCTCCAAATTCGCTTCGCGCTCCAGGCCTTCCTCCACGCCGGTCACCTTAGTGATGAGGCGGGTGAGCTCGCTGTATGCGTCCCCGGCGGGTGCAGAGTCCTGCTCTTCTGCCGGTGTGGAGCCGAAGCGGGCTTGGAGTTGCGCTGAAAGGTCATTAGCCATGGGGCCCAGTCTAGTATTGAAATGTCATGGTTATTCGAGCACGTTCCTCCGCCATCGCCCGCAGCTGGTCGCGCCGGGCCCGCCCCCGCATGCGCGCTGTCGAGCATACCGTCCACAACGAGCTGCATGATCTCACGACAGAGCCGGGCCTGACTGGGGTGACTGACTCCGGTTTCGTGGATAACGACGGCGTGCGCGTGGCGTGGTATGAGGTGGGCCCGCAGGATGCGGAGGTCACCGCGGTCTTCATCCATGGCTACTGCCTGTCGGCTGAGAGCTTCTACTCCCAGGTCAACGACGTGCGCAACAACTACCCATCGGTGCGCT
The DNA here is from genome assembly GCF_001807205.1 of Corynebacterium sp. HMSC05D03. Lineage (NCBI taxonomy): Bacteria > Bacillati > Actinomycetota > Actinomycetes > Mycobacteriales > Corynebacteriaceae > Corynebacterium > Corynebacterium sp. HMSC05D03. Next base: position 47,760 of record NZ_KV788190.1, on the reverse strand, counting down.
GCTTGCTTGTCGACGTCCGCGGCCACGGCCAATCCACCCACGTCGCCCCCGCGCAGTGCACGGTTCGGGGCGCGGCCGATGATGTGCTGGCCGTCATTGCCGAGCGCGCCGCCGAGGGGCCCTTGGTGCTCCTCGGGCATTCGATGGGCGGGATGATTGCGCTGAATCTTTTGCGCCGCGCACCGCGGGATGTCTTTGAGCGCGTCGAGGGAATGGCGCTGGTGGCCACCTCGATGCAGCGCTTTGCAGCCGAGGGCGTGGCGCGTGTCTTGGAATCGAAGACGCTGGGCATGGTCTACCGCGCCTGCCTGAAGCTGCCGAATCGGCTCAACCGCGTGCGCTTCGAGGCAGCGGCACTCATCGCCCCGGCCTTTGCAGCGTTGCTGCAGGGCTTCCCGCAGATGGACAAGCTGCAGTTCCACGTGGCGATGCTGCTGGATACCCCGATGTCGAGTTACGCGGGCTTCTTCGATGACTTGGTGGAGCACTCCGAATTTGGTGCTACGGCCCGGTTGCGCAGCGTGCCGGGGGAGATCGTGGTGGGCGAGCATGACATTGTGACCCCGCACCGCCAATCAGAGGTCATTGCCCGCCACTGGCCGGACTCCACCCTGACCGTCATCGACGGCGCTGGCCACATGGTGATTTTGGAAGAGCCCAGCGAGGTTTCCAAGGCTTTGGGGCGGGTGCTCGATCGCGTGCTCGGCAGCTAGCCTCGCTTGTTTCGGTGGCTGCGGCGTTTGCAGATGGCAGTTGAGCCTTTAATTGCCGTTGGCTGGGCCTCCTGTGGTGGTTGAACTGCCCGTTCTGCCAAAGTTATTGCCTCTGATTCAAGATCTGGCCAGAACTTTGGCAACAACGACAGTTGCCGCCCCTCGGTTTAGGTAAAAAGAATGCCCCTCCTGCCCGAGGTGGGGCAGAAGGGGCTGGAGGGCTTGGGGCTTTGACGCTCTAAGCCTTATTCCTCGTCAGACTTAGTCCTCATCGGAGGACGTGGAGGTGGTGGCCGTCGGGTCATCGAGCTTCAGCTCGCGAGCTGCCTTCTCCACGGTGCTGCGCTCCACCTTGCCCTCGCGGGCCAGGCCCTCGAGAACGCCGACGACGATGGACTCGGCGTCGGTGTTGAAGTAGCGGCGGGCGCCCTCGCGGGTATCAGAGAAGCCGAAGCCGTCTGCGCCTAGGACGATGTAGTCACCCGGGACGTAGGGGCGGATCTGCTCCTGCAGGTCCGTGGCGAAGTCGGAGACACCGACGAACGGTCCCTCGAAGCCCTTGAGCTGGGAGGTGGCGAATGCCTCGGTCGGCTCAACGCCCTTGCGCAGTGCTTCCTGGTTACGGGCGGCGCCGTCGCGAGCCAGCTTGACCCAGGAAGTGACGGAGAACAGCGAAGCCTTGACGTCGTAGTTCTCAGCCAGGATTTCCTGTGCGCGCAGGGCCTCGTACATGCCCACACCGGAAGCCAGGATGTTGGCCGGGATGGAGCCGGACTCGGCGGTGTTGTAGTGGTAGATGCCCTTGTGCAGGCCCTCGACGTCGAGGTTCTCCGGCTCGGCAGGCTGCTTGACCGGCTCGTTGTACACGGTGATGTAGTACATGATCGGCTCGTTGTCCTCGCCGTACATGCGCTCGATACCGCGTGGGACCAGGTGTGCAATCTCGTAGCCGAAGGCCGGGTCGTAGACCTCCACAGCCGGGTTGGTCGACGCCAAGATCGGGGAGTGGCCATCCATGTGCTGCAGGCCCTCACCGGTCAGGGTGGTGCGGCCGGCGGTAGCGCCGATGATGAAGCCGCGGCCCAGCTGGTCACCAGCAGCCCAGAAGGCATCGCCGGTGCGCTGGAAGCCGAACATCGAGTAGAAGATGTACAGCGGAATCATCGCCTCGCCCTGGGTGGCGTAGGACGTCGCTGCTGCGGTGAAGGACGCTGCAGCACCAGCCTCAGAAATACCCTCGTGCAGAATCTGGCCGTCGGCAGCCTCGCGGTAGGAGAGCATGAGGTCATGATCCACCGGGACGTAGTTTTGGCCGCGCGGGTTCCAGATCTTGAGAGTCGGGAACCAGGAGTCCATACCGAAGGTGCGGGCCTCATCCGGAATGATCGGAACGACGCGCTTGCCCAGCTCCTTGTCACGCATGAGCTCCTTGAAGGTACGCACCAGAGCCATGGTCGTGGCAACGTCCTGCTTGCCGGAACCCTTGCGAACCGAGCGTAGCTTGGACAGATCCGGGGCGGTGAGAGTCTCGAAGTTCTCACGGCGCTCCGGCAGGAAGCCGCCCAGCTCTTTACGACGCTCCAGCATGTACTTGATCTCCGGAGCATCCTTGCCCGGGTGGTAGTACGGCGGCAGGTACGGATCTGCCTCGAGCTGCTCGTCGCTGATCGGGATGCCCTGCTTATCGCGGAAAAGCTTCAGATCCTCCAGCGTCAGCTTCTTCATCTGGTGGGTCGCATTGCGGCCCTCGAAGTTGTGGCCCAAGCCGTAGCCCTTAATGGTGTGGGCCAGGATGACCGTCGGGCGGCCGGTGCCTGCGTAGCTCAGCGCCTTGTCGTATGCGGCGTAGATCTTGCGGTAGTCGTGGCCGCCGCGGCGCAGTGCCCAAATCTCATCATCGGACATGTCCTCCACCAGCTTGAGCGTGCGCTCATCGCGGCCGAAGAAGTGCTCGCGCACGTAGGCGCCGTCGTTAGCCTTGAAGGTCTGGTAGTCACCATCAGACGTGGTGTTCATGATGTTGACCAGGGCGCCGTCCTTATCGGCTTCCAGCAGCTTGTCCCAGCCGCGGCCCCAGACAATCTTGATGACGGACCAGCCGGCACCGCGGAAGAAGGACTCCAGCTCCTGAATGATCTGGGTGTTACCGCGCACCGGGCCGTCGAGACGCTGCAGGTTGCAGTTGACCACGAAGGTCAGGTTATCCAGCTCGTAGAGGGAGGCCATCTGCAGCAGACCGCGGGACTCCGGCTCATCCATCTCACCGTCACCCAGGAAGGCCCACACGTGCTGCTTGGAGGTGTCCTTAATTCCGCGCTTCTCCAGGTACTTGTTGAAGCGTGCCTGGTAGATGGCGTTGATGGGGCCAAGGCCCATGGACACAGTGGGGAATTCCCAGAAGTCCGGCATCAGACGCGGGTGCGGGTAAGAAGGCAGGCCATTGCCCTCACCGCGGGAGTGCTCTTGGCGGAAGCCATCGAGGTCCTCCTCGCTCAGGCGGCCCTCCATGAAGGCGCGGGCGTAGACACCCGGGGAAGCGTGACCCTGGAAGAAGACCTGGTCACCGCCGGAGGGATCATCCTTGCCCTTGAAGAAGTGGTTCAGGCCCACCTCGTACAGCGGGGCAGCGCCCGCGTAAGTAGAGATGTGTCCGCCGACGCCGATACCCGGGCGCTGTGCGCGGTGCACCATGATGGCCGCGTTCCAGCGGATCCAGCGGCGGTAGCGCTTCTCCAACTCCTCATCGCCCGGAAACTCCGGCTCCAGGGAGGTGGGGATGGTGTTGACAAAATCCGAGGACGTCAGGGACGGCAACGGCACGCGCTTTGCGGTAGCGCGCTCGAGAAGACGCAGCATGAGGTAGCGTGCGCGCTCCGGATCGGAAGAATCGAGAAGACCGTCGAGGGAGTCCATCCACTCGCGGGTCTCCTCTGGGTCGGAGTCATGCAGGTATGCTGCCACGCCATCGCGAACGATGGGGAAGTTGGAGTCGCCGTTGTGGGCGTCCAAGTCGGCCATTAAATCCTCCTGGTTCGTAGTACAAAGATCTTTCTCTAGGATACGCGCCCCTTTCAAGGTGGGTCACTCGGAGGCCCCCACGGGTGGTTTTATGGGGGAAATGTCCACCTCTGGGCAAGATCGGGGGCGGTTCGACGCGAAAAAGTGCACCGTAGACGTTAAAATACTCTGCATGACATCAACGACTTCATCGGAAGGAACTCAGCGAGTGACGGGATTTGCAGCCAAGCTCGGTATCGAGGAGGGCCAGATTGCCCTGGAACTTGGCTGGGACGAGGACTGTGACTCCACGATTTCTGAGTCCATCGAGGACGTGTTGGGGGAGGACTTCCTCGAGGAGGAGACCGACGAACTGTGTGATCTCGTGCTGCTGTGGTGGCGCGCGGAGGACGGCGACTTGGTCGATGGGCTGGTGGATGCCACCCGTCCCCTGGGCGATTCCGGCCGTATCTGGCTGCTGACCCCGGGTGCTGGAAAGCCGGGCAACCTCGAGCCCGGTGAGATCTCCGAATCCGCACAGCTGGCCGGTCTGGTGCAGACCAAGGCCGAGCGCCTCGGCGAGTGGCAGGGTTCGTGCCTTGTGGCCCGTGGCTACACCAAGAAGCCCTAAGGAATAATCGCAGGATATACCTGCTCAGGCGACATTCGCAGCGGCGAATCATACCCCGATTTGTTGCTGCGGGTGCCTATGGGCTAATCTTGTTCGAGCACACCAAGTGCACTGCGGCTTTAGCTCAGCTGGAAGAGCAACTGGTTTACACCCAGTAGGTCGGGGGTTCGATCCCCTCAGGCCGCACAAAATGAAACCCCTTTCCGTTAAGCCGGAGAGGGGTTTCGTCGTGCTCGGAGGGCGCCCGCGGGTGCTCTAGGGCGAAGGCCGCTTTGGTGGTCGGTGCAGATGAGGACTGCTCCGGCTGCTTTGAGTCGGGTGTGTTGGCGTTCGGGGGGTGGTCAGGGTTTAACCCTAGCGAACACTTGGTATGGTTCCGGAATTAGTGTTTGGTTAGGGTATACCTCAAAAGTGAAGCTTCCTAGAACAATAGCCGAACGATGTAATCCGGGTGGGGGAGAAGACTAACCACACAAACCCGCGCTAAAACAGCAAACATGTATTGAGGAGGATGGCATTGATGCGTAAACAGAAAAGCGCGGCTTACTGGTGGAGCGTTACTGTCGTTGTAGTGCTGTTCATCGCAACGCTTGTAATCAATTATCTAGCAGGACTAAGTGCTGATGAATCATACTTTGGAGCACATTGGTGGCATCGTCTGGCGTGGGTTACGCCACTGTTGTTCTTGGCTTCTTTGATTTGGGCCTGGTTCGAGCACAGGAAGGTGCATCGGTATCCGCACTGACCCGTATTTAGTAGCGTCGGGCGTGAATGAGAAGGAAGCCTTTGCGCTTGGGCGAAAGATGCTTTTTGCTCTAGTGGGGAGTGTCGATCGGGCCTAACCTCCCCCCCGACGCGTCTACTTTCCGGGGTCAGGCCCATGTCTTCGTCCCAGTTGAGAAGGCAGTTCTCAGCGGTGCAGCCAGCGGCTTCAAGAATACTGTCGGAAATCTCGGTTTCGGTCGCTTCTCGCGTCCGTGTAATCGCGTTCATGATCGTCCCCTTTGGGGGCCGAGGCTAGTAGCGCTCCTGACCGCGCTCACGGATCTTCTCGTAGAAGTCCGGCTTGGCGGAGCCATAGCGTGAGCGGGAGCGGCGCGAAGGCTGCGTGGCAGCCGCAGGCGTCGTAGCATCAGAGTGCTCGCCGGAAGGCTCCTCGTGCTCAGAGATATCGGCGTCCGCGGCCGCATCGGGGGAGCCGGCGCCTGTGCCAATAGCTGCCGCAGTGGCCTCAGCCATCAGGGCTTCCTCCTCGCGGGCGCGTCGGCGCTCCCGAATCTCTGACCACACGAAGTACGCGAAGCCCAGCGGCGCCATCACGCCGAAGGCGATCCACTGGTAGCCGTAGGAGAGGTGATTGCCGCGGTCCAGCTTCGGCACCGGCAGCGCATTCAGCTCACCGGGTTGCTCGGGGGAGAGTTGGAGGTAGTCGTGGGCGAGGGGGACGTCGACAAGCTCTGCTATCTGCTCCGTATTGATGGAGTAGACCTGGGTGTATCCCTGCTCCTCAATGGGGGAGGAGGAGTGCTCGCGCTCGTTGTAGCGCGCCATGCCCACGATGGTGACTTTGTCGTTGGGGGCCGGATCGATTTGGGGCACGGAATTGCCCTCATCCGTGGGCACCCAGCCGCGGTTGACCAGGAAGGTCTCACCGGATTCGGTTTCAAAGGGGACCAGTGACTGGAAGCCCGGGGCGGACTCCACCGGGCGCAGACGCAAGAGGACCTCATCCTCCGGAAGGTAGTGGCCGGTCAGCTCCGCGCGTTCCCACTCCTTGTGCAAGGAACCATCCGCCGAAAAGACCTCGGTAGCCGGTTGGGGGTCGGCTTCATAAGCTTCCTCAATGAGGTGATTGCGCTCCACAATCTGGTCGTCTTTATTCAGCTGCCACGGTGCCAGCACCGTGAAAGAGAAATAGGAAAAAGCGACGATGAAGATGAGAAAGAGCACCCATCCAGGCTTGAGGAATGTCTTGAGCATGATGATCAGTCTAGTAGCCGCAAAGAATTATCTAGCCGTGGTTCGTCTTAATCCACTCGAGTAGGCCGGGAACGGCGGCATCAATCTCCTCGCGGGTGCGGGCGAAATCCTCCTCCGTGCCGTAGAAAGGATCCTCTACGCTGGCGCCCTCCGGGGAATTCGGATCGAAGCTGCGCATGAGACGCACCTTCTCCTGTGGGATGCCGCGGTCCAAGAGGGCGTCGCGGTGGCCGGTGTCCATGGCCACGAAGAGATCCGCGTCCATGTGCTCTTCGCCCAGCTGGGCAGCCTGGTGGCCGGCGCCATCGTGGCCGCCGCGGCGCAGCTCAGCAACGGCGCGCTCATCCGCGCCCTGGCCCACGTGCCAGCCGCCGAGGCCGCAGGAGTCCACGCGCGCGAGAAGATCGAGCATGTCGGTCTCCATGGCATCGCGGGTAATGATTTCCGCCATGGGTGAGCGGCAAATGTTGCCCGTGCACACGAAGACGATGTGGAGCTGGTTGTTGTTCTCCGGGGGCGTCATGCAAAGGCTCCTTAAGCTAGAGGGGTGCGCTGGCGAACGAAAGCTAGGATATAGCAGCAACGCGACTGACGTGAAACCTCAAGCCGTATAAGGAGCATAGGAGATGGCAGAACACACGACCGTTGGCGAAATCCGCCGCGTTATCCACGAAGCCTACCCGCCGCAGCTGGCCGAGCCCTGGGATGCCGTTGGCCTGGTATGTGGCGACCCCACGGATGAGGTGAGCACCGTGGCTTTCGCTCTGGACTGCACCCAGGAGGTGGCAGACAAAGCTGTGGAACTTGGCGCGCAGATGCTCGTGGTGCATCACCCGCTGCTTCTGCGTGGGGTGACCTCGGTGGCGGCGGATACACCGAAGGGCAAGGTCATTCACACTCTTATCAGCAACGGCGTGGCCCTGTTGGCCGCGCACACCAACGCGGATAAAGCACGCCCGGGTGTCAACGACAAGCTGGCTGAGCTCGTCGGTATCACGCCCGGCCGCCCCATCGTTCCGGTGGAGCCCTATGAAAACCTCGACGAGGCCTTGGGGCTAGGGCGCGTAGGCGAGCTGGAAGAGCCGATAACGCTGCGCGAATTCACTCAGCGCGTGGCCGATGCCCTTCCGGAAACTGAATGGGGAGTGCGCGCGGCCGGCGACCCGGAACGCATGGTCAAGCGCGTGGCCGTCTCCAGCGGCTCGGGGGATTCCTTCTTGGACCAGGCGGCCGCGCTCGGAGTGGACGTCTACGTCACCTCCGATTTGCGCCACCACCCGGTAGATGAGCACCTGCGCGCCGCGCACCTGGCGGAGCCGGAGGGCCCAGCCGTGGTGGATACCGCTCACTGGGCCAGCGAGTTTCCCTGGACTGCCCAGGCGCGCGATATTGTGGAGGACGCATTGCGCGTGAACACCGAGATCATCGATGTCCGCACCGACCCATGGACGATTTCTGCGCATAAGGAGAACTAAATGAAACTGCCACAGGACTTGCAGAACATCCTGCTGGAGCTGGCTACCCTCGAGCGCTCCCAGGCGCATGGTGGAACTACCACCATCCCGGAGCAAGAAGAATACGAGAAGGCTCAGGCTGCACACGCCCGGCTTGTCGACGCCTCCGGCTCCGCCCAGCTCGCCGTCGACGATATGGAGATGGAGATCCTGCGCATCCAGGCTGATGAGCGCAAGCTGCGCCAGCGCGAGCGCGATGACAAGGCACAGCTGGGCGCCGCGACCGACCCGGAGACCCGCAAGGACTTGGAGCACGATCTCTACGCGGCCAAGTCCCGTATCGCGGATCTCATGAGCGAGCTGCAGGAAGCCCATAACGAAATCCATGCACTGCGCGCCAACCTGGATGTCCACGGCGCAAAGGTCTCCGATTCCGAGCGCAAGCTCGAAGTACTCAAGCGGGCAGCTGAGGCCGCCCAGGAGGCTGCGGCGAACCGACCGGATCCGCAGGTGCGCATCGGCGAGCTCCGCGAGCAACTGCCCGCGGATGTCCTGGAGGAGTACGAGACCGTGCGCGAAGAAAACGGCGTGGGTGCGGCTGCCTTTACCGGCCGCGCTTGCGGCGGTTGCTTCATCGTCTTGCCGCCTGCTGAGCAGAACGCGGTGCGCAACGCGGCGGCCGATGAGCTTCCGCAGTGCTCCGATTGCGGCTCCTACCTGGTGCGCCCAGCCTCATGAAGCTAGTCATCTTTGCTGATGGCGGATCCCGGGGCAACCCCGGGATTGCCGGCTCCGGAACCGCGGTCTACAACGCGGACCGCTCGCAGCTGCTGAAGGAAATCGCCTACGTGGTGGGGCAGAAGTCCACCAATAACGTGGCCGAATACCACGGGCTGCTGCGCGGCCTGGAGGCCGCGGTGGAACTGGGCGCAGACGAGGTGGAGTTCTATATGGACTCCAAGCTCGTGGTGGAGCAGATGAACGGGCGCTGGAAGATCAAGCACCCGGACATGCAAAAGCTCGCCATCGAGGCGCGCCGCCTGCTCAACCAGATTCCGCGCTTCAGCCTCGAGTGGGTACCGCGCGCCAAGAACTCGGTGGCCGATGAGCTGTCCAACGTGGCCATGGATGCCGCCGCGAAGGGCGAGCCCGTGGGCATCCTCGACATGGGTGCCGGCGACGCCACTGAAGCGGACGCTGCTCTCGATGCTGCGGGCAGTGGGGAGGCAGGGGAGACGTCGCCAAGCACGGCGTCCTCAACCGCGGCCGACTGGCGCCCCGAGTGTGGCCCGGCCACCCGCTTCATCCTGCTGCGCCACGGGCAGACGGCGATGTCCGCCGCCAAGCAATACTCCGGGCTCGCGAACCCCGAGTTGACTGAGTTGGGCAAGAAGCAAGCGCTCGCCGCTGCCCAAGCCTTGGCCGATACCCACATCGATGCCGTGGTGTGCTCGCCGTTGCGCCGCTGCCAGCAGACGGCCGCGGCCGTGGTTAAGGGCCGTGACCTGCGTGTGGAAACCGTCGAGGACCTCATTGAGGTGGACTTTGGACGCTGGGAGGGCAAGACCTTTGCTGAAGCCGACGCCGCCGACCCCGAGCTTCACGCGCGCTGGCTGAAGGATACGTCCGTGGCCTGCCCGGGCGGGGAGTCCCTGCGCGCCGTGCACCGCCGCGTCAGTGCTGCGCGCCGTAAGTTGCAGCAGCGCTACGCGGGGCAGACCGTTCTCGTGGTTTCCCACGTCAACCCCATCAAGTCCTTCGTGCGCCAGGCGCTTGATTCCGGACCGCAAACACCCAACCACCTCTTCTTAGAGCTGGCTTCTGTGAGTGAGGTTGAATTCTTCGACGGCGGCAGCACCCTGCACCGTTTCAACGATGTGGGGCATCTGGGCGCGCTGCGATAAACTAACAGGCGCGAATGAGCCGACCGGGCAAACGCGTTCCGTCGAACCGGTTCCGTTATGGGACTAGGCGCGGGCCGAGGAAAGTCCGGACTCCACAGAGCACGGTGGTTGCTAACAGCAACCCGGGGTGACCCGCGGGAAAGTGCAACAGAAAGTAGACCGCCGCGCCCTTCGCTTCGCTCCGGCGCGGCGTGGGGTAAGCGGTAAGGGGGAAAGGGTGCGGTAAGAGCGCACCAGCACCGTCAGCGATGGCGATGGCTGGGTAAACCCCACTGGGAGCAAGGCATCACGGCCCGCCACGCTAGCGGGCCCGATCAGGCGTTAGTAGGTTGCTCGCCGAAGCCTGAAGGTAGCTGCTTGAGTCAACTGGCAACGGTTGGCCTGGATGGATGTTTGCCACCGCGCCACGCGCGCGGCACAGAATCCGGCTTATAGGTTGGCTCATTCGCGCCCTACACTTTTATTTTTGGAACAATGGGGCGGCATGAAACTGTATGCCGCGCCCTTGGACTTTCGGCCCATCGCTGAGGAGTTTTCTGTTCCGACCGACTTCCCAGAGGAGGTCACCGCACAGGCCGCGTCCGCGCAGGACCGCTATGCCGAGCAGCGCCGCGATGCCCGGGACATCCCGTTGGTGACCATTGACCCGGCCGGCTCCAAGGATCTGGACCAGGCCGTCTTCATTGAGGCGCGCGATGGCGGCTACCGCGTGCTCTATGCCATCGCGGATGTTGCCGCTTTCATTGAACCGGGCTCCGCACTCGAGACCGAGTCCCTCAAGCGCGGCCAAACCATCTACCTGCCTGATGAGCCAGCGCGGCTGCACCCGCCGGAGCTGTCTGAGGACAGAGCTTCGCTGCTTGCCGACGTCGACCGCCCCGCCGTCCTCTGGACCTTCAACCTTGACTCCGCGGGTGAGGTGGAGGACTTCTCGGTGGAGCGCGCACTCGTGCGCAGCTGCGCGCGGCTGGACTATGACCAGGTCCATAAGGACTTGGAGAATGGCACTCTGCATTCCTCTATCGCCTTACTGCCGGAGGTAGGCAAGCTGCGCCAGGCCTCCTCACTGCGCCGCGAGGCAATCAACCTGCGCCTTCCTTCGCAGCGCGTATCTGAAAGCAGCGATGGGGAAGAAGGGCACTACGAGCTGGTGATGGAGCCGCGTCACGAGGTGATGGACTATAACTCGGAGATTTCCTTGCTTACCGGAATGTGTGCGGGGCGGTTGATGGAAGAACACGGAGTTGGTTTCCTGCGCACCCTATCTGCGGCCACCCCGGAGGCCGAGGCAGCTTTTCGCTCGGAAGCGGAGGCGCTGGGCTTCGAGCTGGGGGAGCGCAGCATCTCGGAATTCCTCCATTCCGTGGATGCGGATTCACCGCGCGGGATGGCGGTGATGCGTGAGGCCCAGCGGCTTTTGCGGGGTGCGGACTACGTGTGGCTCGAAGATGGCCAAGCGGACGTGCACGCGGGAATCGGCGGCTACTATGCGCACGTGACCGCCCCGCTGCGGAGGCTTGTCGACCGCTTCGCCACGGAGGTCTGCTTGGCGCTGAGCGGTGGCTACGAGGTTCCGCAGTGGGTGCGCGAGCGCGCCGGGGATGTCATGTCCACGATGCGCTCAACATCGCAGTTGGCCTCCCAGGTGGATAAGGCGTGCTTGAACCTCACGGAGGCGACCGTCTTGACGCCGTGGGTTGGCACCAACTTCGAGGCCGTCGTGGTTGATGGTGGGCCAAAGCGCGAGAAAGCACGGCTCTTCGTGCTGGACCCACCGGTGATTGGGCAGGCCGTAGGCCACCCAGAGACCGGTAAGGAGACGATGGTGTCCTTGGTGAAGGCCGACGTTGCGGAGCGCGATGTGCTCTTTGCCTGGCCGGCAGATTAGTCCTCGGTGATTGCAGGGCTTCCGGCAGAAAGCGGAATGACCATCAGGCCGTCCTCGGCCAAGTCGGCCGCGAAGTTTGTGGCCCTAGCGCTCGGCACGTAGGCGATGACGGCGGAGGATGTGCCGGCGTGAGCAGAGCGTGAGGCGACGGCACCGCGGGCGGTGGCCAGCTGCGCGAGTTTTTCTGCGGAGTTGAAACCATAGACGGTGGCCAAGGCAGACTGCGACTGTGTGAGCAGCGGGAAGAGCTCGGTGCCGCGGCGGGAACGCAAAGCACGAGCAATGCCTTCGGCGCGCTCAGTTTCCTCCGAGTAGAAGGTCAGCCATGCCGTGGCTTCGGCGATGGTCGGCTGGTTCTCGGTGCCGTGCACCTTGTGGACCGCGGCCAGCCACTCAAGGACGCGCTGGGGCGCATCCGGCAACAAGCGCAGCGACGGCGTGCCGAAGGCGCGGCAGGCGGCGTCGATGAACCGCTCGCGGGCGCGAATCTCCGTCACGGCCTCAGCGGAATCCACGTCTCCGGGCACGGCCAAGGCGAAGGCTGCAATGTCCTTGTTGATCATGTGGGGTGCCTGGGTCACGGAGCCATCGGCGTAGTCGATGATGGTGATGGAATCACCTGCGCCGCGCAGGGCAGCGGAGTGACGAGCGCGCAGTGCAGGGAATCGCGCGAAGGTGCCAACCGCTTGGGAACAGACCTCTGCGATGCGGGCGCGCAGCGGGGCATCATGCAGATCATCCGCGGTGCCGAGCAACGCCAAAGCGGTGGCGATGTCGATCGCTGCGGCGGCGCCGAGTCCAGTTGAATCGGGGATGTCGTTGACCACGGTGATATCGGCACCAGCTGTCTCGCGGGTAAGAAGCTGGCGGTTGATCATGGTGTAGATGATGCCGCCGAGGCGCGCCGCGATAGCGCCTTCGGGTGCTGGGGGCTCGATGGGCTGGCCTTCAGAATCCACGCCGGGTTGCTGTTGTGCAGCGAGGGCAGAAACCTGTTCGAGGGAGATCTCGTCTTTAACGGTCTCTCCATTGGTGTGCTCGAGGTGAACCTTGACGAGTCCGTCGCTGCGGGGGCTGACAGCTGCTGCCGCGCGGATATCTGCAAGCCCCATGATGGCAATGCCGCCGTAGTGGTCGATGTGCTCGCCAATGAGTGCCCAAGTGGCGGGGGCGCTGGCGACGTGTGCTGATTCAGCGCCCACGTTCTCGCGGTGTGCGGCGCGAACGCGGTCGACGGCCGGGGTCGAAGGGGCAGTCCACAGGGGCATCGGGAAGGTTCTCCTTTGCTGGTGGCGATATCCTGCCAAAGAAGTAGCAGCAGGACTAAGTGACCTATCTATTCTAACGGGCATGGTACGTAGGCGGTCTGTAGTGTGGGGTGCACTGAGTGAGAGATGAAGAGAATGGAGAAAATTATGGCTGAGGCCGATAACAAGTGGTTCTATGACCCGTCCACCGGTGAGGTATCCCAGGGCAAGGTGTCCGGTTGGGAGAACCGCATGGGACCTTATGATTCCCGTGAGGAGGCTGAGCACGCCATCGAAATCGCGCAAGCACGCACCGCTGCAGCTGATGCTGAGGACGCCGCCGAGGACGATTACTAAAGCACCACACCGCCGAGAACGGCACGGCTGATTAAGAAACCCACTTAAGAAGTCCGCTCAACAGAAGCGGCCCACACCACCGCACGGGAGCGAAGGTGTGGGCCGCTTCTGCTTGTTGCCTCGCAGCGCAGGAAGACTAGCGGTGGAAAGCCCCGCCGGCTAGCGCAGTTTCTTGCGCAGCGGTTTGAAGGCAGACTTGATGGCCTTGAAGCTATCCGAGTAGGCGTTGAGTGCTTCCAATCCGATGATGCGCTCACGCTGGTAGAGAAGGCCATAGCCGAAGGTGTCCTCACCACGGCGGCGTGCGCTTTCTGCCAACTCGAGCAGCTTATCGCGGGAGGTCACCGAATCCTGGAAGTCTCCCAAGACAGATTGCATCTGCTTGCAGGCCTTGTAGAGGTTCTTCGTCTTCAGCGTGGTAGCGGACCCAGCAGCTTCCGCGGCATAGCGCAGCTTCTTCGCTGCCTTGCGCATATCGTGGAAATACTCCTCACGCTCGTGCAGCGTCAGCTCGGTGTTATCCCAATTGGAGACGGCCTTCTTGTGGCGCTTGACCAGCTTGTCATAAGCCTGCTTGAGGTGCAGGGCCATCACCGTGTCGAGATCGTGGGGCTCGGCTTCCTCATCAGACTTGGCGTGCTTCGGCTCGTAGTCTTGTGCTGCTTCTTGTTCCTGAGCGGAATCAGTGGATGCCGACTCGGCGCTTTCAGAGTCTTCCGCTCCGCTATCCGCGGATGAGCTGTCTGAGTCAGCGGAGGTGTCTTCCCCGGCAACCGGCGGGTTGGCGAGGAAAGCGTCCAGTGCATCGAGCAGAGCTAGGTATTGGTCCGAATCGAGCGCGGCGATGACTCGGCGATGCGCACGGCGGTAGGCACGGCCCATGTCATGCGCAATGTGCTCGCGGGTAGCGTCATCGAGAACATCGGAGTCCTCGGAAGCGAGAAGATTCTGCCAACGTTCTTCCACGACCTCGGCATCACGGGCAACGCCCAGCATGGCCGCAAGCTCCTTGAGATCTGACTCGATGCGCTTGATCTCAGGGCCCACCACAATGCCGTGGAAGGTCTGCAAGTGGCTGCGCAATTCACGGGTAGCCACACGCATTTGGTGCACCGAATCCCACTCATCCCGGCGAACCCGCGGATCGAATTCGACGAGCTTGTCCCGATTAGCCTTCAGTGCCTCCACGACTGCCGCCGCGGGGGAGCCCGGCTCCACAGTGGACGCGGCGAGGGCCGGAGGCAGCTCGACGTTGTTGATGGAGTCTCCCAATGCAGACTTCAGCTTGGACGGCGAGGAGGAAACCCGAGCTCCAGAACCGATCAATAGGGACGTGGCGTGCCGCAGCAGTTTGCTGCCTGCTTTGCTTCCTGGCAGGTCCCCGGCGAGCTCTACTTCCCACTCGCGCCACGTGTTCTGCGAACCACCCGGCAGGAAGGAGAACGCGGTGACATGGTCATCGCAGAACTCAGCAACTGGTTGCTCGTCTGCGTCAACGAGGAGCAACTCGGTGCGGTTGTTATCCACCTGTGCGATCGGCTCAAGAGGCTGGTTGCGCACTACCGATCGGACCTGGTGGAGCAACTCGTCCGGAACCTCGTATTTGCCGTCGATGGGCTCACCGAGTTCCGCGCGGATCTCAGTGCGACCTTCCGCACCGGGGATCTTGATGTGCCAGCCATCATCATTTCCGCCGGTGCGACGTCGCAGCGTGATCTTCGCGTGGGTAAGGCGGAGGTCCTCGGTGTCGTAGTAAATCGCGGACAACGAGTGGTGGCGGGTTTCTGCAACACGGGAAACCTCATCGAGGTGGGTGAGATCCGGCATGGGGGTGGTCTCATCCACGGCGAACTTGGCTTCGATTTCAAGGAACGTCTTTGGAGACATGTACACACCTTCGTCGGGGAGCGAATTGATAAAAAGGAGGCATCAAACCTCGGTACCGCCTTCTAGGTTACCTGGCTAGTAACACAAATGTGCCTGCCATTAATCGTCCTTAGCGGGTGAGTTGGCGGCGTCCGTTAAGCCCCGAGGAATCACCTCCCAAGTGGGACTTTTCTGCAGCTGATGCGCCGGCGGATACTCCTGCGTGGCTTCTCACCGCCAGGGACACGGTGCGCGCATTGGGGAAGATTCGATCAGTCACTGCTTCGGCGTTGCGGCGGCGTTCTTCGACTGCCGATAGCGATTGCTGAGCCAAGGTCACTTCGTCTTGTCGAGTGCTGGAGCCGTTTGATGCCGAACCTTCCTCTTCTGCATCGTGGGAGGCTAGTGTCGTGTTGGCTTCCTCAAGCAGCTCGCCGATGCGGGTGGCATAAGACAGAATGAAGCTTCGGCGGAAGGACGCCACATTGCCAAGCTGACGCGCACTCTTGGCGTGCTCGCCGTGGTGCATATGCCATTCACATTGCCGTAGAAGTGAGGCGAAAAGATCAGTGACGTGGTGAACGTCCTCTTCAGCGCCTATGACGGTGACAATCCCTTTGGGATGCAGCCGGAGGGCGGTGCATCCGTTCCGATCCGCAATGACGCTGAGCAGAGTGGTTTTGTGGTTGATATAGGGAGCGCTGATATGGATGCGTGTGGATACCACCGTGTCCGAGGAACTAGTCAGTGTCTCCTCGAGGCGGTGCCGTTGTTGCAGGCTCTGCGCTTTGGCGATGAGCGCGCTGGCTTCTTCTTCATAGGGAGTGGATTCTGCTTTTCGCAAAAGATGAGAGATTTTGGCGCGGATCCTATCTTCCTTGCTGTCGCGGGATGCCCGAGAGTCGGTTCGTTGGGCCGCTAGCACTTCAACGTCCCGAAGGGGCGGCAGGAAGCTGATTGCTTCAATAAGTTGCATGAGGTCATCAGCAGACATGGTCATTGAGGCAGGCGGAGTGATGCTCAACCATTCCTTGCGCAGCGCAGTGGAACTAATCTGTGCGGGAACATGAGGGGCGGCGCGATAAATGAGTGGGTGGCAAAAGCTACCCACGACGTGGAGCAGGTCCTTAGGCGACCATCCTTGCTGGGCTGCTTGGCTAATGAGCTCGATTCCTCGTTGACTCAGGGTTGCGTGGTGTGTGTTCATGGCTGTTCCTCATCATTCTTTATGGGTACATCTGTTCGGTTGTGGGGCCATTCAAGCACGTGATGCAGACAGGGGTCGGAAGAGTCGAAAAAATTTGCCCCCGAGATACTCTTGCCAACTGGGCTAACAATTCGCAGTGCGGGGGGCAAAAGAAGAAACTTTCTCCGTGGCTTCGGCGCGCGGCGGTAGGGTTTAAAGCATGAACAGCCAACACGAATTCGTCCTTCGTACAGTTGAAGAACGCGATATCCGCTTCATTCGCCTCTGGTTCACTGACATCTTGGGGGCGCTGAAATCGGTGGTAATGAGCCCCTCAGAGTTGGAATCCGCCTTCGAGGAAGGTGTTGGCTTCGACGGCTCTTCCGTGGAAGGGTTCTCCCGCATTTCGGAGGCGGACACCATCGCAATGCCGGACCCTTCAACTTTCCAGATCATGCCCTTTGACAAGGAGGAACCCGAGCTCCTTTCGGCGCGCATGTTCTGCGACATTACCCAGCCCGATGGGCAACCTTCCTTGGTGGACCCGCGTCACATCTTGCGCCGTCAGGTCACCGAGGCGGCCAATGAAGGATTCACGTGTAAAGCTTCTCCTGAGATTGAGTTTTATCTCCTTGAAGACGCCCGCGATATCAACAAGCTCATTGCCACTGATAACGGAGGCTATTTCGACCAAGCCACGCATGATAACGCCCCGAGCTTCCGGCGCCGGTCAATGTACGCGTTGGAATCAATGGGCATCGCCACGGAGTTCAGCCACCATGAGACCTCACCTGGCCAGCAGGAGATCGACCTCCGCCATGCTGACGTGTTGTCCATGGCGGACCACATCATGACCTTCCGCTACCTCATCAAAGAGGTTGCCTCCCAGCAAGGTGTGCACGCGACGTTCATGCCCAAGCCTTTCGAGGACCGCTCAGGCTCGGGCATGCATACGCACTTGAGCCTTTTTGAGGGAGATTCCAACGCCTTCCATGACCCCGATGATGAGATTTCGCTGTCCAGCACAGGACGGCAGTTCATCGCCGGCATTCTTGAACACGCAGTGGAGATGACGGCCATCACCAACCAGTGGACTAACTCCTATAAGCGCCTGATGTTTGGCAGCGAGGCTCCAGGGTCAGTGACGTGGGGAATCTCTAATCGTTCTGCGCTGGTGCGAGTTCCCACCTACCGCCTTTCCAAGGAAATGTCGCGCCGAGTTGAAATCCGCTCGCTGGATTCAGCGATGAACCCTTACCTGGGTTACGCGGTGCTCCTTGCCGCTGGTTTGCGCGGAATCAGAGAAGGCTATGAGCTAGGGGATCCGGCCGAGGATGACGTCCACCAGCTGACCCGCCGCGAGCGCCGCGCGATGGGGTACAAGGATTTGCCGAGCAGCCTGGATCAAGCTCTCCGTGAATTCGAGCGCTCCGAGTTTATGGCGGAGGTCCTCGGTGAACACGTCTTTGAGTACTTCCTGCGCTCAAAGTGGGATGAGTGGCACGAATACCAGCAGCAGATCACCGCATTCGAATTGCGCAACAACCTGAATTTCTAGGAGAAGTATGCGTCCAGCATCAGTACCGTCCCCAGCTACTCTTGGTCTGACCCGGCCAACTGCTGCGGAGGATCTATCCCGCCTCGGGTGGGATAATCCGGAGTCCCTAGAACTGTTGTGGACACTGGCCGGAGCAGGCGATCCCGATATGGCCCTCAACACGTTGATGAGGATCGTCGAGGGGGCGCCTGAGATTGGCCCGGCGATGCGCGAGGACGAAACATTCCGGGTGCGGCTCATCGCCCTGCTGGGCGGCTCTTCGGCATTCGGTGATCATCTCGCTGCACACCCAGAAACCTGGCACGAGCTGCAGCGGGCGCTGCCGACTCCTACCGAAATGCTGCACACGCTGCTCACAGAGGTCGGGGCGGAACCTGCGACATACGTTGAGCAACCAGACCAGCCTGACACCGCGAGCCCCGACCTGACGTCTCCCGGCACCTACCGGGCAGCACCGGGGGACCACAAAGCATCACTCAAAGTGGCCTACCGAACGCTGATGATGCGCATTGCCGCCCATGACCTCGCAGGTACATTTCACTCGCGAAAGGGCCAGTCACGCCCCCAGCCGCGAGTTGGTTTCCGGGAGGTCACTAGGCTGACCACAGCCCTCGCAGATGCCGCCTTGACGGCAGCACTCGCCGGCGCGGTCCGGGTGGTCTATGGGGATGAAGCACTCGATGCGCAGCTGGCCGTCATCGCGATGGGCAAGTGCGGCGCGGGCGAATTGAACTACATCTCCGATGTGGACGTGGTCTTCGTAGGCTCCGAGGCGACACCACGGATCACCCGCCTAGCGTCGGAGTTCAACCGGATTGGCTCGGCCTGCTTCTTCGAGGTTGACGCCAACCTGCGCCCGGAAGGTAAATCCGGTGCCTTGGTTCGAACGCTGGATTCACACGTGGCCTATTACAAGCGGTGGGCAGAAACCTGGGAGTTCCAAGCGCTGCTGAAGGCACGGCCGCAAACCGGCTATCTGCCCTTAGGCACGGACTACCTGGAACAGATCGGGCCGATGGTGTGGACGGCGGCGCAGCGGGAGTCCTTCGTGGAAGACGTTCAAGCTATGCGCCGCCGCGTGCTGGATAATGTCCCCGAAAAGATGCGCCTTCGAGAGCTCAAGCTGGGGGAGGGCGGCCTGCGTGACGTGGAGTTCGCCGTCCAGTTGCTGCAGTTGGTGCATGGGCGCTCGGATGAATCGCTGCGCACACTCGCTACGGTTGATGCACTGGCAGCGCTCGTGCGCGCCGGGTATGTCGGACGTGAAGACGGCACCCAGCTCATCGAGGCCTACGAGTTTCTGCGTTTGCTCGAGCACCGCCTCCAGTTGGAGCGTTTCCGCCGTACCCACACTTTGCCGGAGAAGGACGACAACAAGGCGCTCACGTGGCTGGCCATCAATTCAGGCTTTCACCCACAGGGGCATCAGTCGGCAGCGGACCAGATGAATACCCAGCTGCGGAAGATTCGCCTGCTTATCTCTGAGCTCCACTCGCGCTTGTTCTACCGCCCACTGCTCAATTCCGTGGCCTCGATGTCGGCGGATGAACTCAAGCTCTCCCGCGAAGCCGCGCTCTTGCAGCTGGCGGCACTGGGCTATCGCCACCCAGACCGAGCTTTTGAGCACCTCACCTCCCTCGCCGCGGGGCAATCGCGCAAGGCACGCATCCAGGCCATTCTGCTGCCGACGCTGATGGAGTGGCTCTCCAATACCGCTGACCCAGATATGGGCCTACTGAATTACCGCAAGCTTTCTGAGGCAGCTTATGACCGGACGTGGTTTTTGCGCATGCTTCGTGACGAAGGCGTTGTCGGCCAACGCCTCATGAAGATTCTGGGCACCTCGCCCTTCACGGCGGAGCTCATCATTCGCGCCCCGGACGTCGTCAAGCAGCTCTCCGATGGCGCGGCAGGGCCCAAGCTGCTGGAAACCAAGCCCGAGCAAGTGTCTTCCGCCTTGATTAATTCCACCAAGCGCCACGCGGACCCAGACAAGGCAGTATCGGTTGCCAGATCCCTTCGCCGCGCAGAGCTAGCGCGGATTGCCGCTGCTGATTTATTGGGCTTCTTGCCGGTTCAACAAGTGTGTTTTGAACTGTCCACCATCTGGAATGCTGTGTTGGAAGCCGCGCTGCGCGCCGAGGTCAGGGCGTGGAGGCTGAGCCATGAGGATGCCGAACCACCAGCCCGCATCGCCGTGATTGGCATGGGGCGGCTCGGTGGTATGGAGCTGGGCTTTGGTTCAGATGCCGATGTCATCGTGGTGGCGGAGCCAACAGGAGATAATGCCGAAGAAGAAGCTCTGCCATGGGCCATCGGCATCATTGAGAAACTGCGTCGCCGTCTGGCAAAGCCTTCCGGGGATCCGCCCTTGGACGTGGACTTGGGCCTGCGGCCAGAGGGGCGCTCGGGAGCGGTCGTGCGCTCGATCGAATCCTATGAGCGCTATTACTCGCAGTGGGGTGAGCCTTGGGAGATGCAGGCTTTGCTCCGCGCGGCCTTCGTGGCAGGAGATGAGGAAGTCGGTTCACGTTTCCTCACCATGGTGGATGCCTTCCGCTATCCGCCGAAGGGCGTGAGTGAGAAGACGATTCGTGATATCCGCCGAATGAAGGCGCGTGTTGATAACGAACGCCTCCCGCGCGGTGCTGACCGCAATACCCACACCAAGCTGGGGCGCGGCGGGCTAACGGATATCGAATGGACCGTTCAGCTGCTCCAGATGATGCACGCCCACGAGGTTCCGGCGCTGCATGATCCGTCCACGCTGCGGGTGCTCGATGCCCTCGAGGACAATGAGGTTATCCCTGTCGAGCAAGTGCAGGAGTTGCGGGAGGCTTGGCTCTTGGCCACCGATGCCCGCAATGCGCTCGTGCTGGTGCGCGGCAAGCGCGTGGACCAGCTTCCGGCACCGGGCCCGCAGCTGGCGCAGGTGGCCGGCGCGGCCGGGTGGGAGCCCGAGCGTAATCAGCAATTCCTGGAGCATTACCTCAAAGTGACCAGGCACGCGCGGAAGATAGTGGATGAGGTGTTCTGGGGTGAAGCAGAATCCTTCGAGCATGACTAGCAGAAGGCAGTTGCTCCGCCCCTGACCCGCACCCTGAGCTCACCCGGATCTTTCCCTGACTTTGGAGCAAGCCCCTGTTCTATCAGGTGATCAGCCGATAGCCTTAGGTGGCAGTGAACAGTCATTATCCCCGCGCCGCACAAAGGAGCACACCATGAGCCTGAACCTGTCCCTCGACCTCAACGATGCCACTCTTGCTGATCTCGATGCCTTCCTCTCCGCTGCCCGCGCGGCTGGGTGCGACCCCGCCGCTGCGCTGAGCGTGGAGGGGACGGTGATGCGGTTGGACGTCGACAAGCCGCGCGTTGTCTCGACTGAGCCGAAGCCTGAGGGCACGCGCCGCAACAGCCTGGATCGCTCCGTGGCGGAGTCCACCATCCGCTCCATCATCGATGCGCTGTCCGAGCGCCTCGATTCGCCGCACCCGCCCCATGGAAATTCTTTTGGTACCTTTGGTCCCCGCGCGGATTAAGCCGCGAATGTGAGAGAAGTCTAAAATTGTGGCCGTGAAGTCCAAGCAGATTATCGCCGTATGGGTCCTCGTGGTGGTGGCAGTCATCACCGCCGTCGGCGCGGGCTGGTGGGCTACGGAGCGGTACCAAGTGCCGGAGGGGGCATTGACGGTGGAGCAGGTGGTCGACGGCGGCGTCCCACAAGATCCGTCGGTAGGCGCCGAGCTTGACCCGGCTGAAAAGGATCGCATTGTCTCACTGGCGGAAGCACTGGGGATTCCATCGGAGTCAGTGCCACGCGGACTTCTGTCGGTGGCGTCGGATAGGTACCGCTCCCGTCAGATGCTTGAGGCTGATTTGGAGAAGGCCGTCGAGGCAGGCGCCATCACGAAAGATGATGCGAAAGGTGTCCTCGCCGCCTTCGATGCCGGTGTTGTCGCCCCGGTGGAAGGTCCGATCTACGTAGAGTCGACCCCCGCAGAATAAGTCTGCCCGCCACTCTCGTTGAGTGCGCTGCCATGGAGCCCACAGGGACTGGCAGGTGATGCGCAGTCAATGAGGATTTGCCTTGCAGCCGTAGCTCTTAAGCTCACACGCACAGATAACGAAACGATAAAGGTTGGTGCGTTGAGGTGGAGAAACGACGAAAATTACGCGAGCTGCTCAGGACCGCAGTGGGGGTGAGCATCGCCGTTCTCGTCCCCATCGGCGGCGGGATCGGGGTCTTTGAAGTGGCCAATGGGCTGCCCCTTGAGGCGCCGTTGAGCGCCTTGGCCTTTCAGTAATTCAGCCCTTTACTAACCCACTTGCACGATTCTGGCGTGCGGCCCTTCCTCCCCGCCCCGGCTGCGCAGGATGTGGGTGATGAGAACACCCACGATGCCAATGCACCACACGCCAAAGACAGCCCAGGCAGCAAGCCGGAAGTCATAGAAGGGATAGTCCGGCCCATTGCCCAAGTGATCGAGAACCATGCCGACGAGCTGGGCGCCGATGACCGTGGCAATGAAGCCGCCCATGTTTCCCAGACCCGTCGCCGTCGCGACGACGCGGCGATCCAGGTTTTCACGGACAATGTCGAATCCATAATTTGCCACCGGTGTGCACAGGGACACCACGCTGATGAGGATGAACAGTGAGAGGTAGCTGCCGCCAAAGAGGAAGAACAGGACCCACACCGCGCAGTGGATAGCCACAAACCCCAAGGCCAGCCAGGGACGGAAACCCCGAGCTCGGGAGGATAACCGGCCGTGCAAGGGACCAACCAGCACCATGCACACGCTAAACCACGTCAGGACCCAGCCGGCGCTAGTCTTAGAAAAATCCATGCCCGCGGTCATCAGGGGCACTCCCCACAGCATGACAAACACGTTGGTGGCCCCCAGACCAATCCAGTGAATGAAGAATGCCTGCCAGGCTACGGGGGAGAGGAAAACGGTAGATAACAGTGCGGCAGTGCTCTCCGGCTTCGCGTTCGGTTTTTCCTTTGGCTTGGGCACGATGCCGAGTGATTCTGGGGAATCCGCAACCGCCACCGCGGCCGCAACGGCGATGAGAATGCCCACCGCACCCAAGGTAACGAAGGCCATGGTCCACCCGCCCCAGCCCAGCAGAATGGCAAAAGGCAAGGCAGACATGAACTGACCCAGCTGCCCCAGCGACGAGGTGACCTGGGTGAACATGGGGGTCCGGTGCAGCGGGAACCAATAGGGCAGGATGCGCATCACGGAGAGGAAGGCGGTGGCATCGCCCGCGCCAATGAGCAGCCGGGCGGCGATGGCTACCCAATAATTACTGGTGAAACCGAGGACCACCTGGCCTATGCCCATGATGACGGAGCCAATGACCAGCAAGCGGCGGGGTCCGAACCTATCAATGAGCATGCCCGTAGGGATCTGTGCCAGTGAATAAATACCCAGCTGCACAGAGGTGAAAACAGCAATGCGGGAGGCATCGACGTCGAAGCGATCGATGGCTTCAAGCCCCGCTACGCCAAAAGATGTGCGGCCGGTAATTGCCACGATGTAGACCAACACCGCAGCTACCCACACGGAGAGAGCCTTAGTGGTAATTACATTGCGAGGATGAGGGACCGACATGGCTGATACTTTACGCGGCACCAACTAAGATGCAGGGGGTGAAGTACATTTCGACCCGCGATACCGACCGCCAGCCCGCCTCCTTTACGGATATCCTCCTCGGCGGTCTGGCCCCCGATGGCGGCCTCTACCTGCCGGAAACTTACCCCCGCATCGATGACGCCACTCTGACTAACTGGCGCCAGACCTTGGCGGAGGGTGGCTACGCGGCCTTGGCCGCCGAAGTGCTCAAGCTTTTTGTGGATGATATTCCCGGAGAAGACCTCGAAGGAATTGCCCAGCGCGCCTACACTTACCCCAAGTTTGACCACGAGGAGATCGTCCCCGTCAGCGAACTGGGGGAGGGCCTTTACATTGGCCACCTCTCTGAGGGGCCGACGGCCGCCTTCAAGGACATGGCCATGCAGATGTTGGGCGAGCTCTTCGAATACGAGCTGGCCCGTCGCGGCGAAACCCTCAATATTCTGGGCGCTACCTCTGGCGATACCGGTTCCTCGGCGGAGTACGCCATGCGCGGGCGCAAGGGCATCCGTGTCTTCATGCTGACCCCGGCTGGGCGCATGACTCCCTTCCAGCAGGCCCAGATGTTCGGCCTGGATGATCCGAATATCTGCAATATCGCCCTCGATGGCGTGTTTGATGATTGCCAGGACGTGGTCAAGGCGGTCTCGGCCGATGCCAACTTCAAGGCAGAGAACCGCATCGGCGCGGTCAACTCCATTAACTGGGCTCGCCTCATGGCGCAGGTGGTCTACTACATCAATTGCTACCTCAAGATCACCACGGAAAACACCGAGAAGGTCTCCTTCAGCGTCCCGACTGGCAACTTTGGGGATATCTGCGCCGGCCACATCGCCCGCCAGATGGGCCTGCCCATCGACAAACTCATCGTCGCGACCAATGAAAACGACGTGCTCGATGAGTTCTTCCGCACCGGCAGCTACCGCCCGCGTTCCTCGGAGCAGACGTACAAAACCTCCTCGCCGTCGATGGATATTTCCCGCGCCTCCAACTTTGAGCGCTTCGCTTTTGATCTGCTGGGCCGCGATGCCGCACAGATTAAGGAGCTTTTCGGGACAAAGGTGAAGGAAGGCGGGTTTAACGTCGACAAGCAGGCGCTCGACGCCGCCCACGCGGAGTACGGTTTCTTGTCCGGTTCCTCCACCCACGCGGACCGCCTCGCCACCATTAAGGATGTCCACGAGCGCTACGACGTGCTGGTGGATCCGCACACGGCCGACGGCATCAAGGTTGCCCGCGCGGTACAGGAAGAGTATGGGGTCGATACCCCAATCATCTGTCTGGAGACCGCCCTGCCGGTGAAGTTTGCGGAGACCATCAAGGAAGCCATTGGCAGCGAGCCGGAGGTGCCGGAGCGTTTCGCCGAAATCCTTGAAGCCGAGCGTCACGTCACCGACCTGCCAAACGATGCCGCGGCGGTGAAGGATTACATCACGCAGTACATCAAGAGCACGGAGGTTTAAGCCCATGGCACAGGAACAGTTCTCGGGCCCGGAGTATTTCACCGAATTTGACCCAGAAAAGTTCATCCGTGACATGAAGCAGGTCGCGGAGATGGAGAAGGAAAATAAGGAGAATAAGGCGAACGCGGGTGAGGCTGCACCAGAAGAGGATGCCTAGGTTTCTCCTGCTTGGGGCATTCAGCACAGCAGCTCTGGCGACGGCTGGGTGCACGGTGCACACGGGCGTTGAGCCCGTTCCCGAGGCCGCCTCGAACACCTCCGAGAACGCCACTATTGAGCCGCCCCCGCCGCAAACACACACTCCGGGTGCGTCTCCGGTGCCGCCGGGGGCAGCATTGGATATCTCTAGCATGCAGCCCGTTCCCGGCGAAGCCTTCGACTTCAACCTCTGCACAGTGGCATGGAGCTTTGTGCTTGACGACGGCCGCACCATCGCCGTTACCGCCTCCCACTGCGGTGAGCCCGGGGATACGGTGTGGGCGGGTGCCGCGGACGGGGAATTTATATACCCGGCCGAGCCCGTTGGCAGCATCATCTACTCCGACCTCAGCGCACCGGACACGCACCAGCTTGATTTCGCCTTGGTGGAGATAACGCGGCAGGCTGAGTTCTATGTTCCCCAGGACATGCCCACCAGCGTGGTCGCGGCCGAGCAGGAGGAACTTCCCGATGAGGTGTGCAAGCTGGGGCGCATCACCGGTCAGACCTGCGGCCCGCTCACACACGGAGAGGGGAACGGGAAACTCCAGTTTGGTGAGCGCACTGTGGATACTATCTCTGCGCGCGCCCACGTCTGCTCCACACACGGTGATTCCGGCGCACCGGTCTTTGGCGCGCCGGGCAGCCCCTATGAAGGCGTGATTGTGGGAGTTCTGTCCGGTACGACGGAAGCGGCCGCGGGTAGTGAGAGTTGTGCTCACGGCTCGGAGGCAGAGATGTCTTTTACTCCCGCCTCTGACATTGAGGCGCTCCTGCCGGAGATTCTGGCGCAGCTCTAAGACGCTAAGATAAAGCCCATGCCCACTCCTGATTATATTGTGTCCCTGCGTGAGAAAATCGGCCACGAGCAGCTCTTTTTACCCGGCGTGACCGCGGTTATTGTGCGGGCCGTGCCTACCGGCTCCGCGATCTGGGAGCTGCCATCGGTCCTGCTTGCTCAGCGTGCCGATACTGGTGCGTGGGGTCCTATCTCCGGTATCTGTGAGCCAGGTGAGGAGATTACGGCGACCGCACTGCGTGAAGTTAAAGAAGAGATTGGTCTTGACGGGCGCATCGAAGCGCTTCTTGGGGTGGGGCAGGTGGGCCCCGTGGTCTACCCCAATGGGGACAAATGCATGTTCATGGATACCGCCATTCGCGTTTCCGTGCCGGATGATGCGGAGCCGGTGGTCTCCGACGAAGAGAACCTTGACGCGCAGTGGTTCTCCGTGGCGCAGATGCCGACGTCCGTCAGTGCCCGCCACCGCATGATCATCGGGGATGCAGTGGCGCAGATGAAGCACCCGCAGGGCTTCCGCCCGCGGATGGGCTACGTTAAGCGCACTTAAACCCCAGCGCAGTGCCGTTTTCTGAGGAGCTTGCCTGTGGGTTTAGAGTGTTGGAGTTGCCGTAAAATATCATCAGAAACGCATGATATGGGTTGATGCTGCCGGTGATGCTCGATAGCTTCGGGGCCATGATTTCACGCACACTGAAGAAAGTAACCACTGCAACCGCGTTCGTCGCTCTCGCCGGCGGCGTCCTGGGTGCCGGTACCGCCGGTGCGCAAGAGATGTCCTCCGTCGACTCCGTGAAGAACAGCCAGATTCAGGAGCTGAGCTCGCGTCTGTTCGGTGACTCCTTCTCCTCCTCCAAGGATTCGGAAGCACCGGAAGGCTCTGGCTTGATTGAGAAGTACGAAGACGTTGACGGCCTGCAGGAGAAGCTGCCGGCTGACGAGGCCCAGAAGGTTCTCAACGGTACTTTCACCGCAAAGAAGAACCCGGATATCTCCGTGACCTTCAATGAGGATGGCACGCTGAACTTCAACGATGGCTGCAATTCCGGTGGTGGTAGCTACACGCTGGATCAGACCGATGCCATCGTGGTGGAGAACCTGAATTCTACGATGCGTGCCTGCGGCCCGGATGAGATGGCTGATGCCGATGCGCTCAACGCCATCCTCTCCGCCAAGCCAGTGGTCATCCCCGTAGAGGGCAATACCTTTGCGCTGGGCAGCCAGGGCCAGGTCATTCAGTTTGAGAAGACCGAGAACTAAGGCTTCCTAAGCATCCAGATTTTCGCGTGGCGGGGCTAGTCCGAGACTGGGCTGGCCCCGCTTCGCTGTGCGCGCCGGCCTTCGATGAGCCAGCTAATGAAGCGGCAGGAGCAGGCAGACCAGTGCGTGATGAGGAGTACCGGGATGCTGAGCGCGATGAGGTCTAGGAGCTCAGAGCCATTCACCAGCGCTACCTGGTGCCCGCCCATACTGACCGTTCCCGGCGGAAAGGTGCACGCCCACCACGCGGGCGAGTAGTCCACCCAGCGAGCCACGTTGGGGTAGAAGGTGACCATGGCATAGAGCGCGAGGGGAATGGCGATCACCATGGCGGTCAGCCCGTAATAGACAGAGAAAGTGCCGGGGTAGAGAATCTGCATCGCGGTGGTGGATTGGCCCACCACGCCCAGCGGAACCCAGGCCGTCGCGGAGTTGGCGCCGGTGAGATTGACCTTGCCCTGCCAGGCGGCCCAGTACACGCGGATGAAGATGGGGACCGCCGTAGAAAGCGACATGACAAAAAGAACCGTGCCCATGACGTGGTATGCATGGCCATAGTCCAAGGCGAGGAAGCCGGCTACGGAGGAGGAAATCATGGGGCCGACCAGCGGCAGGCCCCAGGTAAACCGCGGCTGGCCGTCGAAGCGGGTGAGCTGAATAGCCCAGGTGATGACGGTGACGGGGCCGCCTATCCAAAAGCCCACTAGACGGAATGTTCCGATATCCGTCAAACCCGACAGTGCTGCGCCGAGCGCCAGGATGCCGATGAAGTACATGGACCATTCCGCCATGGAGGTCCGGGCAAAGCTGGGCTGGCGGTAGACCGCGAAACCTACTGTCAGCACGAGGAGGATGACGCAGGACAGTGCTGCGAAGATAGCAGAACCTGTTAGCATGCCTTCCTCAACGAGCAGCCGGGAGACGATGGAGGTGCCCATGAGGCTGCCGCCCCACGCGGGGCCGGGCGGTGGCAGTTGGCGGAATTTCTCAGTCACAGCTGGCATGGTAGCTGCATCCACCAACTACTGTCCTATTGCTGTGCTGAACTTTGCGGAATCGGTCTCTTGTGGGGTGGGCAACCTGCCCGTATATGCCTGCTAGCTTTGAGGATCGGGCTCGCGGGGTTACGGAAGCTTGGGTTTGTTATAGGTTTGAGTCAGGTCCTTCAGGCACATCCGCGCGTCGGGCCTGTATAGCCGGCATGTACCACGTTACAACGGCTGCCAGGATAGCCACTGCGGAAGCGCTCCATGTGAGAAACTCATCTGGGGTAAACCACCATGCGGTTACAGCGAGTACACCGAGCACGAGCCATAAAGCGGGGATAAGGGGGCTAGGGTTTTCCGCCCATGGTTCTTGGGGGAACCGGCTACGCGCTTCGGTACGGATGCGCCGGGGAGTTTTTCGGGAAAGCGCCCAAACGCAGCCGACAACAAACACCAGCCCTGCGCCAGCGATGAGTAGGTCTCCCTTCACTCCGCCGAACATGAAAACGCCGACGGCGAATGCTAAAGCCACGCGTTCCGACAAGGTAGGGGGGAACTTTTGGGTCGGATCTACGTCTGGGTAGATGCTCCTGAAGATAGCTGTGTGGGGGTGGCTGTGCATGCTGTTTTCTCCCGTTTGGTTGATTTGTTGACAAACCTGTTACTTTAGGCCAGGATTACCTAACCAAGGTAAGCCTAGCCTATAGCTTTATCTGGATGAAACAAGGTTCTCAACATGATTCGCAATCTCTGGCGCTCAGCATGCGGTGTGATAATCGCAGCTCCCCTCGCTCTCGGTGCCGTTCCATTTTTTAACACTGTCCCAGTAGCCCACGCAGAGACTTCCTGCACGTGGAACTGGGGGATCAAGCAATCCTTCCGAAGCTACATCAAGGGCAATATCGCCCGCGGCGGCTGGGGCGCCAGCGGTATCGGCTTTAGCGGTGATGAAAAAGGCAACGGTGCGTTTGTGTTCCAAGCCGGCGCGCCCACGGCCTCTGGCGGTACAGTCACCATCCCGTTCCAAGGCACGCTGAACTTCACAGGACATGACGGGGTTCTCGACATGACAATGTCGGACTTCAAGGTCATTGCTTCCGGTGACCAAGCAAAAGTGACGGTTGACTACGTTTCTTATGAACTGAACCGAAGCAACTACACCCGCGGGGCCCAGATTCAAGGCGACGATGAGGTCATCGCCACCATTAATCTGCAGGAGCCTGTCAAAGACAACGGCTCGGCAGTGAACCTGGCAGGAACCACGTCCCTTAGTGCCGGGGGAGTCAAGCTTTTCACGG
Organism: Corynebacterium sp. HMSC05D03; assembly: GCF_001807205.1. NCBI lineage: Bacteria > Bacillati > Actinomycetota > Actinomycetes > Mycobacteriales > Corynebacteriaceae > Corynebacterium > Corynebacterium sp. HMSC05D03. The sequence continues at coordinate 18,336 of NZ_KV788190.1, read as the reverse complement.
GCTTCTATGAGCAGGGTGAAAAACTCGATCCTTCCTCAGGCACCATTGCGTTGGATGGATCCTGCTCTGGTTCTGGCGGCTCAGGCGGCAATGGATCTGGCTCGAAACGGAAGCTGAACTCTATTACCGGCACCTTTACGGGCTTCAACAAGGAAGCCATGGCTATTTTGTCCGAAACCAATGACACCATGAACGGTATCACCACGTTTATGGGCAATACTCAGGCTTTCTTGGATGAGTTGGACTCATTCAAGAAGCGGGGCGACACCAACTCGGCGGCTTCCGGAGCGTCGGCTAGCGCATCATCTGGAACCTCCACCACTGGTAGCACCACTACTTCGGGCCTCAGCGGCAACGACCTTCCAGAAACAGTGGCAGCTGGCAGCGGAAACAGTAGTGGAGCATCAACAGCTGGCGCGTCGAACTCCGGCGCTACGGGTGCGACGGGCTCGGCGGACTCTTCGTCTGGAGCATCCGGTGCAGCCAACGAAACCTGCCAAGCCACCGGTGTGACCCAAGCTACGGCGCAGTGGGGAGTGAAGAAGTCATTCCAGTCCTATATCACCGGCTCCATTGCGCAAGGAAAATGGGAACTCTCGGGAGTCGGATACAGCAATAGTAGATTCCAGTTTTCCGGCAACTCAGGCGCAGTTAAGGACGGCGCGGGTTCCGTGCGCTACGGCGGAAGCATCCAGTTCACCGGCCACCACGGCAAGCTCGACCTCAATATTGCGAACCTAGAAATCTCCTTCAACGGTAAAACCGGAAAACTAATCGGCGACGTGCGCTCCTCCAACATGGAAGGCGAGAAGAAGGACTTCGGACGCACCGCCATCGCCGACTTGAATTTCACGTCTCTGGATGTGGGAACAGATGCCGTATCGGGTGAAGCAACAGTATCCCTGACTGACGTTGGCTCCAAGGCATTCGCCGAATTCTATGAGCCTGGAACCCAGCTCGATCCGCTAAGTTTCAACGCCAGCCTGGGCGGAAACGCTGATTGCAACGACGCTAACGGCAGCACTAGCAGCGGAGGCTCGTCCAGCGCGGGAGATAGTGCCGGCTCTGGGGCGAAGAGCAACGGTGGCGTCAATTCCGACGCTGTGGAAAACGCACTAGCCAGTGACTCCTCGCAGGGCTATGAAGATGGCTCAAAGAAATTCCAGATCAAGTCCGCGAGCTCCGCGAACGGCACCACAGATGACCCAGTTACCTACCTCCTCCTGTTCATCGCCGGGCTCATTATCGCCGGAGGCTCCACCAGCCGCCTCATTATGAACAACTCCTAGAAAGATGGCCGTGAAACTACTCCTACGTTTCCTTATCCCGCTTCTGTGCATCGTGGGCTTGACTGCCTGTGGCGTGCAAGGAAGCTATACAGACCAGCTACCGGACCCGCAGGACCTCTCCGACCCGCGCTCCTTCGAAGGTGTTACCGAGGTCAGTGACTTCGCCGATATCGAGCCCGTAAGCTCTAAAGTCCAGCCTGCACTTCCAGTGGAACTTACTGACGCCGATGGTTATGACGTCACCGTCACGGACGTCTCGCGGATTCTAGCGCTGGATATTTACGGGACCTATACCAAAACGCTGAGCGGTTTGGGGCTCGCGGACAATATCGTTGGTCGCACCGTCTCTTCCACTGAGCCGAATCTGGCGGACCGTCCCGTCGTGACTGAAGGCGGCCACAATATCAATGTTGAAGCAGTTCTAGAGCTTAATCCGACGCTCGTTATCGTGGACCACTCCATTGGGCCCCGTGATGCGATCGATCAGATCCGTGAAGCAGGTGTGACAACTGTGGTCATGGAACCGCAGCGGACCATTGACTCGGTGGGCGAAGACATCATCACGCTGGGTGACACCCTGGGGCTCCCAGATGAAGCACGCAAGCTGGCGGAGCGCTCCATCAAGGAAATTGATGAGTCGAAGGAAGCCATTAAGACCATTGCCCCTGAGGAACCAATGCGTATGGCCTTCCTCTACGCCCGTGGAAACGGCGGCGTGTTCTTCATCATGGGGGAGGGGACCGGTGCCCAGGACCTCATCGAAGGAATTGGAGGAGTCGACCTCGCTGCGGAGAACCACCTTTCTTATGCCGAACCTGCTAATGCAGAAGCGCTGGCCCGCATCAACCCGGAGGTCATCATCATGATGACCGATGGATTGAAATCCACAGGGGGAATTGACGGTCTGCTGGAACGCCCTGGTGTGGCTCAGACCATCGCTGGCCAAAAGCAGCGCATCGTCACCATCCCCGACGGTCAATCCTTGGCCTTCGGCCCTATGACCGGTCAGACGTTGGTCAAACTCGCAAAGGCTGTCTATGACCCAGATAATGCATAGCGACGTCTTCACACGGCGCCGTACTCAGCGGATATCAGTTTTCATACTTTTAGCAGTGCTTGCTGTTCTAGCAGGGCTCATCTCGATCGTCCTCGGACAGTACTACATCTCGCTTTCGGATCTGTTCCCGATTCTCGCTTTTGGGCCGAGCCAAGAGTCCCTCACAGCCAGCGTGGTCTGGAGTATTCGCCTACCGCGGTTAGTTCTGGGGCTACTCGTAGGTGCTGCTCTAGGCGTCGCGGGCACATTGATGCAAGCCATCTTTGCCAATCCTTTGGCGGAGCCATCCATCATCGGTGTGACCTCCGGTGCAGGTGTGGGGGCGGCTGTAGCGATCGTCTTCAACCTCACCTTCGCGGGAACTTTCACTGCGCCAGCGTTGGCTTTCTTAAGTGCGTTACTAGTTACCTTCATCATCTACCAGCTTGCACGCCACAATGGCCGCGTCACGGTGGTTAACCTGATCCTCACGGGTATCGCCATTAATGCCGTGTGCAATGCCATCATCTCCTTCATGGTGTACCTAGCACCGACCGCCAACCGGGAAGCCATCATTTTCTGGCAGATGGGTTCCTTCAACGGCTCCCAGTGGAAGCACGTATGGGTAGTTCTTCCCGTCGTCCTCGTTGGTCTTGCGGTAGCCCTGTGTTTAGGAAGGCAGCTTGACATTCTTGCGCTGGGCGAACGCGCCGCTGCACACACTGGAGTAGATGTGCCTATGTTGCGCATAGTGGCAATTGTGACATCCGCAGTGCTTACCGCAGCGGCTGTCTCCTTCGCTGGTCTCATCGGCTTTGTCGGGCTCATCGTTCCCCATTTGTTGCGCAGCATCGTGGGACCGCAAAACCATATCCTTATTCCTGCATCCGCCCTAGGCGGCGCGGTGCTCATCGGCTTTGCGGATGTGGCAGCACGAACCTTGATTCCCTTTGCAGACCTCCCAATCGGTATTTTTACCGCTCTCGTTGGTGGACCGACCTTCTTTGTCTTGTTGCGGCGCATGATGCGAAAGGGGGTGCACTGATGCTGAGCGTAGACAACCTCACTGTCCACGTGGATGGACATACCCTCGTTGACAGCGTGACCTTTAAAGCCCAACCAGGCGAGGTTACCGGTCTGATTGGCCCGAATGGTGCAGGGAAGTCAACGGTCCTCGGTGCGGTCGCGGGTGATATCGACTTCTCCGGTGAAATTCGCATCGGTGGTCTGTCGCCTAAAGCCCCACCCCGTGAGCTTGCACGTCAACGTGCGGTGATGCTTCAGGATGTCGCGGTGTCCTTCGAATTTCTGGTACGCGATGTCGTAGCGATGGGGCGACGCCCGTGGGGCGGAACGCCCCAGGCCAAACTCGACGATCAGTTTATCGAAGCCGCCCTCGAAACAGCGGGCGTTGCTCATCTTGCAGGAAGAGATATCAGCACGCTTTCCGGTGGTGAACGCGCGCGGGTGGCCTTTGCACGTGTCCTTGCGCAGAATGCACCGATAGTTCTGTTGGATGAACCGACAGCGGCCCTCGACATCCGCCACCAAGAACAGCTCCTGGGCTCTGTAAAAGCCCTGTCCCGTGAGGCAGGAGTAACCGCAGTTGTGGTGCTCCATGACCTGAACGCGGCAGCTGCATATTGCGATCACATCGTGTGCGTCTCATGCGGGGGGATCGCAGCTCAAGGGCGCGTGGCGGAGGTTTTTACCGGCGCCACCTTGTCTGAGGTGTACGGCTGGCCAATCTCCGTCAACGAGCTGCAGGTGCAACCGCAGCGCGCCACGCCCACAATCAATCCACTTTTCTCGCATCAACTGGAGGACTTCCATGTTTAAAAAAATCCTGGTGACCGCTATCGCAGCGACGGCGATTACCGTGCCGCAGGCTACCGCGGCAGAAGCAGAATCCTGCACCATCGAATCCGGCAATTTCAATTGGGGTGTCAAGCACTCCTGGCGCTCCTACATCAAGGGACGAATTGCTAACGGTGGCTGGGAGACGACCGGAGCGGTGAAGGAAAACGGAGACCCTACGGGCGGTGATTTCACCTTCGGTTTCGAAGTCGATCCGGAAGCGTCCACAGTCTCGGTGGACGAGGCAGGAAATGTGACTGCATCGAAGATCAAGGCTAAAGATTCTTCGATTACGTTCACTGGCCACCACGGAGCACTGTACTCCAAGATGACCAACCCATTCGTGCAGACCGAAGGCGATAAGGCCCAGCTCGGCTCCGGCTACGAGGCCTACTTTGTTGAAGGCAAGCACATGACGCAGTACACCCCGGAGGACCGCGTTGAGGCCAACAAGCGCACAGGTGAAGGGGCATTCGGTCACGGTAAGGCACAGTGGAACAAGGACGGGGATACTCTCACGCTTTCGGCTTCCGACGTTATGTACGAGCGGCAGCCCGGAACGAACGATTCTGGTGACGTCGAGGGCGTTGACTTCCTGTTCATGGGTATGTACAGCCATGACTACAACCCCGAGGTGGATAGCGCGCAGCTGACCCTCAAGCTCGCCCCGGGCTGTGGCCAGAAGAAGGACAATGGCAAGGATCCGTCCGACGGGGAGAAGCCGAATCCCCAGGTTCCGTCCGAGGGGGAGAAGCCGAAGCCCCAGACGCCTTCGGAAGATAAGAACCTTAGCTCGGGTGAGAGCTCCTCTTCTAGCTCGAAGACCACCAACTTCTGGAACTACTTCCTAGGCATTGCGGCTATCGGCAGCATGATCGCAATTCTGTGGCAAGCATTTGTTAAGTCCGGTGCTTTTGACAGTGCCCGTGCCTTCTTTCAGCGATAAGCGCTAAAGCACACCGCTGACAGTTCAAGAGCGACGTAACGGGTGTGGGGTGCCGATAAGAATTGGCGCCGCACACCCACGTCGGCCTAATCCCCTTAATTTTCGATTTTGAGTTTTTCTAACCTCAACTGATTTGTAGTTTTTAAATAACACCGTGGAGAAGAACAGTGAGTACCACTCTCAATAAACCTTTGTCCGTTGCGTTGCGTGAGGCGACTGCGCGTGCGCATGAGAATGCGGAGAATTCGGCATTCATGCAGCGTCTGTTGTCAGGGGAGCTCGACAAGTCAGCCGTGGCTGATTTGGCCGGCCAATTGTGGTTTGTATATGGAGCTCTCGAGAACGCCGTTCGCAGCGTGGCGACTACTCCCATTGCCGGTGCGGTAGCGGATCCACGGCTGGAACGTCGTCAAGCTCTGGAGGTAGATCTAAAGGTGCTCGTCGGCGAAACCTGGCGTGAGGAGATTCGCATTCTTCCAGCGACGAGGACTTATAGCGCGCGCTTAGAAGAAATTGTGGGCAAGCCAGTAGAAGTGGTAGCCCATCACTACGTGCGCTATCTCGGTGATATTTCCGGTGGGCAGGTGATTGCAGCGCGTTTGGGAGCCCATTACGGAGTTCCTCCTGAGGCACTGAACTTCTATGACTTCACTTCGATTGGAAAAATCCCGCCTTATCGTACGGGATACCGCGAGCGCGTGGATAGCCTGGAGCTAAACGTTGAACAGCGTGAAGCTATGCTCTCGGAGGCAGAGCGGGCTTTCAACTTTAATTCGGGTATCTTCGCTGAATTAGGGCGCCTTCATTAGTCGGTGGAACATTAGCCTGCGTAGCCGGTAGCCCCTGTAGTTAGTTTCAGAAGCTGTGCCATTGGGTTTCCGCGCGCTGGGCTCAACATGACACAACCCACGGAATCCGTGAAGGACACCGTGGGTTGTGTCTTTGCACTGAGTGCTAAAAGAATGGGGCAGATACCCACATATCCTTTAGCAGTCGTAGTACATCTCAAATTCCTGCGGAGTCGGGCGCAGGCGGACCGGTGCGATTTCGTTCTCACGCTTGTAGTTGATGTAGGTCTCGATGAGATCCTCGGAGAAGACATCGCCCTCAGTGAGGAACTCGTTGTCCTCCTCAAGCGCTGCGATGGAGGCCTCCAGGGAGGTCGGCGCCTGCGGGATGGACGCAGCTTCTGCCGGCGGCAGCTCGTAGAGGTCCTTATCCACCGGAGCGTGCGGCTCAATGCGGTTCTTGATGCCGTCGAGGCCTGCCATCATCATGGCAGCGAAGCCGAAGTAGGGGTTGCCCGACGGATCCGGCGCGCGGAACTCAATGCGCTTGGCCTTCGGGTTAGAACCGGTAATCGGGATACGGATAGCAGCCGAGCGGTTGCGCTGCGAGTACACCAGGTTAATCGGTGCCTCAAAGCCCGGAACCAGACGGTGGTAGGAGTTCAGAGTGGGGTTAGTGAACGCCAGCACAGCCGGTGCGTGGGTCAAGATGCCGCCGATGTAGTAGCGAGCCATATCAGACAGACCGGCGTAGCCAGCCTCATCGTGGAAGAGCGGCTTGCCGTCCTGCCACAGGGACATGTGGGCGTGCATACCGGAACCATTATCGCCGGCCAGTGGCTTCGGCATAAAGGTTACGGACTTACCGAACTGCTCAGCGGTGTTCTTGATGATGTACTTGAAGGTCTGAATATCATCAGCCGCGTGCAGCAGGGAGTTGAAGCGGTAGTTGATCTCGTTCTGGCCGCTGCCCACCTCGTGGTGGAAGCGCTCGATAACAAAGCCGGCCTTCTGCAGCTGCTCCACCATGGCATCGCGGACCTCGCCGTGCTTGTCGACGGGTGCCGTAGGGAAGTAGCCGCCCTTCACACGAGTCTTGAAACCGGTGTTCGGGGTGCCATCGAAGTTGGTCTCAGAACCGCGGTTCCACCAGCCCTCATCGGTATCAACCTCGTAGAAGCCATTATGTACGTCGGTGCCGTAGCGAACGGAGTCGAAGATGTAGAACTCAGCCTCGGCGCCGAAGTTACAGGTATCCGCAATACCAGTCGAGGCGAGGTACTCCTCAGCCTTGCGCGCGATGTTGCGCGGGTCGCGGCTGAAAGGCTCCAGGGTGAACGGGTCGTGGACGAAGAACTTGATGTTCAAGGTCTTCGCGGTGCGGAAAGGATCCACGAAGGCGGTTTTCGGATCCGGCAGCAGCGTCATATCGGACTCATCGATGGTGGTGAATCCACGGATGGATGAACCATCAAAAGCGAGGCCTTCGGCGGCTGCGTCTTCAGTAAACTCCTCGGCCGGAATAGAGAAGTGGTGCTCAGTGCCGGGGACGTCCGTAAACCGGATGTCAACGAACTTGACGTCCTCTTCCTTGATGAATGTGATGACGTCCTGGATTGTCTCAAAGGACACGGTGGTCTCCTGTTGGTTGACGTGTAGTACTCCCGACTAGTTTACAGGTATTGGCTGCTTCACTGGGGTGCCTGGGGCACCTAGATGTAAATTTTCTGCTTCGCGGAGCCGACGGCTAGATTGGTGAACATGGCAGATAACAACGACGGCTTTGAGCACGGGCAGTGGCCTGGGCAAACAATGGGCTTGCCCAAGGAGGGGCCAGGTGCCCTGGCTTCTGTAATGCGGCGCACTCTTGGCGTGCTCATTGACTGGATCTTGGCGATGATCATTGCCAATCTTCTTGAGCTCTTTACGGATTCGCTCGGCGGCCCAGCCTTCTTGGGTTATGCAGTGTGGGTAGTCATGGGCATCGTGTGCGGATGGCTCTTCGCTCGCACCCCGGGAATGGCCATGCTGGGTATGGGCGTGGCCCGCCTCGACGTGCCGGGTACCTCTGTCGGTTTGTGGCGGGCCGCGGTCCGCACGCTGCTGACTGCTGTGCTCTTCCCCGCAGCGATGGTCGATGCCGACGGCCGCGGCCTCCACGACCGCGCCACCGGCACCGCCGTCATCATGGCCTAAAGCTTGTTCAGCGCCAGCCGGTCGTATCCACTACAAGCTTCGCGCAGGGTATGGGAGCGGATGGCTTTCAGTGAACGGTATCTGGCAAATGGCACCTGACAAAAGGCATCTGTTGTATGGCGTTTTTAGGATTAAAAACGCCATTTAGGCTGTGCAAATGGCGTTTTCAGGGCTGTAGATGCCTTTTGGGAGATGCCAAGTAGAAGGTGCTTGCTGAGCAGAAGATTTTGCTGTGGCCAATGCAGGGAACAAGGCCCAGGGACGTCCTTAAAGCCAATGAAAAAGGGGGTCCCTTCCGAGAATCTCGGAAGGGACCCCCTTTGGTATGGAACGAGGTGGTTTATTTGCCGCCCTTGCGCTCCTGCATGCGGCGCATGCGGCGGTTCATGCCCGCCATGTTCTGAGCCTGGCGGGGCATCGGGCCCTTCGGCAGACCCGGAGTAGTACCCGGCAGATCATCCATGGCCTCGATGCGGCGAATGTTCTCGTAGGTCTCGTTTTTATTGTAGTTGCGCGGCAGCTTCATGATGTGAGTGCGCAGCTTGGACACCGGCACCTCATCCTCACCGCTGCCCACGAAGACCTCGTAGACCGGCACGCCGCCAGCTAGGCGGTCAACGCGCTTCTTCAAACGGTTGAGAGTAGGGGCGACGCGCTTGCGGTCACCTTCGACGACGAAGATGACGCCCGAGTTACCAATCACGCGGTGCACCAGATCCTGCTGGCGGGTCGCCGCCACGCCCGGCTTGACCTTCCACACCACGCCCACGGTGTTGCGCAGCTGTTGCTCCAAAGCCCAACCGGCGACACCAGGTTGGTCCTCCACCTTCTTGTACATGTCGCGCTCGAGGCGGCGAGTGAACAGGAACATAGCGAGCATTGCGCCAAGGCCCAAGCCGATGATGAGCATGAACCACTGGCCGTTGAAGAGCAGGCCGATAAGGAAGAAGAGCAAGCCCACACCCAAGAATGCAGCCAGCATGATGGGGATGAGAGCCTTGTCCTGCTTGCGCTGCATGTTGAACGCTTGCCACATCTGTGACCAGTGCTGCTTGCGCTGGGCGCGCTTGGCTGCCCGCTCTTGCTTCTTCGCTTCCTTGAGCGATGCCTTGTCGTCGTTAGCCATGGCTCCTACTTTAGAGGTCAGAGGGTGAAAAAGAGAATCGAACTAGCGAATGGTGGACGCCGCCGAGTTCCGGTTCGCTGCACCGGCTGGGGTCTTGACCATGCGGGTCGTCACTGGGGTCTCCTCGGAGGGGCCGTACTTCTCCAGCAGAGTGGAAGCTTCTTGGGCGGTAGCGCCCTGGGAAGTCTCCGCCAGGTGCTTCAGGTTCTCCGGAAGCTCGAGACCGCGTGCCTCCATGGCTTGCACGTAGAGGCGGCCAGCACGGTAGGAGGAGCGGACCAGCGGGCCAGACATGACGCCGCCGAATCCCAGCTCCTTGGCCAGCTTGGAGTGCTCCACGAACTCCTCCGGGCGCACCCAGCGCTCGATCGGGTGGAAACGCGGACCAGGGCGCAGGTACTGGGTAATCGTGATGATGTCGCAGCCTGCCGAGCGCAGGTCGCGCAGTGCTTCCTCGATTTCTTCGGCGGTTTCGCCCATACCCAGGATGAGGTTGGACTTGGTGATCAAACCAAAGTCGTGGGCCTGGCGGATGACGTCGAGCGAACGCTCATAGCGGAAGGCCGGGCGGATGCGCTTGAAGATGCGCGGCACGGTTTCCAGGTTGTGAGCGAAGACCTCGGGGCGGGCCTCAAAGACCTCCTGGAGCAGGTCCGGCTTACCTGAGAAGTCCGGGGTGAGGTTCTCCACGCCCGTGTGCGGGTTGAGCTCATGAATCTTGCGCACCACCTCGGCGTAGAGCCAGGCGCCCTCGTCGGGCAGATCATCGCGGGTAACACCCGTAATTGTGGTGTAGTTGAGATCCATTTCTTGGATGCTCTCTGCCACACGACGCGGCTCGTCGCGGTCCAATTCCGCCGGCTTGCCAGTAGCGATATCGCAGAAATCACAGCGGCGAGTGCACTTGTCGCCGCCGATGAGGAAGGTAGCCTCACGCGATTCCCAGCATTCATGAATATTGGGGCAGCCAGCCTCCTGACACACGGTGTGCAGGGAAGCACCAGACACGCGAGATTTCATGTCCTCATACCCAGGGCCGGTGCGAACCTGGTTGCGGATCCAACGCGGCTTCTGTTCGATGGGAGACTCCGCATTCTTCTTCTCAATGCGGAGCATCTTGCGTCCTTCAGGCTTAACAGTCACGAAACCTCACTTTAGGTGTTGAACTAGTTCTTTCTAATACAAGCCCCGCGGGTGGTTGCTTTATTCCACCGAGGGTAGCCGCTACTTTTCTTGCGCGGCTTTGCGGGCTTGGCGGGCCTTCTCGTTGGCCACTTTGATGGGATCAGGGGCCGAGGCAAAGGTGTGGTCGGCCACGGTGAGTTCGCCGGAAAGGGCTTTGAGGAGGGCATCGAGAAGCGGCGCTTCTGCCTCCTCCATAGTCACCGGGCGGCCCAGCTCCAGCGACAGCGTGGACACATCCGCATCATCGATGCCACAGGCCACGATGTGCTCGTAGTACTCCAAGGTGTTGGTGCAGTTGAGCGCTAGGCCGTGCATGGTCACGCCGCGGGTCACACGAATACCCAACGCACCGAGCTTACGGTCGCGCTTCGGGGCGGCTGGGTCGGCAGCCTGGGTGGTGGAAGGAACCCATACGCCAGAGCGTCCATCGATGCGCCCAGCGGTGCTCACACCGAGTTCGCGGACGGCTTGGATGATGGCCTCCTCAAGGCGGCGGACGTAATCGACAACGTCTACCGGCTCGGCCAGCTTGATAATGGGGTAGACCACCAACTGGCCCTCACCGTGCCAGGTGATGCGTCCTCCCCGGTCGACATCAATGACCGGCAGGCCATTATCAGGCATATCCTCCGGCTGCGTGCGCTTGCCGGCGGTGTAGACGTTGGGGTGCTCCACCACGAGGATGACATCACCCTGCGTACCCGCCGCCCGCGCCGCCGCGAGCTCAGCCTGCAGATCCCAGGCCTCTTGGTAGCCCATGCGGCCCAAGCGGCGGATCTCCAGTGGCTTATCGGACGCGCGGATGGAGCGATCCGCGGGAAAGAAAGGTTCGCGGGGAGCAGTCATGAACCCGATCCTAAACCCCGCGAGATATCAGCCCGAAAGGGGCTGAGTCTGCGCTGCTCAAGCGTTGTTTTAGTCAACGCCGTTGGCGGAGGCGTACTCGTCGGCGGTCATCAGCTCGCCGGCCTCGGTGACCTCTACCTCGAAGAGCCAGCCCTCACCGAAGGGATCGTTGTTGATGACTGCGTAGTCATCGTGCACGCCCTCATTGACGGCGGTCACGGTGCCGGTGACCGGGGAGTAGAGGTCAGACACGGACTTGGTGGACTCGACCTCGCCGCAGGTCTCGCCGTGCTCGACGGTATCGCCCACGGCAGGCAGCTCAGCGAAGACGACCTCCCCCAGGCGGTCGGTGGCCACGGAGGTGATGCCGATACGGACGGTAGAACCAACGACGGAGTCAGCGGTGGCGTTAATCCACTCGTGGTCCTCGGAGTAGGAGAAATCGGAAGGAAGATTAGCCATGAGAAGGGGTGTCCTTTCGGTAGTTGACTTCAGTAGTGGAGTTTACTTATCGCGCTTGTAGAAGGGCAGCGCGGAGACTTCGAAGGGGTAGCGCTTGCCGCGGATATCCACCTCGACGGCCGCACCCGGCTCGAGTCCAGCGGCGGTATCGATGAGCGCGAGTGCTACCGGGTGCCCCAGGGTGGGGGAGGGCTGACCAGATGTCACCGTGCCCACCTTGTTCTCACCCACGTAGACCTCGGAGCCGGCACGGGCGGCGCGGCGCTGGGAGGAGACAAGTCCGGTGATAACGGCCTGCGGGCCCTCCTCAGCGCGCTGGCGCAGCACCTCAGCGCCTACGAAGTCCTGCTCCTTCTTGGCAAAGGCGCGGGACATTCCGGCCTCCACTGGGGTGATATCGCGGGTGAGCTCGTTGCCGTAGAGCGGCATGCCAGCCTCCAAGCGCAGGGAGTCGCGCGCTGCCAAGCCGCAGGGCTTGATGCCGTATTCCTCGCCGGCCTTGAGCAGCTCTTCCCACAGCTCCGGGGCATCGGAGTTGTAGACGATGAGCTCGAAACCATCCTCGCCGGTGTAGCCGGTGCGGCAGATGAAGGCATACTTACGGGCCACCTTGCCGGTCATCGCGGCGTAGTAGGGCAGGTCCATCACGGCCTGCTGCTTGGTGTCCTCTACCAAAGGGACGAGGATCTCCAGCGCCTTCGGGCCCTGGACAGCAATCATGGCCACGTCGCGGGACTCGTTCTTCAGGTCCACGTCGAAGCCCTCGGCGCGCTGGTTAAGCGCCTCCCACACGGTGTCGGCGTTGCCGGCATTGGGCACGACGAGGAACTTGGTTTCCTCCAAGCGGTAGGTGATGAGGTCATCGATGATGCCACCATCCTCAGCACAGATCATGGAGTACTTTGCCTTGCCCTCCTTGAGGGTGGCGAGGTTGGAGATGAAGCAGTAGGACAAGAACTCGGCGGCGTCTGAGCCGTTGACCCAGATTTCACCCATGTGGGAGAGGTCGAAGAGACCAGCGGCATTACGCACCGCGCGGTGCTCCTCAAGCTCGTTGTCATACTTCAGCGGCATCTCCCACGGCCCGAAGGGCGTGAAGGTAGCGCCGAGCTTCTCGTGCTCGGCATGCAACGGGGAGTGCAGGTAGTCAGTCATTGATTAAACCTCCTGGTTGTCGTCGGAGTAGTCAAAAGCCTCTGGCGGCGGGCAGGTGCACACCAGGTTGCGGTCACCGTAAGCCTCGTCGATGCGGCGTACCGGCGGGAAGTACTTATTAGCGCGCAGGGAGGTCACCGGGTAGGCAGCCTGCTGGCGGCTAAAGGCATAGTTCCACTCGTCGGCAGCGACGGATTCGGCGTTGAACGGCGCGTGGTGGATGACGGAGTCCTCGTAGGCCACCTTGCCGTCGATGATCTCCTGGATTTCGGCGCGGATGGAACGCATGGCTTCGATGAAGCGGTCCAGCTCACCTAGGTCCTCGGACTCGGTCGGCTCCACCATGAGGGTGCCGGCCACCGGGAAGGACAGGGTCGGCGCGTGGAAGCCGTAGTCCACGAGGCGCTTGGCCACATCAGCGGCGGTGACGTCGGAGGCGTCGGTCAGCTCGCGCAGGTCAAAGATGCATTCATGCGCCACCAGGCCGGCATTACCCGTGTAGAGAACGGGGAAGGAATCCTTCAGGCTCTGCGCCAGGTAGTTCGCGCCGAGGATGGCATGGCTCGTGGCCTCCGTGAGCCCTTGCGAGCCCACCATGGCCAGATAAGACCAGGAAATTGGCAGCACGCCGGCCGAGCCGTAGCGCGATGCTGTGGACGGCACGCCGGTGCCCTCCACAGCCGGCTGCGCAGGATCCAGCTGGGGATCGTTGGCATCCGTCGGCAGGAAAGGTACCAAGTGCTTGGCGACGCCCACCGGGCCCACGCCCGGGCCACCTCCGCCGTGCGGGATGGTGAAAGTCTTGTGCAGGTTGAGGTGGGAGACATCGCCACCGAAAGCACCCGGACGGGCCCAACCGGCCAGCGCGTTCATGTTCGCGCCGTCGATGTAGACCTGGCCGCCGGCTGCGTGGACCTTGTCGCAGACCTCGCGTACTTCCGGGTCGAAGACGCCGTGGGTGGAGGGGTAGGTAATCATGATGCCGGCGACGTGCTCGCCGTGCTGCTCGAGCTTGGCGTCGAGGTCAGCAACATCAATGGAGCCGTCGTCAGCGGTCTTGACCACTACAACGCGCAGGTTGGCCAACGTCGCCGACGCGGCGTTGGTGCCGTGTGCCGAGGCAGGGATGAGGATGACATCGCGGCCATGGTCGCCGTTGGCCACGTGGTAGCGGCGGATGGCCAACAGGCCTGCCAGCTCGCCTTGGGAACCAGCATTTGGCTGGATGGAAACCTGCGCGTAGCCGGTGATTTCGGCGAGCCAGGACTCGAGCTCGTCGATCAGCGCGCGCCAGCCAGCGGTGGTTTCCTCCGGGGCATAGGGGTGAATGCCCGCGAACTCCGGCCAAGAGATGGGTTCCATGGCGGAGGTGGGGTTGAGCTTCATCGTGCACGAGCCCAGCGGGATCATCGTGCGGTCGAGTGCTAAGTCCTTATCCGCCAGGGTGCGCAGGTAGCGCAGCATCTGGGTCTCGGAGTGGATGGAGTTGAAGATCTCGTGCTGCAGCGGCTCCTCGGAGCGCTGGACGGAGGACGGAATCTCGAAAGAGGCGGCGGTCGCCGCAGCGGAGTCCGCGGCGTCGAAGGCAGCGGCCAAGGTGTTGACGTCCTCAAGGGTGGCGGACTCGCCGAAGGAAACAGAAACATTATCCGCTCCGATGACGCGCACCAGGTAGCCCTGTTCCTGCAGCTGGGTCTTGATAGCGGCGGCATCCACGCCGGTGACGGTGACGGTGTCGAAGAAGTCGCGGGAGACAATCTCCTTGCCTGCGCCGGTGACTGCCGCGGCGAAAGCAGAAGCGCGGTCATGCACGCGCTGGGCAATTTCCTTCAGCCCCTTCGGGCCATGGTAGACCGCGTACATGGAGGCCACGTTGGCCAGGAGGGCCTGGGCAGTACAGATATTGGAGGTGGCGCGCTCGCGGCGGATGTGCTGCTCGCGGGTCTGCAGCGCCAGGCGGTAAGCGGGGCGGCCGGCAGCGTCCTTGGACACGCCCACGATGCGGCCCGGCAGCTGGCGCTTGAGCTTATCCGTGACGGACATGAAGGCTGCGTGCGGGCCGCCGAAGAAGAGTGGGACACCGAAGCGCTGCGAGGAGCCGAGGACAACATCTGCCCCCATCGACCCCGGGGCTTCCAGAAGGAGCAGCGACAGCGGGTCAGCCACGACGGCAGCTAGGGCGCCGCGGGTGTGCAGCTCCTCGATGGCGGCGCGAGGGTCGACGATATCGCCCTCGGTTCCCGTGTAGGCCAGAACTGCACCGACGAGGTCTTCGCCGACGATGCCATCGCGGACATCAGCAATCTCGACCTCCAGCTCGATGGCCCGGGCGCGCTCGGCGGCCACGGCCAGCACCTGCGGGTGCAAGCGCGAATCCAACAGCACGCGGCGGCCCTTCTTGACCGCTCGGGCCATCAGGCCGACGGCTTCGGCGGTGGCAGAGGCTTCGTCGAGAAGCGAGGCGTTGGCGATAGGAAGGCCGGTCAGGGACTCAATCATGGTCTGGAAGTTCAGCAGGGCTTCGAGACGACCCTGCGAAATCTCCGGCTGGTAGGGCGTGTAGGCGGTGTACCAGCCGGCATCTTCCAGCAGACCGCGGCGAATGACCGCTGGGGTGAGGGTATCGGAGTAACCCTGGCCATAGAAGGACTTCAGCACGACGTTCTGGGAGGCGTACTCGCGCAGCTTCGCCTGCGCGTCATCTTCGCTCAAGGCCTCCGGAAGGTTCAGCGCCTCAGTGGCGCGGATAGAGGTAGGCAAGGCGGCATCGACCAGCGCGTCCACGCTGTCATAGCCCACTGCCTTGAGCATCGTCTCACGCTCGGCTGCATCCGGGCCGAGGTGACGAGAGATGAAATCCATATGGTGAATCTCCTTCGTGGCGTTAGTTTGTGTGACCTAAACTGCCCCCAAGTATAAGGCGTATGCCATGACATTAACCCCGGGTACCCCTGATTCGGAGATGTAGCGCCACGGCAGTTAATGCCGCGACCGCGAGTCCAATGATGAAGGCGGTGGAATAGCCTGTGATAGGGCCCAAAAGGGAGAGGATGAAGGGGGCGAAGAAACCCAGATACGTAAGCGAATAAAACACCCCCGTCGCTGCACCGAGTTCCGCTGGGTCGGCGATGGCTTGGGTTTCTGCGAGCCCGCTCAGCATGCCAATTCCATAGGAGCTACCCATGATGATGGCTGCGAGGGGCAGGAGGAATACCGCCCAGCTATACTCCGCTGCGACGAGCACGCCGAGGCACAGCACCATTCCTAGTGCGGCAAGCACCATGCCGTGGAAAGCGTTAACCCGGATACGCCCCGCCAGCTGTTGGATCACCACGCCGCTGCCCATGGTGAGGAGAGCACACAATCCGGCGATGAGAATGGGGTGGCGCAGATGCTCGCTGAGCTGTGCGGGCAGGAACACGAAAGCGGTGGTGGCGGAGCCGAAGACCCACGGCGCGTAGGCCACGACGGGTAGGTAGCTAGGAGTAATCAGGCTTATCGGTATGAAGGTGCGCCGCTGCGTCCGCGGTGTTCTTGTTTGCTTTTCGGGCACCGTCCACACGAGTGGGACCACGACGAGCGCTAGGCCGATGTGCAAGAGATAAGGAAGGACGGTGGGCCAGGGGAGGAACTCTGCGGCGATACCGGCAGCGCCAGGCGCGGATGCGAAACCAGCTGACAACGCAATGGAGGAACGCTTGGCGCCCACGCTGAGGTGGGTGCTGAGCTCCTTGATCCACGCAGCGCCGGAAGACATGGCCAGTCCCACCGCAGCCCCGGCACATAGGCGGCCAATCAACAAGGGGAGGAAGGCACCGCCTGCGCCAGCGAGGAAGACCAGTGAGCCAGCAGTGGTGGTGAGGACGGCTGGGCGCATGACGGCGCGGCGCCCCAGTGAATCCGAGAGTGGGCCGCCAATGAAGAGAGCCACCATGATGCCGAGGGCATAAATGCCAAAGAGGAAGGTCGTCTGCAGAACTCCCAGATCCGTGGTGACTTGGTAGACCACGACCATAGGGGCGAAAAGATTGGCGCCGCACGCGACGAGGAACATGCCTAAAGCGACGCGGAACCACTTCTGAGAAACCATGCGCCACAGTCTAGTGTGCTGAGTCACAGCTAGGCATGGAAATGGAGCAGCGGGGCTCGGAAGGCGCCTATCTGCCAAAGTTATTGAACTCGCCGCAGCATCTGCGGCAACTTTCGTCAGGTAGGCGGGGTGCTGGCATGAGAGCGCTTGTCGCTGGGCCGCCCTGGGCCGCTGTGCGGCGTTGGAGGAGAGAATCAGCGCGCACAACGACGAAGCTCCCCCGCCGCAGTGGCGGGGGAGCAGCCTCTTAAGAGTTGGAGTCTTGTAAAGACTTAGAGGTCAAGGTCGGCTTCGAAATCAGCGGTCTCGAGGCGGTCCTTGATGGTCGTGATGAAGCGACCAGCGTCGGCACCGTCGACCACCTGGTGGTCGTAGGTGAACGGCAGGTAGCACATCTGGCGGATAGCAATCGCGTCCTGGCCGTCCTCGGTGACGACGACCGCGCGCTTGGTAATAGCGGCGGTGCCCAGGATGCCGGCCTGCGGCGGAACCAGAATCGGGGTATCCAGCAGGGCGCCCTCGGAGCCGATGTTGGTCACGGTGAAGGTTGCACCGGTCAGATCGTTCGGCTTGAGCTTGTTGTTGCGTGCCTTGTCAGCCAGCTCGGCGATCTTCTGGGCAATCTCCGGCAGCGTCAGCTCCTGAGCCTTGTGGATGACCGGGGTCAGCAGGCCGCGCGGAGTATCTACGGCGATGGCCACGTTGACGTCAGCGTGGTAGGTCATCTCCTTGGTCTCCGGGTTGTAGGACGCGTTGACGTTCGGGTGGGAGACCAGAGCCTCGACGGTTGCCTTCACGATGAACGGCAGGAAGGAGAGGTTGGCCTCGTACTTGTCAATGAACGCCTGCTTGGACTGCTTGCGCATATCCCAGATGGCGGTCATATCGACTTCCTGGACGTGGGTCAGCTGAGCGGAGATCTGGAGGGCCTCAACCATCTTGGACGCCGTGATCTCGCGGATACGGTTGACCTTCTGGGTGGTGCCGATGAGCTCCTGCTTTTCCGGATCCACGGACTTGGTGGACCAGCGAGCACGCGGGTTGCTGGAGGAAGCGCTAGCGGAGGAAGCCGGTGCCTCGCCCTCGCCAGCAGCGGCCAGGACGTCCTGCTTGCGGATGCGGCCGCCGACGCCAGTGCCGGAGACGGTGGACAGGTCAACGCCGTGCTTCTCAGCCAGCTTGCGCACCAGCGGGGTCACGTACGGGACGTTATCGCCGTTGTTGACCTTGGTGGAAGTCTCAGAAGTCTTCGGCTCGGAGGACTGGGAAGCAGCAGGCTTCTTCTCTTCTGCCTTCGACGCTTCCTTCTTCTCCTCAGCCTTGGGCTCTTCCTTCTTTTCCTCTGCCTTTTCTTCCTTGG
>NZ_KV788189.1:0-2299 GCF_001807205.1 Corynebacterium sp. HMSC05D03 | reverse complement strand
TCCATTGGGGCCCACAACACCGCACACACAACCCCTACCAAGTATCACATGCACACGGTTTAGCCTCATCCACGTTCGTTCGCCACTACTAGCAGAATCATATTTTATTTTCTTCTCCTACGGGTACTGAGATGTTTCACTTCCCCGCGTAAACCCCCACAACAGCTATGAATTCACTGAAGGGTAACACCCCATAACAGGTGCCAGGTTTCCCCATTCGGACATCCTCGGATCAACGCTTTATTGACAACTCCCCGAGGCTTAACGCAGCCTTACACGTCCTTCATCGGCTCAGCATGCCAAGGCATCCACCATGCGCCCTAAATAACGAACACACAACCAACAAGGCAACCACCACAAAAGCAGCAGAAGACAATGCTGGTGTGAACACACAAAACACAAAAGAACAAAGAAATCACACAAACCACAACCCACCACCAACACACGCACAAAGCACGTATCAGCAGCAAGCACATGGTTTAATGCTCGCGTCCACTATACAGTTCTCACACAACACCCCACACCAGCCCAACAACCAGAACATTAAGCACTCCGACCATCAAGCTCATGTGGGTTAAACAACCAGGGAACAATGCCCCAGACACCCAACAATGCACCACGTACTTTTAAAAAATGTTAGTCAACCATTCTGGTTAAGATGTATCTCCACCCGATTAACAATACGGTGGCAGCAAAACAATCGTTCACTCAACCACCACGCACATGAAAAACACGCACATGCTTAAAGACACCAACTGGTGCCACAATAAAGCTCCTTAGAAAGGAGGTGATCCACCCGCACCTTCCGGTACGGGTACCTTGTTACGACTTCGTCCCAATCGCCGATCCCACCTTCGACAGCTCCCTAACAAGTTTAGGCCACTGGCTTCGGGTGTTACCAACTTTCATGACGTGACGGGCGGTGTGTACAAGGCCCGGGAACGTATTCACCGCAGCATTGCTGATCTGCGATTACTAGCGACTCCGACTTCATGGGGTCGAGTTGCAGACCCCAATCCGAACTAAGGCCGGCTTTCAGCGATTCGCTCCACCTCACAGTGTCGCTGCGCGTTGTACCGACCATTGTAGCATGTGTGAAGCCCTGGACATAAGGGGCATGATGATTTGACGTCATCCCCACCTTCCTCCGAGTTAACCCCGGCAGTCTCTCATGAGTCCCCAACCAAATGCTGGCAACATAAGACAAGGGTTGCGCTCGTTGCGGGACTTAACCCAACATCTCACGACACGAGCTGACGACAACCATGCACCACCTGTACACCAACCACAAGGGACACTACATCTCTGCAGCAATCTGGTGTATGTCAAGCCCAGGTAAGGTTCTTCGCGTTGCATCGAATTAATCCACATGCTCCGCCGCTTGTGCGGGCCCCCGTCAATTCCTTTGAGTTTTAGCCTTGCGGCCGTACTCCCCAGGCGGGGCGCTTAATGCGTTAGCTACGGCACAGAAGACGTGGAAGCCCCCTACACCTAGCGCCCACCGTTTACGGCATGGACTACCAGGGTATCTAATCCTGTTTGCTACCCATGCTTTCGCTCCTCAGCGTCAGTAACTGCCCAGAGACCTGCCTTCGCCATCGGTGTTCCTCCTGATATCTGCGCATTTCACCGCTACACCAGGAATTCCAGTCTCCCCTACAGCACTCAAGTTATGCCCGTATCGCCTGCACGCCCGAAGTTAAGCCCCGGAATTTCACAGACGACGCGACAAACCACCTACGAGCTCTTTACGCCCAGTAATTCCGGACAACGCTCGCACCCTACGTATTACCGCGGCTGCTGGCACGTAGTTAGCCGGTGCTTCTTATACAGGTACCGTCACTTGCGCTTCGTCCCTGTCGAAAGGAGTTTACAACCCGAAGGCCGTCATCCCCCACGCGGCGTCGCTGCATCAGGCTTCCGCCCATTGTGCAATATTCCCCACTGCTGCCTCCCGTAGGAGTCTGGGCCGTATCTCAGTCCCAATGTGGCCGTACACCCTCTCAGGCCGGCTACCCGTCGACGCCTTGGTAGGCCATTACCCCACCAACAAGCTGATAGGCCGCGAGCTCATCTTGCACCGAAAAAACTTTCCAACCACCACACTAAAGGCAGTTCATATCCGGTATTAGACCCAGTTTCCCAAGCTTATCCCAGAGTGCAAGGCAGATCACCCACGTGTTACTCACCCGTTCGCCACTCGAGTACCAGTGCAAGCACTGGCCTTTCCGTTCGACTTGCATGTGTTAAGCACGCCGCCAGCGTTCGTCCTGAGCCAGGATCAAACTCTCCACAAAAA
>NZ_KV788188.1:0-591 GCF_001807205.1 Corynebacterium sp. HMSC05D03 | reverse complement strand
ACGCCGCAAATCCACACAAAATGTCCCTTAAGCCGGATCGCCTCAGTGTGATTGAGCAAAAAGAAACGCCCGAGCTAATGCTCGGGCGTTTGCTCGTGGTTTACTCAACCACTGCCGTGAGGCCGGTCGGGCCCCTGCGGATACCTAGTGCTTAGGAATCCTTGCGGCGGCTAGGACGCAGAATCAGAGCTGCACCAGCGATGAGTGCCAGTGCCACACCAATGAAGCCTAGGACGTTAGCACCGGTGTTGGCAAGCTTGCTAGACGAGGTGCTCTTGGAAGAGGCCGGGGTGCTCGATGTCGTTCCTGGCTGGCTAGCCTGGCTCGGCTGTGCACTCGGAGTCTGCTCAGCCGTCGGCTGTGCTTCCGTGCTCGGTGCCTCTGGCGCCTTCGGTTCCTCAGGCTTCAGCGGCTCTGCTGGCTTGGCCGGCTTCGTCGGCAGCTCCGGAATGTGCGGAGGCTTGAAGAAGTGGGCCAGTGCCGGCGGAATAATCACCAGCGGGATGAGCGGCCACAGGCTGCTGAGATCCGGGATGCTCGATGTACCAGGCTTATCCGGCTCTTCACTCGGCTCCTGGCTGGGTTCCTGGC
>NZ_KV788187.1:0-725 GCF_001807205.1 Corynebacterium sp. HMSC05D03 | reverse complement strand
GCAAACGCCTAGGAACAAAACCCGGGGCACTTCACACCCGCGAATTTAAATGGATATAATTAGACCCATGTTGATTTCAGGTACCGCTTTCTTGCGGTTGCGCACCAACCGCTAAGGCGGTTTCCTACCCCGTAGGTTAAAAACCGCTCCGGTCCTTTAGCCGGGCGGCTATTTGTCATGCCCGGCTCCCTTTCAAATCCAAGGAGCACACCTGATGTCTGCATACGGACACGGCCGTCACGAGCATGGCCAAAATTTTCTCACCAACCACAAGATCATCAACTCCATCATCGACCTTGTGAAACAAACCTCCGGCCCCATCATTG
The DNA here is from genome assembly GCF_001807205.1 of Corynebacterium sp. HMSC05D03. Classification (NCBI taxonomy): domain Bacteria; kingdom Bacillati; phylum Actinomycetota; class Actinomycetes; order Mycobacteriales; family Corynebacteriaceae; genus Corynebacterium; species Corynebacterium sp. HMSC05D03. Next base: position 399 of record NZ_KV788187.1, on the reverse strand, counting down.
AGATCGGACCAGGAAGCGGTGCCCTCACTCACCCGATATCCCACTTGGGGAGGGCGATAACGGCAGTTGAAGTGGACGCAAAACTAGCTGCCAAAATCACACAAGAAACCTCCTCGGCGGCGGTCGAAGTGGTCCATGATGATTTCCTTAACTTCCGGTTACCCGCCACTCCCTGCGTCATTGTGGGAAACATTCCCTTTCACCTCACCACTGCCATTCTTCGAAAGTTGTTGCATGCGCCGGCATGGACTGCCGCTGTACTCCTCATGCAGTGGGAAGTCGCTCGCCGCCGGGCCGGGGTAGGCGCAAGCACGATGATGACGGCTCAGTGGTCCCCATGGTTCACATTTCACCTGGGTTCTCGGGTACCAAGGTCTGCTTTCCGGCCACAGCCAAACG
>NZ_KV788186.1:250335-251033 GCF_001807205.1 Corynebacterium sp. HMSC05D03 | reverse complement strand
ACACCAAACAAAACAAACAACTCAATACAACCCCTTCAGGGCCCTAGACAACACCCACTGTCTAGGGCCCTGAAGGCGTTTCCAACCCTCATAAAACCAAGCCGCACCATCTGTAGTCAACGGCCAGAGGATTCTAAAAGTACAGACCCGAAAGTACAGACCCGCTGGTCGCAGCCAAGTACAGGCCCGCGTCTGCTGATCAGTCACCTGCAGGTCTGTACTTCCACGTCTGCACTTATAGGGCCTAGACACCAAGCCTGGGACGCAAACAAACCTTGCTATAGATTTACCCACGGCCAGAACAACGACCTTCCCGCACCACCAAAAACCTTCCCGCATAAACGAAAAATTCTCAACAATTTCGTCAGCTAGGTCATACACCCGAAAAGTATCGAGCAGGTTACAGCAATCCGAAAGTTAGCCGCCTCTATCGAGCCATCAACCTTTTCCTTATACCCCGGCCGAAGCAAAAATGGTCCCCCGACCACCGCTACAGCGGGCCGAGGGTAACTCTACAAGGACAAAGGAAAGACTCTACGTTTAACGCAGGGAGGATGATCATGCAGTGAGGCGGCAGACTGCCTCCCGGATGACCTCAGGGCGCTTGCAGAAAGCAAAGCGCACCTTGTACTTCCACGGCTCGGGATTGTCCGTGAAGGCCGCCAGCGGGATGGCGGCCACGCCCTTCGTTTCGGGCA
>NZ_KV788186.1:48232-250315 GCF_001807205.1 Corynebacterium sp. HMSC05D03 | reverse complement strand
CACATCGGCAACCACATAGTAAGTGCCGCCGGTGTCATGCACATGGAATCCCAGCTGCTTGAGACCTTCTACAAGGATGCTGCGGCACTCTGCAAGTTCAGCCACCATGCCGTCCAACCACTCTTGTTCATTACGCAGGGCATGGGCCACGGCTGGCTGGAAGGGTGTGGTGGAGACGAAGGTGGTGAATTGCTTGGCTTTGATGACGCCGTCGAGAAGCTTAGGCTCCGCAATGGCCCAGCCGGTCTTCCACCCGGTGCAGTTGAAGGATTTGGCGGCAGATGACACGGTGACGGTGCGGGAGGCCATTCCCGGCAGGGAAGCGATGCTGACGTGGTCGGTGCCGAAGGTGAGGTTTTCATAGACCTCATCGGCGAGAACCAGCAGGTCCCTTTCCACGCAGAGTTTGGCGAGCTCGGTGAGTGCTTCGCGGGAAAAGACCGAGCCGGTCGGGTTGTGCGGGGTGTTGATGATGACCATGGCGGTCTTATCGGTCACGGCTGCACGCACCGCATCGACGTCGATATCCCAGCTATTGCCGGATTCCTTCAAGGGGACGGGGATGCGGGTGGCGTCGGCAAGCGCGATGGCAGCGGCATAGGCATCGTAGTAGGGCTCGAGGACAATGACCTCGTGGCCCGGTTCTACCAAGCCGAGCACCGTGGCGGTAATCGCTTCGGTAGCGCCGGCGGTGACCACGACGTGGTCCTGGGGTACGGAGTAGGTCTCCGCGATGGCGCTGAGCAACTCCGGGACCCCGCGCAGGGGAGCGTATTGGTTGTTGCCACCGGCGATGTTTTCCTGGGCGATCTCCAGCATGCGCTGCGGGCCGTCGCTATCGGGGAAACCCTGGCCCAGATTTACCGCGTCATTCTCCACGGCGAGGGCGGTCATGGTGGCGAAGATGGTTTCGCCGAATTCTTGTAGTCTCTCAACTGTCATTTACAGCACCAACAAATCGTATTTCGTAGCTTTTACATCGGTCAGACGCTTGCGGGCGCGCTCGAGGCGCTGCCACTGGTCTTCCGGAATGGATTTGCGGGCAATCGTCACGGTTTCCGCATCCGGGGTACCCCAGGCAATCGGCATGGGGGTGATTTGCTGCCAGTGGTCTTGATCGCCGCTGCTGCGCTGACCGGAGACCGCGGCCACCGGAACCTTGGTTCCCACGGTGCGCTTAATGCCCGGGATATTGGTGACCGTGCGCAGGCAGGCGCCCCAGCGCGGCGGAGCCTTCGGGTCCACGTTGGTATTCACCAGCGCCATGAGGACCATGTCGCGCTCGTTGACCTCTGCGACGACGGCGGGGGCTAACGGATAGGAATCATAGAGTTTCTGAGCCGAGCCGACCTTGCTTGAGGCCAAGACGCCGATGACGGCGCAAAAGATTCCGAAGAGCACCATGCCCAGCGCTAGTGTGATGCGCCCAACGGCCTCCATGCCGAAGTAGACGGCAATGCCGCCGATGATAATTAAAAGGCCCATGATGAGTCCGGAATTGCGCAGGCGCGCGGAATCACGCAGGAGCTCATTGTTCTTCTTGGCAAAGTCTTCGTTGACTTCAAACTTGAAAATCTTCATCAGCTCACAAGTCTACTTCGTCCACCAGCCGGTAGGCATAACCTTGCTCGGCCAAAAAGCGCTGGCGGTGCATGGCATATTCCGCATCGATGGATTCGCGCGCCACCAGAGTGTAGAAGGTAGCCTCCTGCCCGTCCTTCTTCGGGCGCAGCAGGCGGCCCAAGCGTTGGGCTTCTTCCTGCCGGGAGCCGAAGGTACCGGAGACCTGGATGGCCAAGGCAGCCTCGGGAAGGTCGATGGAGAAGTTCGCCACCTTGGATACCACCAGGGTGAGAAGCTCGCCCTCGCGGAATTGTTGGAAGAGTTTTTCGCGCTTGGCGGTGGAGGTCTTGCCGTCGATAACCGGCGCGTCTAGGTGCTCACCGAGCTCCTCCAGTTGGGCCACGTAGGCGCCGATGATGAGCGCCTGCTGACCTTCATGTTTCTTCAGCAGCTTGTCGACGGCCCGCAGCTTCGCGCTTGCCGACGCCGCAATCCGGTAGCGCTCCCGCGCTTGTGCGGTGGCATAGAGCAGGCGCTCCTCCTGCGTCATGTCCACGCGCACCTCGACGCAGTCCGCGGTGGCGATATAGCCGGCGGATTCCAGCTCCTTCCATGGCGCGTCATAGCGTTTGGGCCCGATGAGCGAAAAGACATCGCCCTCGCGGCCGTCTTCGCGGATGAGGGTGGCGGTCAGCCCCAAGCGGCGGCGCGATTGCAGGTCGGAGGTCATGCGGAAGACCGGGGCAGGCAGAAGGTGGACTTCGTCGTAGATAATAAGTCCCCAGTCATGGGAATCGAAGAGTTCGAGTGCCCGGTATTCGCCCTTGGTCTTGCGGGTAACCACTTGGTAGGTGGCGATGGTAATCGGCTTGATCTCTTTCTTTTCGCCGGAGTATTCACCGATCTCTTCCGCGGTGAGGCTGGTGCGGCGCAGTAGTTCATCGCGCCATTGGCGCCCGGCCACGGTGTTGGTCACCAGGATGAGCGTGGTGGCCTGTGCTTTGGCCATGGCGGCAGCACCCACGATGGTTTTGCCCGCGCCACAGGGCAGGACCACGATGCCGGAGCCACCAGACCAGAAAGAATCGGCGGCATACTGCTGATAATCGCGTAAGCTCCAGTCCACCTCCTCCGTGCTCAGCGCGATGGGGTGGGATTCACCATCGACGTAGCCGGCGCGGTCATCGGCGGGCCAGCTGGCCTTGAGCAGCTCCTGCTTGAGCCGCCCGCGCGCGGAAGGTGGGACGGCGATGGTGTTGTCATCAATGCGCGGGCCCAGAAGTTCGCTGACCTTCTTGGTACGCGTGAGCTCCTCTAGGATGACAGGCTCGTCCGATTCGAGGATGAGACCGTGGGCCGGATGTGCCAGGAGGCGCACGCGGCCGTAGCGCGACATGGTCTCGGCGACGTCGATCAGCAGCGCCTGCGGCACCGGGAAGCGGGAGTAGTTCTCCAGAACGTCGACGACTTGCTCGGCATCGTGCCCGGCGGCGCGGGCATTCCACAGTGCCAGTGGGGTGATGCGATAGGTGTGGATGTGCTCGGGCGCGCGCTCCAGCTCAGCAAAAGGTGCGAGCGCTGCGCGAGCCTCGTCGGCCTGCGGGTGATCCACCTCGAGGAGGACGGTCTTGTCCGATTGGACGATGAGTGGTCCGGGCATGTCTGGGGCCTTTCTACTCTGGGCGTCAGGGAAGGACTTAATCCCTGTCGGCGAAGCGGACGGAGGAAATGCGGTGAACCGGGAAGCGCACGGGTTTGCCCGCTGTGCCTAGGGCATCAATGTAGCCGCCTTCCACCGACAGTGGCTTCACAGTCACGGTGCGCAGCTCGCCGCTTTTATCGGCATAGGAGATCACGATATCGGCGTGGAAGCGCGCGGCGGCACGGGCGAGCGTGAGGGGATCTGGCTCCTCTTCCTTCTGCGCGCTCGGGTTCTGTGCTGATTGCCGCAGGGCCTGCACGGCTTCATCCACCGAGGCGGGCTCGCGCTTGCGGGGCTTTGTGCGGGGCGTGGGCAAAAGGTAAGGCTCGGGGGCGACGGCCAGGGAGGCGCCGGATTCATCCTCCGCAGTGGGGGAGAGCCCCTTAGTGCGCAGCTTCTCCAGCAGCTCGCCCACGCGCAGCTGAGATACCGCCACGGTGGGCGCGAGCAGGCGCAGGCCGGGGACTGAGGCAACTGCGAGCTCCAGCAGCGCGGGATCCTCACTGCGCAAATAGGACAGTGCAGGTCCACTGCGGAGGGTGCCATGGCGCTTGGCGACGTCCCCGATGGCAAAGCTCAACGCCTGCGGCACGCCTGTCGGGGAGTGCGCTTCCAAAAAGTCGGTCATTTCCTGGGCGGTGAGCCCCTGGTCCATGCCGCGGCGAATGGTGGCCTCGCTGATGCGGTATACGCTGGCTAGGCCTGGGGATTCGAGGTCCGCCAGGGATGCCAGGGTGCGGTGCGTGGCCGGCTCAAGGGGGCCGGGAACGAGGACGGTGAGGTCTTGCTGGATGATAAATTCGCTGACCGTTTCGGGGACGAGTGTGGCGGCTGCGGCGGAATCACTCAGCACGCGGGTAGCCTTGCCCAGCGCTATAGCACCGATCCATTCGGCTTCGGCGCGCAGCTGCTCAATGGTCACCGTGCGCGTGTGGCTGGCAAAGAGCGGGGAGCGAAAGCGTAGGTCCTCCCAGAACTCTTCGTTGTTCAGCGCGACTGCGGAATGTGCATAGACGCCGAGAACGAAAGCACGGAAGCGTGGCAGGCGGCGCACGAAGCTGTCCTCCGCGAGGACCCGCGAATCGCTCCAACTGGCCCAGGGGGAGGTACGCCAGGCGTCGAGAAGAATGCGCCACTTCTCCCCGAGATCGGCCTCGAGCCAGTCCTGGGAGCCAGTGGTAGGTGCGAGGAAATGCCCCTCCAAGCCATCCGGCTCGCCGCGGTGGAGAAGCCTAGCATGGTGGCCCAAGCAGATAAGCCGCGCAACCTCCTCCTTCTCCAGAGCGAGGTCCTTGGCCAGTTGGTTGAGGGGGCGAACGCCGACCGAAGAGTCTTTCAGCAGCGCTACCGGATGGCTTCCGAGCAGCTCGATGAGCCTTTCCATGCCGCGCACGGCTTCCACGCCAGCTGCCGCGCCGGCGTCGTCAGCCCTGGCATCCGGTTCTGGGGTACCGGCGCGCCCCGAGGGGGTGGTGGGAATGGGCGGGGTGGTATCACCAGTCAGCAGGCGGGCGAGCGAGTGCGGCAGGCGCACCGAGTGCGCGTTGATACGCTCCAGAAAACCTTTGGCCAGCAGGCGCTTGGCGGGATCCTCGGAGTTGATGTCCGGCTCGGTGTCGGTGGTATAGCCCATGCCGTCGCCATTGCTTAAAGCATCAAGGACTCGGCGCTCCTCGGGAGCAAGCGCGGCTAGATCCTTCTCATCGAACTCTACTTGGTTGCGCAACGACCAGCCGGTGGGAAGTGAGCCCATCACGGCGGTGACGATGCGCACCTCCGGGGCGTCACCAAAGACGAGGCCGCGTTGCTTGAGCTGCGAAGTTACCTCAGGGTTGGTGTCCTCTACCATGTCCACTTCGCCGCCGCGTAGGGCGATATCTTCTAAGACAGCCAGCTGCTCGGCGTTGCTTGCTGCTAAGGCGTCCACGACGTGCATCGGCAGAGTTAGGCGCGAGGCGAGCGCGTCGAAGTCTTTTGGTGCGGGGGAGAGGACATCGCTGCGGGTGCTCAGCAGGGCGCGCAGGTCTTCATCGGGTAAGCGGCTGAGCCACTCGCGGTAGCTCTCGGTGACGCGGGCGCGGTGTGAAGGGGAGGTCATAATGGCGATCAAGCTTAGTAGTTAGTGGAAGGGGGAGGCATGGGGCCCTCGTTGGGTCAATAAGTTACTTTTTGCCGCGGGGTTTGGAATAATAAGGACCATGTCGAACGAGAACAAAGGCTTTGTATCCCCGGCTTGGCCGAAGAACAGCCCCCGCGAGCACGCAATTACTGAACTTACTGCACCTTTTGCTGGTGCTTCCAGCCCGTACGGTGACGACCTGATTCTGCCGATGCCGGCAGAAAAGCTCAACTACGTTCACCCGTACACCCGCATCAACCGCTAAGTAGGCGCGCAGAAATCTGCGCTTCACTTAGCGGATCTGTCGAGCCTTGACGGCTTGCTTTCAGCCCCTCCGAGAATGTTCTCCTCGGTGGGGCTATACGTGTTTGTGTCGAATTCTGTTGTGCCGACGTTAGTCGGCACGGGCTTGGGCTTTAAAACCAGCCCTGCCCTGCGTTGGGCAGTGATCTTCCACGCGTCCTCGTCTGGGAACGAGGAAGTATTCGCCTCGGCTGCCGTTGCTTGAACAATCGCGGGGAAGTTGAGGCTGGCGATGCGGTGAATGATATCGCGCCAGGTCGCGTGCAGAGGAAGGCGTTGTCGTCGAGAAAAGGCTTAGACCTGAAATAGGCCGCTTGGTTCTATACAAAACTAAAAGAGGCTGGATGGTGAAAGCCATCCAGCCTCTTTCTATGCAGTTAAAGCTCGGCCATGACGTGCCGTGCCTGCACGGCGTGCTGCTTAGCGTGCAGCCAGAACCTGTGCCAGCGGGTCGATGATGTGGCGGTTAGCGGAGTAGAAGGCGTTGAAGTCGTGGCGGTTAGCCTTGTACTGCTCGGTGAAGGAAGCTGGAATGGTCAGGCCGTACTGGGTGGCGGTGTCCTCGATGAGGGTGTAGAGGGCATCGGAAGCCAGCTCGTCGGTGGGTTCCTCGGCAGCTTCCTGGACAGCCTTCGGTGCCTCAGCCGGAGCCTGCGGTGCGGCCGGTGCCGGAGCGGCGTTGACGTTGCGCGGGGTCGGGGCGGAGTTCAGGCCCAGGCTAGCGGAGCAAGCCGGCCATGCGCCCCAGCCCTGCTGTGCCAAGGTGCGCTCAGCAACAGCGATCTGCTGCTCGCGGGTAGCCAGGTTGGCGGTTGGAGCGAACTCGCCGCCGCCGTATGCCTGCCAGGTCTGAGCGTTGAACTGCAGACCGCCGTGGTAGCCGTTGCCGGTGTTGATGGCCCAGTTGCCGCCGGACTCGCACTGTGCGAGGCGGTCCCAATCGGAATCCGGTGCGGCGGCAGCGTTCGGAGCCATGATGGCTGCGGCAGCGCCGACGGCAACGGTGGAAGCGGCAAACTTGGTTGCGATGGACTTGTTCTTAGCGGAGTGGCGTCCCATTAAAGTATTCCTTCTCTAGGTTGTTCTTGCTTTCTCGCGCCCAGATGATGCCCAGTCCGGCATATAGTTTTGCAATTGATGCTCATGTTCATGCACATCATGTATGGCCGCCGTGTGGAAGCCCGGACTGTGTCTGGGGCGAGACTTCCACGGCCGGCGGCCGAAGTGCCTGAGGGAGAGAGTAGCGGTTTATAACGAAACAGTCACGTTAAATGGCCCAAAACGGTAACGAAAGTGCCGATTCCTCTGCGTTTCCCCTGTTCGCGGTGCAAATGTTAGCTACCTCACATATGTAACGGGTGTGGTTGCTGGGGTGATATCTACCGTGGGTTTCTTTGTCGGGAGTCGGAGGGTTAAAATGTATCTCTTTAAAAGTTCCACGGATAGTCCCTCCGCGCGGCCGCGCATGAATTCAGATCACGCTTCGCCGCGCCTCCTCGTCCCAAGACTGGCGGAGCCTATCAGCCTGGTGCCTGGCAGCGCCTAAGCTCTTAGACGAGGAGACACGGAAAGAAAGTGAGTGAAGAGCCATGCCTATCGGCAAAGTGAAGTGGTATGACGCAGACAAGGGCTTCGGCTTTGTCAGCAATCCTGGTGATGAAGACGTCTATGTTGGTCGCAATGTGCTGCCCAAGGGCGTTGATGAGCTGTACCAGGGCCAGCGCATCGAATTCGATTTCGCGGCTGGCCGCCGTGGCCCGCAGGCGCTGCGCGTGAAGGTGCTTGATTCCCCGCGCCGCCGCACCCCGGCCCGCAAACCGGAAGAGCTGGCGAGCATGCTCTCCGACGTCATGACACTGCTTGAGACCCAGGTGCAGCCGGTGCTGAGCCAAGGACGTTATCCAGAGCGCAAGACTGGCCGCCAGGTGGCAGAGATCCTGCGCGCTATTGCCAAGGATTTGGATAGCTAAGAGGTCTAAAGCCTTAGGCCCGTAACTGAAAAGTGCCCTAGATGACGAAAGCTGTGCTGATTTTTTAATAATCAGACGTACTTTTGGCAGCTAGGGCACTTTGTCGTTTGCGGGGAGGAAGAGGGGAAGAAGCAGGGCGTTGCTATTTCTTAGCTTTAGTTTCGGCCTCGTCCCCTTCGGCGTTATCCGAAGACTTTGATTCCTTGAGCTCTTCATCAGTCATGGTGGACAGTGACCATACCGTGTGCATCGGGGTCTCCTCGCCGTTGGCATCCTGGCCAATCATCAGGGTGGAGATTTCCACCACCATCAACTTCGGGCGTTCACCGGTGGAGGCTTCAATCGGCGGTACAGAGCCGGGGATTTCCAGAGACGCGGTTTCGTTGGCACCGTGGGAGGTGCTGTCATTAGCAGCCGGGTCGTCGTAAATGGACAGCACCGACCACTCATGGTTGGAGATGGCTTCGGGGATCTCCAATTTCAGGGTGTCATCGGGGCCCACCGTCAGATTAGGTACGTCGCCTTCTTCGCAGTCCGTGCCAGGCTCGCAGACGATGTAGGGGGAGAGCTCTAGGGTGTCCTCGCCAACAGTGGCCGTGATTCTGACGTCTTGTGGCTCGGGGCCCGGACGGTCGTTCCACCACTTCTGGAACAGCACCACCGCCACGACGATGACTGCCACAGCGATGATGAGCGCCAGAAACTGCAGCAGCGATTTCTTCCTTGTTTGCTTCACGGTAGCCATGGCTGAAAATCCTACTCGAAGCGCACCCGGTACAGCTCATCCCATAGCTTGCCGGTGATCCAGAACTCATCTGTGCCCGGGATATGGGCAATGCCGTTGAGGACGGCGTTGGGATCCGCCGAGGGGACATGGTTGAGGTTTGCGGTATCGATCACGGCGGTGACCGCGCCGGATTCCGGGTCGATGCGCAGGATATCCTCGCTCATCCAGACGTTGGCATAGACCGCGCCCTCGACGCACTCAAGTTCATTGAGGTTATCCACGGGGGAGCCGTCGAGGGTGACCTCGGTGCGTGGGGCGAGCTCCTCGAAGGTCTTCGGATCGAGGTGGCGCAGCTCGGCGGAGCCGTCGGACATGATGAGCTCGGAACCCGCGTTGCACAGGCCCCAGCCCTCGCCGTCGTAGGTGGCACGGTCGAGCTCGTTGAAGGTCTCGGGATCTCGCAGGAAAGCTGTACCGGATTTCCACGTTAGCTGCCAGATGCCGGCGTCGGTCTGAGTGATGCCCTCGCCGAAGAATGAACTCTCGAGTGTGGTTTCTTCCGACGGGGTGTGCGTCCCCGGCGTGAGGCGCAGCAATCGAGACTTGCCGTTCAGCCCAGTGCCTACCAGAAGGTTGCCAGCGGGGTCGACCTCCAAGCCTTGGGTGAAGGTATCGGGAGGCAGGGGTGCGGTGTCGAGAACAGTGACGCCGAGGTGCTCTGGGGAGCTCGCGCTTGGCGACGTCCCACCCGCCGTAGACGAAGAAACATCCTCGTGTGCGGCTTGAGAAGAGCATGACGTTAAGGGTGCGAGCAGTGTGGCAGCGGAGAGGACGGTAGCAAACGCGCGGAGGGTGCGGTCGGTGTGGAGGAGAGGCATGACTGTCATTGTGCACTATGGCGCGGTACGTGATTAATAATGGGAGAGTGACTCGCAAGAAAAAGATGCATTCCCCGCTTCTCGATTCGACCGCCGTCAACCTGGCGCGCCGAGCTGTGGAGGAGGTGGGTGAGGGGGACGTCGGCAAGCACCGTGGCGTTGCCGGAGTGGGCCGCAACGTGGCCACCCATCGTTTTGATGCGCACGTACCGGGCTATCCGGGGTGGGAATGGCACGCCGTCGTTGCCTGCGCGGAAGGCTCGCGCACCCCGACCGTCAATGAGGTCGCGCTTGTACCGGGCGGCCAGGCCCTTCAAGCGCCGGAGTGGGTTCCTTATTCCGAGCGCCTGCGCCCAGGAGACCTTGGTCCTGGCGACCTCATGCCGCCCGCTCCCGATGACGACAGGCTGGACGAAGGGAAGCTCTCCCAGGTTGGCCTCACGGAGGCCAAAGAGCGCTGGCGCAAGAAGTACGGGCCGAATTCGGAGATGGCGGCGCAGGCCCAGTTACAGTGCAAAACCTGCGCTTTCTATCTCGAGCTGCTGCCTAATTATGGCGTCTGTGCCAATGAATACTCCGCGGATGGAAAAGTGGTGCACGCCACCTACGGGTGCGGCGCGCATTCCGGCACCACCGTCCGTGAGGAGGGATCGGAGCAGGAGAGGCCCTTCGATGATGAGAGACCCATCTATTAAAGAGTGAGGTTTCCTTCCCGCGCGCAGCAGCAATGCCGCGTGCGGGTTTTGCGTTTTAGTGCCTCGATGGAGCACCCTTAGCAGGTAAAACTTCATTTCTCTAGATAGAAGGGGCGCTCTCTCACGATGAACGCAGCTATCGATCGCTATTTCAAGATTTCCGAACGCGGATCCACCGTAGGAACCGAGGTCCGCGCCGGCGTGGTCTCGTTCTTCGCGATGGCCTACATCATTCTCCTCAACCCTCTCATCCTGGGTACCTCCGCCGACTCTGCCGGAACCACCTTGGGCATCCCGCAAGTCGCCGCTGCCACCGCGCTGGTGGCCGGTGTTATGACCATTGCCTTCGGCATGATTGCGCGCTACCCGTTCGCCATGGCTGCGGGCCTGGGCATGAACACCTTTGTGGCCGTGACCATGGTTTCCCTCAACGGCTTGGAATGGCGCGAGGCAATGGGCCTCGTCGTCATTGAAGGCCTCATCATTGTTCTGCTGGCCATCTCCGGTTTCCGCCAGGCGGTCTTCGACGCCATCCCCGCCTCCATGAAGGCCGCGATGGGCGTGGGTATCGGCATGTTCATCGCGCTCATCGGTTTCGTGGACGGCCACTTCGTCACCCGCGTTCCGGATGCTGCAATGACCACTGTTCCGGTGAGCCTGGGAGTCAACGGCTCGATCGCTACGTGGCCGGCCTTCGTCTTCGTCGTGGGTCTGATTCTCTCCGCCTTCTTCGTCATCCGCCAGGTTCGTGGCGGACTGTTCATCGGCATCGTCATTACCACCATCATCGCCATGATCATCCAGGCACTGACCGGCTCCGAGGACTGGGGTATGGCCACCCCGGAGGTACCTAGCTCCCTGGGCGGTCTGCCGGACCTATCGATTGTGGGCCAGGTGGATCCGATTAGCGCCTTCACCAAGCTGGGTGTGGTCTCCACCGTCTTGCTCATTTTCACCCTGCTGCTCACCAACTTCTTCGATGCCATGGGCACCATGAACGGCTTGGGCAAGCAGGCCAACCTTGTGGACGAGAAGGGCAACCTTCCGGAGATGAAGACGGCCCTGGTGGTGGAAGGCTTTGGTGCCGTTGCTGGTGGTGCCGGTTCGGTGTCCTCCAACACCGTGTTCGCGGACTCAGCGGCTGGTATCGGTGACGGTGCCCGCACCGGCCTGGCTAACGTTGTCACCGGCATCATCTTCCTGCTGGCGATGTTCCTCACCCCGCTCTACGAGATTGTGCCCATTGAGGCCGCAGCCCCCGTACTCGTTATCGTCGGTGTGATGATGGCAGCCCAGCTCAAGGACATCGAGTGGAACCGCATGGAGGAGGCCATCCCGGCCTTCCTCACCATCGTGGTTATGCCGTTCACCTACTCCATCGCCAACGGTATTGGCGTGGGCTTCATCGCTTATGCACTGATGGCGACCTTCGCCGGGAAGGCTAAGAAGGTGCATTGGATCATGTGGCTCGTGGCTGCTCTCTTCGTGGTCTACTTCGCTATGGATCCCATTAGCTCGCTGTTGGGATAGCCCGCCTGGGATGAACGCTTGGCCCGGCGCTTAGACTAGGGCCATGCGTTTTGTCATTGATGACCCCACAGACCCTCGCCTGGACGATATCCGCGATCTCAAGCATGCGGATAAGTCCGGCGAGGGTTTCGTCTTTGGTGAGGGCCCACTGTGCGTGGAGCGCCTGCTCGCCTCTCGCTTCCCGGTGCGCTGCATCATTGGTTTTGAGGGGAAGTTGGATACGTTCCTGGAACACCACGATGTTGGCGATATCCCCGTTTACCAAGTAACCCGCCAGACTCTGGGGGAAGTAACAGGCTTTGATATGCACCGTGGGCTGGTTGCCGTAGCCGACCGCGCGGAAGCCTGGACCGTGGACGAGGTCGTTGAGGGCGCGCGCACCCTGGCCATCATGGAAGGCGTAGGCGACCACGAAAATATCGGATCGCTCTTCCGCAACGCTGCAGGCATGGATGTCGATGGCATCCTCTTAGGCTCTGGTGCGGCGGATCCGCTCTACCGCCGCTCGGTGCGTGTGTCCATGGGGCACGTTCTGCGCTTGCCCTGGGCGCGCTTCGACGGTGGTTTTACCACCTGGCAGCGGGGTCTAGAGCAGCTGCGTGAAAAGGGCTTCCGGCTGGTGTCGCTGACCCCTCATCCAGACGCGGTGCATATCGCCGATGCCCTAGCAGGCGCAGACAAGGTGGCTCTGCTGGTTGGTGCGGAGGGGCCGGGTCTGACTGAGCATGCCATGCGCGCTACCGACGTGCGCGCCCGCATTCCTATGGCGGAGGGCACGGATTCCCTTAATGTGGCGACGTCGGCAGCCATCGCCTTCTACGAGCGCCAGCGCTCCCAGAGGCTCCGCGAGGTCGACACCGCATAGCGGCGCACCAGCCCGCCTAAGTGCTTGGCGGTACGGATGATCTCTTCACCAGTGGATTCCGGTTCGAGGTCGTGCTCCTCGTAGTCGTCATAATCGTTAAGTCCCAGCTTCGCTACCGAGGTAGTGGCCACCTCGGCTACGCTTCGGCGGGGTGGGGGAGTATCGACCTTGGGCTCAGGGCGGCCGTCGGTGGCGTAGCCCACGACGTCCACGTCCGGCCCGTCTTCGCCCACCTCAATGCCCAGCCAGAATTCCTGGGCCGCCTCGGTGATGGTGAGTGGCTCGAAGGGCAGGGAGATACCACCCGCAGGCTCATCCATCTCCCCGGCCCAGAAAGGGGCCTCGAAGGTTTCAGGCAGGCCATGATCCTCGTAGAGGTTAAAGCGCGTTCCGCACAGGGAGCGCCGCAAGCGGCTGCCCGTCCAGTGCGCAAACCCGGCGTAGCCGGTCTCCGCATTGGAAGCAAAAGCGTAAATTTCCGTGGCGGGCACGGCCTCGCGCAGGGTGCGGGAGAGTTGCGAGAGAATCAGCTGATCATCGTGGATGATGGTCTGCACGACGGTCACACCCGGATAGCCACCCACATAGAACTCGCTCGCGCCGGGCTCGGCGGAACGGTTGAGGGGGAATTGACCGATGGGCGTGACGGGTAGAGAGGGATTGAGTTGAGCAAGGAACTTGCGGCCGAAGCCGCGGTCGGCCTTGGGCTCGCCGCGAAGAACTTCGGCGGGATCGGCGGCGGTGACGTACCAGAGAGTGAGAACGGCGCTTTGGGTATCCACGGCAGGCTACTCGCTAATTGCGGGGGCGCTTGGTAGAGGAGCGGACGCCGAGCAACACATCCTCCCAGTGCGGGGTGACGGCCTTACGGCGGCGCTTGGTGGGTTTGGGTTCCGGATCCGGGTTCTGGAGGAAGTCCTCGTCCACTCCCGTCTCCTTCTCCTCGGACTGCGGTGCGGACTCCTCGCCAGCGGGAGCTGAGTCCTCAGCGCTTGCGGTTTCGGCCGGGTGCTCTCCGCCGTGCGGGGAGGGGAGCACGGAAGGCTCGGCGTAACCGTCGGCGTCTTCTCGGTTACCGGCGTTGTCGCCGCCGGTGTAGGAAGACAGTTCCGTCACGCCGGGAGTACCAGCGCGCGCGTCCTCGTTGACCTCCCGCTCTTCGGCGTAGTCGCGTCCGTCGATGGCTTCGTCATAGCGCTCGCCGCGGCCCACGGAGGTTAGCGAACGCACCGGCTGGACGAAGTCCGGGTCCGTCAGGTCTGCCGCCACAGAGTTGCGTGCCTCCACCGTGGCCGGCGAGGACATGGTCTGCTTGAAGGTCCACTCTGCCTCGTTGGCGGATAGCCCAGTCTTCCAGGTGATGCGCAGGATCCACGGCTCGCCCTGGTGGCGGTAGGCATCCCACGTGGCCTCCGACAGCGAGTGTCCGCGGGCGGCGAAGGCAGTGGCCAGAATCTCCCACAGGGTGAGCTTGGCCGGGCCATCTTCGCGGATGGGGTGTGCCTGCTTGGCGACGTCCGCGATGCGCGCCCGCTCCAAGAGCACTGGGTGCGCGAAAGGCTCGATGCGGGATTCCGGAACGCCGAGTTCCTCGGCGATCTCCGCGGCAGTTGCGCCGGCGCGGATGCGGGACTGAATCTCATTGGGCCGTAGGCGGATTTCTTGTGCCTGCGGTGCGGGCTGGCTCTGTGGGGAGGAAGGTGAGCCGCCAGAGGCGGGCATGACGGTGCGCAAACCGGTGGAGCGCTCAGCCTGTGCAGGCGCGGTGGTGGAATCTTCGGTTGCTGTGGTGGCGTCGCCCTCATCCTGGGCGGCCGAGTCTTCCGCCGCGGTCTCGGATTCAGATTCGGCGGAGTCGGCGGGAGCGAAAAGCTCGCGAAGCTCGTCGGTGACTTCGAGGAAGAATTCCTCACCATCCTCAGCCCGGAGGACGAGCGAGGTGTCAGTTGAGTCGCTGGGTGCGAGGAAAATCTCGCGCATGATGGCGCTCCTTAGCCTGGTAGCGGACATGTGATGAAGTCCACTTTACCCAGAACATGCCCCGAACTCTGGCAAGAGAGCGGGGCATGTTGTGTGACGTAACTAAAAGGAGTGAAACTTAGCGGTTGTCTAGGACGTAATCGATAGCCTTGGTGAGCTTGGTGACGTCCGCCGAGTCAATCGCCGGGAACAGGCCCACGCGCAGCTGGTTGCGGCCGAGCTTGCGGTAGGGCTCGACGTCGAGAATGCCGTTGGCGCGCAGCGTTGCGGCGACCGCAGCGGCGTCGACTGAATCTTCGAAGTCAATGGTGCCGACCACCAGGGAACGCGCTGAAGGCTCGGCCACGAAGGGGGTGGCCTCCGGGCGGGCCTCTGCCCAGTCGTAGAGGATGGAAGAGTTCTCCGTGGTGCGCTTGACCATCCCGTCGAGGCCGCCGTTGGTGTTCATCCACTTGACCTGTTCCTCCAGCATGAGCAGCGTGGCTACAGCCGGGGTGTTATAGGTCTGGTTCTTGCGGGAGTTGTCCACTGCAGTCTGCAGGTTGAGGAAGGCCGGGATGAAGCGATCGGAGGAGTTGATCTTCTCAATGCGTTCGAGGGCTGCCGGGGACATTGCTGCCAGCCACAAACCGCCGTCGGAAGCAAAGCACTTCTGCGGGGAGAAGTAATAGACATCGGCATCAGCCATGTTGACCGGCAGACCGCCGGCACCAGAGGTGGCGTCGACGACAACAAGCTGCTCTGCGTTATCCGGATTGGGGCGGGTCACTGGGACCATCGCACCCGTGGAGGTTTCATTGTGGGCCCACGCGATGATGTCTGCGCCTTCGGCGGCTGCTGTCTTCGGATCTGGGGCGGTGCCGACCTCGGCTTCGGTGACGAGCGGGGTGTCGAGCCACGGGGCAGCGGCAGCGGCTTTAGCAAATTTAGAGGAGAATTCACCGAAGCTCAGGTGGGCGGATTTTTTCTCGATCAGTCCGAAGGTTGCTGCGTCCCAGAAAGCGGTAGCGCCGCCAAGGGAGAGAACAATTTCATAGCCCTCTGGTAGGGAAAATAGCTCAGAGAGCCCCTCGCGAATGGAGCCGACGAGGTTCTTGACGGCTGGCTTGCGGTGCGAGGTACCAATGATGGTGTCGGCACCGGCGGTGATTGCCTCAATTTGGGCTGGGCGGACCTTGGAAGGCCCGCAGCCAAAACGGCCGTCGGAAGGGAGGAGATCTGCTGGCAGGACGAGTTCTGAGTTGCTCATGGGGGCAGTGTAGCCTAATTTCGTTCGCACACTAGATACTTTGCCAGGATTGCCAATGTTGGCAGAGTCACAGGTTTTGCTACAGTGTGAAGAGGTTTAGATCTGTCGCGCCGGCCGTGGTCGGCGTTGAACATTGAGGAAAGGAAAACACGTGGCTTCTGAAAAGAACAAGGTTGTACTGCAGTACCCCGGCGGCGAGTACGAGATGGACATTAAACAGTCCACTGAGGGTGACTCCGGCTTCGACATTGGCAAGCTCCGTAACGAGACTGGCCTGGTGACCTTCGACCCGGGTTATGCAGCGACCGGTTCCACCGAGTCCAAGATCACCTTTATTAATGGTGAGGAAGGCATTCTCCGCCACCGTGGTTATGACATCGCGGATTTGGCTGAGAACGCCACCTTTAACGAGGTGTCCTACCTGCTGATTAAGGGCCACCTGCCGACCGAGGACGAGCTGTCGAAGTTCAACACTGAAATTCGCCACCACACCCTCCTGGATGAGGACTTTAAGGCGGCCTTCAACATCTTCCCGCGCGATGCGCACCCGATGGCCGTTCTTGCCTCCTCCCTTAACATTCTCTCCGCTTACTACCAGGACCAGCTCAACCCGCTGGATGAGGAGCAGCTGGACAAGGCTACCGTCCGTCTGCTGGCTAAGGTGCCGATGCTGGCCGCTTATGCTTACCGCGCATCGCAGGGTAAGCCTTATATGTACCCGGATAACAAGCTCAACGCACGCGAGAACTTCCTGCGCATGATGTTTGGTTACCCGACCGAGGACTACGAGGTTGACCCGGTTGTGGCCAAGGCCCTGGATAAGCTCCTCATCCTCCACGCTGACCACGAGCAGAACTGCTCCACCTCTACCGTCCGCATGATCGGCTCCGCGCAGGCCAACCTGTTCGTTGCCATCGCCGGTGGTATCAACGCGCTGTCTGGCCCGCTGCACGGCGGTGCTAACCAGGCCGTTCTGGAGATGCTTGAGGATATCCAGAACAACCACGGTGGTGACGCTACCGACTTCATGAACCGCGTGAAGAACAAGGAAAAGGGCGTTCGCCTCATGGGCTTCGGCCACCGCGTGTACAAGAACTACGACCCGCGCGCGGCAATCGTCAAGGACACCGCTCACGAGATCATCGATCACCTGGGCGGCGACCCGATGCTGGATCTGGCCATGAAGCTCGAGGAGATTGCGCTGAACGACGACTACTTCGTCTCCCGCAAGCTCTACCCGAACGTGGACTTCTACACCGGCCTCATCTACCGTGCCATGGGCTTCCCGACGGATTTCTTCACCGTCCTCTTCGCCATCGGCCGCCTGCCGGGCTGGATTGCTCAGTACCGTGAGCAGCTTGAGCTCAACACCAAGATCAACCGCCCGCGCCAGATTTACACCGGCGAGACCCTGCGCAAGGTCACCCCGCGTAGCGAGCGCTAAACGGTAGCCTCTACGGCGGCCGTCTACAGGCCGCCGCGGCTTAGCGTATAGCCCATACGCTGCATTTCTAGGGCCGAGCCCCACATCTCCGTTTATACTGGAGGACGTTGTGGCTCGGCCCGAAGTGTATGCGGCCAGCAAAGAAGAAAGTAATCCAAGGAGGATAATCCCCAATGGAAAAGCCCGTAATTGAGCCGGCAACGGAGCCTGCTCCCCAAGACCTTGTCATCGAAGACATTGTGGTGGGTGACGGCGCCGAAGCCCAGCCGGGCGGCTTCGTTGAGGTCCACTACGTTGGTGTTGACTACGAGACGAACCAGGAATTCGACTCTTCGTGGGGCCGTGGCCAGTCCATCGAATTCCCGCTGACCGGTCTCATCGCCGGCTGGCAGGAAGGAATCCCTGGCATGAAGGTTGGCGGCCGCCGCAAGTTGGTCATCCCGCCGGAGAAGGCCTATGGCCCGGCTGGTGGTGCACACCCGCTGTCTGGCCGCACGCTGACCTTCGTCATCGATCTCATTCGCGCCTAAAGGGGGAAGGGGGCACAGCCCCTCTTTATCTCTTCAAACGACGCCCTGACCGGCCGCGCAGTAGAGCATGGCACACATTGGTGAGGGCGTTTCGCGCGTTTTCGTCGGGGCTGAAGGAGCCGTACCGCCCTTTTCTGCTACGCAGCGCGCGGCAGTGCGGCACAATGGGGGACATGAGTGTCCCACAAACTACGTTCAATGATGACCGCGAGATGCCGCTATTGGGTCTCGGAACCTACAAGCTGCGCGGGGAGGAGCTTGTCCGCTCCGTGCGCGAAGCCATCGACCTAGGCTACCGCCACTTCGATACAGCCACCCTCTACGAGAATGAAGAAGAGCTGGGCCAGGCGCTCAACGCCGCTATGAAGGCCGGCGACGTGACCCGCGATGAGCTCTTTATTACCAGCAAGGTCTGGCACGACCACCATGGCAAGGACAAAGTGGGCCAGGCTTTCCGCGAGTCCCTGGACAAGCTGCAGCTGGATTATCTTGACCTCTACCTCATCCACTGGCCCTGGCCACAGGGCGGGCTGTACGTGGAGACCTTCGAGGAGATTGCCCGCATGCAGGGCATGGGTCAGATTGCGTCGATTGGCGTGGCCAACTTCTATGAAGAGACTCTGCAAAATTTGATCGATGAGACGGGTATCGTTCCGGTCCTCAACCAGGTAGAGCTGCACCCGGGCTTTACGCAGTCGGAGCTGCGTCGATTCCATGACAAGCATGACATCGTGACGGAAGCCTGGTCGCCTCTGGCGCGCGGTGTTGTCCTCACTAACCCCGAGGTTGAGGCAGTAGCTGAGAAACACAATATTACTGCTGGCCAAGCTGTCCTGGCATACCTGTTGAGCAAGGGAATTTCGGTCATTCCGAAGTCCAGCCGCCGCGAGCGCCTGGCGGAAAACTTCGCTGCCGCGGAGGTAGAGCTTACTGCCGAAGATGTCGCGGCACTCGACGCGCTTGATAGTAAGGAAGGCTTTGGCCGAATGTTCAAGGACCCGCGTGAGTTTCCTGGCGCCTAAAGCTTGAACACTGCGGGGTGCGTTACGTGCCCGTGAGCGATGGAGCCCGTCTTCCGCACCGCGCTCTTTTTCCTTCAATGTTTTGGGAAGAAGGGTGGGGTGCTGAAGGCGGGCTTTGTTGTGTGCCTGGGAAGGTGGGGATCGGCAGGAGAGGAGAGTGAAGATCTGTTAAAGATCCTGCGAAGTTTCGGTTTGCTAAATTAGATTCCCTCTTTGAATTCTCCTGTGGGGGTGCTAGCGGTGAGCTGAAAATGCCTCGTAGATGCAGGGGTAGGGGGTAGTAAAAGTGTGTGTTATTAACTTTTCTTGGCAGGATTTACAACCTTGCAAGGGCAGTTAGGTAACTTACTGTGCAAGGCAAAACGTGATTGAAGACACTACCTTTGTCTCTCACCGCGGTTTGTGGAGAAAAGACCCCTTGTAAGGAGAGCGACATGACTGACGCACCTGCTTCGATTAACTCGCGCCGCGAACCTACGCCGCAAGAGTTCATCGAGATGCGTGACAGCCCGCAGTTTGCCAAGCTGCGCGGCACATACCGCAAGTTCACCTTCCCCATGACTGTGGCGTTCTTTGTGTGGTACGTCCTCTACGTGCTGGCCGCCGTTTTTGCGCCAGACTTCATGGCTATTGAACTTGGGGGAGGCTGGAACGTTGGCCTCATTTTCGGTCTGGCCCAGTTCCTGACCACCTTCATCATTACGTATATCTACGTTAACTACGCCAATAAGAACATCGAGCCGCAGGCAGCGGCCATTCGCCAGGAACTGGAGGGCTAAACAATGCAGACCATTACTTTGGCCGCAGCGGAATCCTCCGCCGGCAATCCGATTCTCAATATTTCAGTCTTTGCGGCGTTCCTTGTCGTCACCATGTACGTGGTGCTGAAAGCCGGTAAGTCCACCAAGGAAGCTTCTGATTTCTACACCGGTGGCGGTAGTTTCTCCGGCCGCCAGAATGGCCTGGCTATCTCAGGTGACTACCTGTCCGCCGCATCCTTCTTGGGCATCGTCGGTGCCGTCGCGCTCAATGGCTACGATGGCTTCCTTTACTCGGTGGGCTTCTTCGTTGCCTGGCTCGTTGCTCTAATGCTCGTCGCCGAGCCGATGCGCAACGTCGGCCGTTTCACCATGGCGGACGTGCTGTCCTTCCGCCTCAAGCAGCGCCCGGTGCGCGTGGCGGCGGCAATCTCGACCTTGTTCGTGTCGCTGTTCTACCTCATCGCACAGATGGCCGGCGCGGGCTCCCTCGTGGCCGTGCTCCTGAATATTCACGACTTCAAGTGGCAGGCCGTCGTCGTCGGCATCGTGGGCATCCTCATGATCGTCTACGTTCTTGTCGGTGGTATGAAGGGCACGACCTACGTGCAGATGATCAAAGCCGTGCTCCTGGTCACCGGTGTGGTCATCATGTGCATCCTCACCTTTGTCTTGCTGAAGGGCGGCTTCAGCGCCCTGTTTACCCAGGCGATTGATATGCACGCTAATTCCGAAGCAATCAAGGAAGGCGGCTACGAGGCTTCCCAGATCATGGAGCCGGGGTTGAAGTACGGCAAGAACCTCACCACGAAACTCGACTTCATCTCCTTGGGTATCGCCCTCGTTCTCGGTGTTGGTGGCCTGCCGCACGTTCTCATGCGCTTCTACACGGTGCCGACCGCGACCGAGGCTCGCCGCTCCGTTACCTGGGCCATCGTCATCATCGGCGCCTTCTACCTGATGACCCTGGTTCTGGGCTACGGCGCTGCCGCCCTCGTTGGCCCGGACCGCATCCTCGCCGCACCGGGCGGTGCGAACTCCGCGGCCCCGCTGCTGGCGCTGGAGATCGGTGGCTCCATCTTCATGGCGGTCATCTCCGCGGTGGCCTTCGCTACCGTTCTGGCTGTTGTCGCCGGCCTCGCCATCACTGCTTCGGCCTCCATCGCGCACGATATCTACCACTCCGTCATCCGCAACGGTGAGTCCACCGAGGCTGAGCAGGTTCGCGTTTCCCAGATCACCGTGGTCGTCCTGGGCATTGTCTCCATCATCCTGGGCATTCTGGCCATGACCCAGAACGTTGCCTTCCTGGTGTCCCTGGCCTTTGCCGTGGCTGCCTCCGCCAACCTGCCGACCATCCTGTACTCCCTGTACTGGCGTCGATTCAACACCGCAGGTGCCGTGGCGTCGATGTACACCGGTGTTATCTCCTGCTTGGTACTCATCTTCCTGTCCCCGGCAGTCTCCGGTACCCCGACCTCGATGTTCCCGAACGCTGACTGGTCCATCTTCCCGCTGTCCTCCCCGGGCCTGGTCACCATCCCGCTGGCCTTCTTCGCCGGCTGGATCGTTTCCATCATGACCCCGCCGGACAACCTAGAAGAACTGTCCGCCGAGATGGAGGTTCGCTCCCTGACCGGCGTGGGTGTTGAGGCTCCGGTGGATCACTAAAACGCCTCAATCACACCGTTTCAGGCGGTAGAGAGTAGAATCAAACATCGTGTTTTACTCTCAGCCTTCTCACAGGGCGGCGTCAGTGCGAGCTGGCGCCGCCCTTCTGGCGTGCGTACTCGGTGCAGCCTCTCTCGTTGCGTGCTCGCCAGCGCACGAAGAAGACTCCGCGGCTGGCGGTTCAGCGCAGACCAGCGCACGCAAACCTGGCCCCATCACACATCGGAAAGGCCAGCTGCAGCTGGCTGCTGTCCCGGACTCAGTAGGTCAGTTCCTCAAGGGCGATGAGTCCAAGGCCATCACGTATTACCGCATTGAGACGGGCATGCACATGGGCTCGACCACTGAACACCAGCCGCGCTATGCGCTGAGCTTGATTAAGCTCTACATCGCAACCTACGTGCTGGAACGCGGGTCTTTCGAGGACAAGTACCTAGCGTTGGATATGGTTGCTGATTCCTCTGACGAGAGTGCCGCACAGCTCTTTGAGAAATATCCGCGATCCATCGATGCCATTGCTAAGGAATATGGCTTGGAGTCCACGTCCGCGGGGGAGGACTGGGGGCATTCCATGACCTCTACGTACGACGTTGTGAGGTTCATTGTTCAGCTCATGGAGGATGATCCGACCCATCCTGTGCTGGTAGCTATGTCCCACGCCGATGCTGTATCTGCCGACGGATATCAACAGAACTATGGCACCGCGAAGCTGAGCGACGTCGTGGGCTCTAAGTGGGGATGGTCGGACAGCAAGGATCGTCATTCCTCGGTGTCTTTTGGAGAGAACTTTGTCGTGGCTGCATCCATCGAAGGAAGCGCTCAGGAACTCACGTCCTATGTACGCAAGGAGATCACCGGTAAGAACCTGGTGAAGGGCAACAACCTGAACAAGGAGGCGCTGGCTAATCCTGGTGCTGTTGCCACGCGCTTGACGACGTCCAGCGCTGCGCCCACTGCGACCTCCACGACAGCGACGCCGGCTGCCGCGACATCTTCGGAGCCGTCTTCTTCTGCGCCGTCCTCTCAACCAACGTCTAGAACGTCGGCCTCGAAGACCTCTGCGGCGCGGTAAGGCGCCGCGCCGCTGCGGGGCATTTAGCCCATGGACTTGCGCACGGTGTTGAGGATATCCACCGCGCCGCGGACTTGGTCATTGCTGATGGAAGAACCAGCAATGGTGATGCCATCACTGCTCACACTGGAGCCGCGACCAGTGGGATCCGGCAGGGTGATGTTGGGCAGCGGGATGTTGTCCGGCACGCTCGGGATGTCTTTGACCTTGGGCGGTGTCACCGCGCCTTGGCCCGGGGTCCACTGACCCCAGTCATTGGCGTAGACGGTGTTAATATCGCAGGTCACGCCGTCGATGGTGGCCTGGTTCTTGGCTTTTTGGTGGATGGTGGTGCGCGGGTGAATCTTGCCGCCCGAGCCCCAATCGTGCATCCAGTAGAACTGGCCAATGCGGTCGTTGACACACCAGTCGATGACGTTGTAATTGCCGTACACGCCGGTCTGGTAGCCGGCCGCGCTCAGCGCCGTCGAGAAGGCCTTGAGGTAGGGGCGGATTTGGTTCTCATACTGGGCGCGGGTGGGGTTGTTATCGATCGCGATGTAGATCGGGCGGCCCTTCGGCCCGCCAGCGGCCTTGTGAATGGCGATGGCCTGCGGGGCGTGGACGGCGGCACCCGCGGCACCGTTGAGCCAGTCGGCGGTCTCGGCGCGGCCGAACTGGTAAATGGAGGCGGTCTTCAGGCCGACAGCGGCATTGGCCTTCGTTTCCGCCAGCGTGACGGGTTTGCCCTGCATCCAGTTAGCGCCGGGGCGGCGCTGGGAAACATAGCGAATGGCGCCGAGGTGGCCGGCGGCCTTGATGGCGCGCGCAGAAGGGACACCGGCGGAGAAGTCAATAATGGTGCCCACAGCTGGACCCACGGCGAGCGCAGCGGGTGCTTGGCTGCCGATGGCACCGGCGGTCAGCGCGAGAGCGCCAGCTTTGATGAGTAAACGGCGGGACAAAGACATGATGGAGTTCTCCTAGCGAGGGTCAAGTGGGCTGACAAAGATGGGGCCGAAGAAAGTATCTGAAGTCACTTTAGCCACGATGGTCTAAAATTGCACCACAATTAGTATGGGTGGGTGCACAGGTGCGCCTCGCAGAGCCATAAACGTGCACGGAGCCCCATAAGACGGAGGAATAAGTATGGCTGAAGAGCTGAGAATGCGTTTCATTCAGGGCGACAGCGTGTTCCGGCTGAACCACCAGCAGTTCAGCGATGCTGAGGTGCAAGCGGTGCTTCAGGGTTACATCGAGAACTGCCGTCGGAACTCTCAGTGGATCCTCGATACCCGTGAAGAAGGAAACACCCTCGTGGTGGAGCATCTTTTCCCCGCGGAAGAATTCATCGAGGCGAATAATGGCCGCCTGCATATCGATGAGGCTTTCGTCGAATCACTGCCCCTGACGTACCCGATCGTGTTTGAGATCCGCTCGGGCTACCTGCGCATCCACAAGCCGCTAGCCAATAAGTACGGCGCTCTCCTGTCTGACTTCATTCGTGGCTTGTGGGAAGTGTTGCTGCAAGGTCAGATGCACTACCTGTGGGATCACGGCTTTGCGCAGTGTG
Source organism: Corynebacterium sp. HMSC05D03 (assembly GCF_001807205.1). NCBI lineage: Bacteria > Bacillati > Actinomycetota > Actinomycetes > Mycobacteriales > Corynebacteriaceae > Corynebacterium > Corynebacterium sp. HMSC05D03. The sequence goes on along the minus strand of NZ_KV788186.1, from coordinate 226,685 downwards.
GTGGTGTGGGAACGATACAACTCAACGCCTATGGGCTGCTGGAGCCGGACGAGCCGCTCATTGGGTTTTACCGGGTAGACGTCGATATGCAGCACGAGGCCTGGGTGTACATCACCCCGCAAGGGCTCATCCTGGTTTTCGACGATGACGACGTCCTTGCCTTCGACAAGGTGGACATGCGCAATCCCTCGATTCCTTCAGGAGTCTTTTCTTTTAGCATGCTCAAGGCTGAGGTGGTTGGAACCGGCGGCGGCAAGACTATTAAAACCTCAATGAGCCCAAAGGATCTTGGGGAACTGGACCAGGCTCGAACGGATATCCGCACCATGTTGTCCTCGCCACACCAAGGGCGGCCGCGCCGCATGGTGGATCCGAACCCGCTTCCCTGGCTCGTGGTGGACGGCGAAGAGCTGGGTTATATGGCACAGGCGGATCTGGAGCGCTACCGCCGCCAGCGCAGCAATGCTGGGCGCAATCCCTTCGGGGATGGCTCCCACACTATGCAGCAAGCCATGGACAACCCCTTCGCCGAATCGTGGGAGGAGAACCCTTCGCGCGACGATAACCCTTTCGCTTAAAGCGCCCCACAGGCGCTTAAAACGTGCAGCCTTAGGGCTGAGTCGTGCGGAAAGTGACGTTAGTGGGGTTTTCCACCGTGCGGGACACGGTGCAGTCCTTGTCGTGGGAGATGCGCACGAGGCGCTCCATCATGGACTGGGCCTGACGGCCGGCATCGGTATCGGGGAAGCGGAGGGAGAATTCCACGTCGACGTCGCTAAGCCTTGAGGCGCCGTCCTCGTTGACGCGGGTACCTTCCACGTGAACGTCGAAAAGCTCCGGCTCCGTGCGCCGGGAGGTAACTACGTCGACGTCCACGGCTGAGCAGCCCGCCACGGCGGCGAGGAGCAGCTCAACAGGACTCAGTAGTCCCTCGCCCGAGCCGAACTCGAGGCTGGTGCCCGCCGCGTTCGTGGCGCGGTAGTGGCCGGTATCTACGCGGGTGACATCGACGTTGTACTTCTTAGTGATATTGCTCATGAGCGTTCATCCTAGCGGCGGATAATCTTTTAAACGGGCGTTCATGCGGTCGTTACGTGGGTGCAAGCTGCGCAGAATACATTTCTGGTGTCTCTTTTGGTTTTATTCACTGTGATTGGAAGATCTATGACGTTTCGCCGCCTGCTCGGCACCGTGGTCACCGCTTCGGTGGCCGGTACGTTCCTTATTGTCCCTGCTTCTGCCGATGAGTCGGTGGAAGGCCTAGGTTCGCGCTTCAGCATCGGTGTGCTGCCGGATACTCAGTTCTATTCCCGTTACTCCACCCCGGAAACCGGCAACCTGGCGCAAGCGCGCTACGGTAGCGAGCCTTTTAAGGCGCAGACCGAGTGGCTGGTGAAGAACCAGCAGGCGCTCAACATGGACTTTGCTACGCACCTTGGTGACGTGGTGGACCAGCCGGACGTCGACGGCGAGTGGAAGGTTGCCGATGAAGCCATGAAGGTCCTCGATGATTCCGACCTGAACTACTCCATCCTCCCGGGCAACCACGACATGATTCAGGATGGTTCAGCGCATCCCTACAACCACTACTTCAACGCCGAGCGTGCCAAGAACGCTAACCCGGAGACCTTCCGAGAACGCCACACTGCAGTGAACAACGACTCTGAGTACCACATTTTTGAAGCAGAAGGCCAGAAGTACCTAGTCTTGGCGCTGGCCTGGCGCGCGGACGATGGAGCCCTGGACTGGGCCCAGGGCGTTCTCGATGCGCACCCAGACCTCCCGGTCATCCTCACCAGCCACGAGGTGCTCAACATCGATGGTGCTGGCGAGGTCTTCTACTCCGATGACTACGGCCAGGGCCTGTGGGACAAGTTCATTAAGAAGAACGACCAGATCTTCCTTACCATGGGCGGACATCACCACGGCGCGGGCTACCGCGTGGACAAGAATGACGCTGGCCACGACGTCATTGGCATCCTGCAGGACTACCAGATGGCTTACCAGGGCGGCAATGGCCTGCTCGGCGTTCTCGAGTTTGACCTCTCCGGCAACGAACTAGAGATGACCGCCCTGTCCCCGTGGGTGGCGCAGAAGCCGGCGGAGGAGCTCACGCAGTTCGACAAGCTCATCCTCGACGGCAAGGGCGATAGCTACCACGTGCCGCTGAACTTCAATGAGCGCTTTGCTGACTTTGCCCCGGAGTGGACCATCGGCGATGAGAACAACCCGGACCTTGGCCAGAAGGCTCGCGACATCGCTGAGGAAGGCTACACCCCGTACACCATCCCGAAGGATCAGCTTCCGGAGGGCCCGAACGACTTCGTGAAGGCCGACAAGACCGTCTTTCACTGGCGCCCGGGCCAGACCAAGAACAAGGACGGCAAGCAGCTTGCCGACGGCGACGTGGCCACCGAGGGCGCTGTCATTCCGGATGCCTTCGGTGCCGACGGTGCCGGCGACCTCGTTCGCGAGGGTGGTCCTTCCAACACGGGCGAGCGCATCACCTACACCAAGGACCACCACCCACTGTCTTCCGATTCTGGTTCCCTCTACTGGTCCGACCCAGCCGGCAAGGCCGCGATGGCGGAGTTCCGGTCCAAGAAAGGCGCGGAGATCAACAAGGTCGATACCTCCGAGGGCTACACCTTTGAGTCCTTCGTGAAGATTCCGAAGGACTTCAACGGCTCTGAGCACGGCTGGGGGAGTGCGCTCTCCCGCGACTCCAGCATCGCCGAGCTTGTCGACGGATCCGAGGACACCGACCCCACCGTCATGTTCGGCATCTCTAACCTGCGTGAGCTGCGCTGGTGGGCGGAGCCCAAGGAAGGTGAAGGTTCCACCGTCTGGTCTCACGAGGTGCCCACCGATGAGTGGATGCACATCGCCGTAGTCAACAAGCCGGATTCCGACACCGTAGAGATGTTCATCAACGGTGCACCCATCCTGCGCAACGCCAAGGGTGCTGAGGGCCTCCTCCCGCGCGACCTGCAGTGGGTTATGGGCGCTGGCTTTGATAACCGCACGCCGCAGGACCCGTGGTACGGCTGGATTGGTGAAACCCGCCTGACCCAGGGCGTTCTGGATTCCGACGAGTGGCTGACCGCCCGCCCGGCCGTGAAGGAGGAAGAGCCGTCGAGCTCCACTACGACGCCTACCGAGCCGACCAAGCCTTCTAAGCCGACCAACACGAAGGAGCCTTCTGCCGACGATATGGCTGCGGCCTTCTTCGCAGGCTCCAGCCGTGGCGCGAAGGTTATCCTCCCCATCATCGCCGTCATTGCAGTCGTCGGCGGTGCCGCCTACGGCCTCATCCCGACCATCAACCGCATCTTCGGTCTTAACATCCCGCAGCCGAAGCTGCCGCAGATCCCGGGTCTGAACTAGTTACCGTTCACCCTCCGTCCCCCGACTCACATTGAGGCGGGGGTTTTCTATTGTGATGGCGATTGAGTGGGTGTACTCGGTGTCGATACCGTTGTCGTAGAGGGCTGGTCGTCCTGTTTCGTGGTCGGCTTGGTTCTCGGTGTGGGTCAGGATGGATACTTTGGCGAGTTGGTCCTGGCCCCAGTGGGACTGTCTGGCGATGCGTAGTGGATCGTCGGGCAGTTCTGTTTTTAGGTACAGCCACCAGTCCAGCATTTTGCGCTGGTGTTCATTTGTTCTGCCCCGGTGAGCACGCGCAATCTCTTTCAGGCGAGCGTTAATCCCGCCTTCAAGACTGTTGGTCGTAGATTTGATGCGGGCAGGTTCTAAGACGCCTTTAGGTTGATTGATGTAGACAAAGAGCATGCCTTGGCGCCATAGATGGTTCAGACTGTTGTAGGCCTTTCGCACGTTGGAATGTGTCCATACCCATGTCCAATTTCCTGTATCAGGGTCTTTAACCCTGGTCCTCTCGTCCATCCACCTGCGGTAGACAGTGTTGAAGTTATGGAGCAATACACCCCAGTCAGCTACCTCTTCTTTAGTTCGCACTCGGGTGAGTTTCAGCGCTAGCGTGTAGATAGCTTTGCCGGCATCAGTGCGCGGACGTGAGGTTGTATAGCGGCGAACTACACGCTGTGCGTGGACGAGGCAACGCTGCACATGTGTTGTTGACCAGCAGGTTTTTATTGCACTTGCTGTTCCTTGCCCGCCATCTGTCGTTGCGATTAACGGGGCGGGGATGCGTTCGAGCAGGCGTGTGTAATCGGGAGCGGTTTCGTGTTTGGCACCAGTGCCAAGCAACAACATGATCGAGGGTGGAAGCTACAATCAAGCATCCGCCAGCGGTGTAGGTACCGTCGAGAAATATCTGGTCATAGACTCGGCCTGTATGTGCCACGGTGGGATCCGGTACGTCAATAAGCCAGTACCATGTAAATCTGCGCTTCATAGTGGAATGGCTTACATTGTTGCGTTTAGCCAGTGCAGTTAGCGAGATTGTGGTGGTGCAATGCTCGATAAAATCCGCAAAAATTCTAGCGTTGGTGACGTCGGGGCGACGTTTGATGCCTGATGCCCCACAGGCTTTACATCGCCATCGTGTGGTTCCTTTGCTGGTAGTTCCGTTGCGTTTCATGTCGCCGCCGCAGTGGCAGCGTGGTCGATTCTTCGGCATCAAGCCACCACACCACCAGGGCCTACCACATCCAGGTAGAAACACCGGGGATTTACCGTCAAGGACAGCGATATACGGTCGTGAAGCCTATACTTTCAACAATCACACTGGACAGTGACTATAAATCACCGATCCCAGACACACTTTCTGACCCTTAACCCATTTTAGCGGACGTGCGGCAACATGGTCCGTATCGGGAACGTGGCAATCAGACCCTAGACAGCAAACCCTTACCTGAGTAAGGTAAGGCTATGCAAAAGAAAGACTTCATGAATGTGCGTGCAGTTATCGCACTCGTAGCCACTCTAGCCCTAGGCGCAGGCCTTGTTGCGTGTTCTTCTGATTCTTCTTCTAAGGAAGGAAACGGAGAAAAGAAGATCGAGCGAGTTGTGGCGCTTGATTGGCGCTACGAGGAAATTCTCAAGGCCCTCGATGTGGACCCAGTGGGAATCGTGGAAATCGGTAAGTCGGAGGCACCGACCACTTTGAAAGGGCAGCTGGGTCAAGCGACCTCTGTGGGCCAGGCCAAGCAGCCGAATCTAGAGGTTATCCAGTCCTTGGAGCCGGATCTGATCCTGGCTAGCCCTACCCGTCAAGCCGATATCATGCCGCAGTTGGAAGAGATTGGGCAGACCGAATCCTACCCAGATGAGACTTACTTGGACGTGCTGGACTCGATGGATGAGATCGCGGCCAAGCTAGGTAAAGAGGAAAAGGCCAAAGAAGTCCGTCAGCGCATCGAGGACAAGATTGCTCATACCAAGGACGCGGTAAAGCCGGGGAGTCGTGCGGTCGTGGCTGGCTGGTCCAGTGAGATGCTCTATACCTGGGTCAACCCTTCCTTCCCCCAGTCGCTACTAAGTGAGGTGGGCTATGACTATGCCTTCGAAGGTGAGAAGTCATCCATCGAATCTAAGACTGATGTAGCGGAACTGACCGGCGATAAGCTCCCTGGTATGAAGGCTGACCTAGTCTTTATGTACAAGGACGTCGATGCGTTTAAAAAGACGCCCTATGCCAAGGGTAGCGGCGACATCGTAGAGGTGGACCAAGATATCTGGTCGCGCGCCCGCGGGCCGCTTTCCGCCGAGCATATGCTCGATGACATCATCGCCGCCGAAGAGTAGTGGCACCTCGAACTAAAACCAGCGTCTGCCTGGTCCTTGCAACCGCTGCCGTCGCCTTCGTGTGGTGGTGGCGGCTTCGCCATGTTCAGGTGCCAGCTGATACCCCGTGGCTGGAAGAAGAGCTGCATAGCGTGGCCTTTGACCGTCTCCTTGCCACCACGGTCGTCGGTATCGCATTAGGGGTAGGCGGGTTATTGCTGCGGACGGCAACTGCGAATCCGCTAGCCGATCCGTCCATCACTGGTGTGAACTCCGGTGCGGCACTCGGCGCAGTCGCAACAGCAATGTTTATAGGAAGCGAAACCTCGAGTGTTGACCAGTTGCCCGGTGCGCTGTTGGGTGCGGGGATTGCTGTGGGGGTGACGGTGGGCGTCGGTAAGAGCGGTGCGATCCAGCGCATGGTACTCGTTGGCGTTGCTGTTTCCGCGCTGTGTAGCGCATTGACCTCCATTTTCTTGGTAGTAGATGAAGCTCAACTGGCTACGGTGATGTCATGGCTTTCTGGTCGGCTTGCCGGTGTGCGCCTAAGCGGTATCATGCCGGCGCTGATTGCCGTGCTGGTCGTGGTTCCCTTGACCTTAGTCGGTGCAAAAACGCTGGACTTGCTCGTAGCAGGCGATGCCGTGGCTGGTGCTGTCGGCGCGAAGCCGGAGCGCATTCGGTTGGCAGCCATTGTGGCGGCGGTAGTGCTTATTGCTCCGGCCGTAGCTGCAACTGGGCCGATTGGCTTCTTGGGGTTGATGGCCGCGGCCGTAGCGTGGCGGGTGTGCGGCTCACACCACCGCATGGGGCTGTGCGTGGCTGGAATTGTTGGAGCAGCGGTGCTTTTGGTGGCCGATTCGGTTGGCCAGGCAATCTGGGCGCCAGCCGAGACCCCAGTGGGCATCGTGACTTCTTTGGCTGGCATGCCATTAGTGTTGTGGGCCGTCCATGCGCTGGGGAGGAGGAAGCATGCGGCATAAGAGATTTGTTGGGGTGCTAGTAGGACTCATCCTGGCGTTGGCGTTGAGCGCAATCATCGGCATGGGCGTCGGTGCGGTGATGAAACCGCCGGGCGAGGTGATCACCGCCTTCGTTACCGGAGAGCCGCTCATCTGGAAGTACCGCGCCCCGCGGATCTTGGTGGGAATCTGCGCTGGTATTGCCATGGCCGTCTCTGGCTGTCTATTGCAGTCCGCGCTACGCAATCCTTTGGCCGCACCAGATACGGTGGGTATTACCTCCGGCGGCGGACTCGCGGCCGTTGCGGTACTCATGGGATCAGGCGCCCTGCCGGCCCACCTGCTGACTTTCATAGCCTTTATTGGAGCGTTGGCTGGAACTGGGCTGGTTCTTCTCCTCGCCGGGCGCGGGGCAAGTGATCCGGTGCGCCTGCCGCTTACCGGGGTGGCGGTATCTTTTGGGCTGGGCGCCATCACCGAATTGCTCCTGGTGCGGGCTGCCCCAGAGGCAGGAGCGGCCATGACATGGTTGAAAGGTTCGCTTTACGCCCGCTCGCTTGGCGATGCCACCATTGTCGCCCCCTTTATCCTTCTCGCCCTAACCGTCGCGATGGTGGTGGCAAAACACCTGGATATGCTCGCGCTGGATGATTCCACCATGGCCGGCATCGGCGTGAGCACCAAGATATGGCGCCTAATAGCAGTAGCCTTAGCCGTCATCCTCGGTGCCGCGGGAGTCGCCGCGGCCGGGGTCTTGGGCTTCGCCGGACTCATCGTCCCCCATGCTGCTCGCTTGGTTGTTGGCGCGAACCTGCGCTGGCAAATACCCGTGGCAGCCCTAGGCGGCGCGGTCCTTGTGACCGCATGCGATACGCTCGGTCGCTGGGCCTTCGCCCCCACGGAAATCCCCGTTGGCGCGCTCATCGCGCTGATCGGTGCACCGTATTTCATTTTCCTATTGACTCGACTGACCCGAGTGCGAAACGGAGGCTAGACATGACACTGACGTGCAGCGGATTAACCGTGGGCTACGGTGGACCCGATGTGGTCAAGGACGTAAATCTTCACTTATCCAGCGGTCAAGTAACCGCTCTGATCGGGCCGAATGGCTGCGGCAAGTCGACGCTTCTCAAGACATTGGGCCGCCAACTTACGCCCAGCGCAGGTGCGGTGTACCTCTCGGACCAAAATATCAGCAAGTATTCCTCGCGTGCCTTTGCCCGTGAAGTTTCTTTTCTGCCACAACATCCCGTGGCTCCGGAAGGGGTATTAGTGCGTGACGTCATCGGTTACGGCCGCTATCCCTATACAGGGGCGCTAGCGACGATGCGGGCCGGAGATCATGCAGCGGTTGAGCGTGCTGCCTCGCGTGCTGGGGTGAGCGAGCTTCTCGACGCCCCCGCGGCAGACCTTTCCGGTGGTCAGCGCCAGCGCGTCTTCCTCGCTATGACTTTGGCCCAAGAAACGCCAATTACCTTGCTTGACGAGCCGACTACTTACCTCGACCCCGCGCACCAATTGTCCATTTTGGATCTGATTCGAGATCTCAATGGCGCCGGGGTCACAGTGGTCATGGTGGTCCACGATATGGTCCATGCCGCGCGTTACGCCGATAGAATCGTAGCCATGCGTGAGGGACGCATTGTGGCCGAAGGGGCCACCGAGGAGGTGATGACCGCTGAACTCGTACGCGAAACCTTCCATGTTGAGTGTTTAGAGATGACTGATCCCTCCACCGGTCGACGCTTTCCCATACCCATTTCCGTGCACGCTCCTGAATTTTCTGGAACCCTAGAAGGAAGAAGATAAATCTATTTAAAGGAGTACGTAGCAATGGCAAACGAACTAGGCCACGAAGTTGACCTGGATCGCAACGAATACAAGTACCTGGCATCTGAGGACACTGTGTCTTCGGCAGCTAACTCTGGCACCTCCGCTCGGTCCGGCGCGGCTGCAACAGGTGCAGGGGTTGCAGCGGCAGGCGCCGCGGGCACAGCCGGCCTATCTACCGCCAGCAAGTACGAGCCGCAGAATCACGTCGTTGCTGGCGCCGACGAAGAGCATGTAGGCTCTGCCTCCGAGCAGCCGGACCTGCAGGAGAAGCTGGATGAGAACAACGCTGACTACGCGCCGAGCCAGCACATCGTAGGTGAGGCGCAGGAAGAGCACATTGGTTCCGCCCCGCAGCAGCCGGACCTGCAGGAGAAGCTGGACGAGGAGAACTCGGACTATGCGCCGAGCCAGCACATCGTAGGCGGCGCGCAGGAAGAGCACATTGGTTCCGCCCCGCAGCAGCCGGACCTGCAGGAGAAGCTGGACGAGGGTAACTTTGACTACGCCCCGAGCCAGCACATCGTAGGCGAAGCAAACGAAGAGCGTGTTGCTACTGCGCCGAACCAGGACAACGTCAACGGTCAGCAGTCCTCTGAGCGCCTGGATCAGCTAAAGGACAAGGCATCCGAGGCTGGTAGCGCCGTCGGCGATGCGTTCCAGCGCGCTAAGGGCTTCGTGGAGGACAAGGCACACGAGTACCAAGAGGAGTCCACGAAGAAGGGTGGCTTCTTTGACCGCGTCAAGGGCGCTGTCCGTGATGCTCGCGAGTCCATCGAAGACAAGCGCAAGAACTAACCAGCGCTGATACTAAGCCGCTTTCCCAGGGCTCGGGGAGGCGGCTTTTGTCGTATGCGCAATCCTGCTAATCGTCTAAGGCGTGAAGGTAGAGTTGGCTAATCAGCAGGCGCCTTGGCACGTCCACAAGTGGGCGCAGGGAGGGGAGGAAGGGCTCTGAGGCGGCGTCGATAAGCAGCAGTGTGCGGCCATCGCGCAGGCGCTCCAGAGCGAAGGTCTCCTCGCCGCGCTCAAGGTGTCCGGGAAGGGTGCCGTAGGTGAACCCGCAGCGGCCGTCCTTGTGGAATACATCGACCACGCGGCAGCGAAAATCCCATGGGCCAAAGCTTCGCGGCGGCCTCTATTTGTTAGAAAGGTCGCTTGACTGATTCGGCTTCACAGTGCTTCGTGGGCCCGAAATCGCTAGGGCAGCATGTGCTTGCCCGTGCGCAAGGAACTGAAGATTAAGGAGAACCATCATGAACAACAAACTGGCGAAGGCATGGCCAACGCCGCGCAGTGGTCGCTCGTAGCCGCTACCGCATTCTTCGCTCTGAGCTTTGTCGGTGCACTTAGGGTGCTCCGTGCTGCGGGGGGGGAGAAGGGTGCCCCCGCAAACAACGCCGATCTCGGTGCCCGCGTTAATCGCGTCCCGAACTGATTTTCCACCCGCGTGCTGCTTTGCGTTGCTGCCAGAAGTGACGGTAGATACCGGGGACATCGGAAAGCTCAGAATGCGTGCCCAGCTGGCTGACTTGCCCGTGTTCATCCAAGACTACGATTTGATCAGCAGATTTGATTGTATCCAGCTTATGGGCGATGACAATAAAAGTAGATTGCTCCCGTAGCTCGTCCATCGCAGCAAGAATGTTTGCCTCATTTTCTGCATCGAGCGCGGAGGTAGCCTCATCAAAGAGTACAATCGGCGCTTGCTTGAGAAGCGCGCGAGCTACAGATACGCGCTGGCGTTCACCACCGGATAGAAGCCGACCGCCTTCACCAACAGGAGTATGCCACCCTAGGCGGTTGGCAATAGAAGTCACGCCTGAAAGATCAGCTGCGCGGAAGACTTCCTCATCGGAGGCGTCGGGACGACCAACGCGGATATTAGCGATTAACGAGTCGTCGAAGAGGTAGACATCCTGAAAAACCATGGACAGTCTGGACATTAACTGTTCGGTTCCAAGCTCGCGGATATCTACGCCGTCAACCATCACCGCCCCGGAATCTACATCCCAGAATCGCGAAATAAGGCGCGCAATTGTGGTCTTTCCGGAGCCAGAAGGACCGACAATGGCGGTAACGGTGCCTGGTCGAGCATGGAAAGCGATATCTACCAATACTGGTTTATCGCCGTATCCAAACGTGACATTACGCAGCTCTACACTTCCCGAACCATCGCCTGGGCGCGGAGTAGTGGGTTCCGGTAGGGAAGGGGCATCGGTGATGAGCTCAGTTTCTGTGAGCGCGATACGGCCGGCATCTAAACCGACGAAAGAAGAACCCAGCTGCTCAAGCGTGCGGGTAAACCTCAAGCTGATTCCGATGATCGCAATTGTTTCTAGTGGCGATAGGGCGCCTTCAACGGCAAGATCCGCGGAGACCATAATGAGAGCCACAATGAAGATCTGCACTACTATGCCGTTGAGTAGCAAAGCTAATGTGGATACCCATAGCTCGCGTATTCGTGCTTTATGGTCGATTTCTAGCGCTTGCTCTAGTGGCGCAAAAACTTGTGATTGTCCTGCCGCGCGCAGGGCTGGTTGACGGTTAGCAAATTCTACGATGCGCTGGGAGAGCTCTTTACTCGGCCCCAGTGCGCGGTTCGATGCTTTCTCACGAATCCATGCAGCCAACTGCATCACCACGAGCGCCAATGGTGCGATGATAAGAAGGACCAAGCCCAGCTTCGGGTTCCAGAAACACGCTCCTACTAACAAGGTGACAAGTGCCGCGCTATCGCGGTATATCGTTCCTTGAATATGCGCAATGGTCTCGGCCGCCACCATAAAGCGATCTGAAACGAGGCGAGATAGGCCGCCGGTATTAGCCGGTACGAACCAGCCGAGCGGTAGCGTTGCTAATTTATCGCCCACAGTCGTGTGCGCGGCTCGGATGAAATCCAAGGCCGTGTGGTAAGAGGCCATGGTTGCGAAAAATCGTAGCGCAAAAGCTACGAGCGCAATTGCCAAAAGCGTCCACATCCATGGTGCGATCGTCGTATCCCCATCGAGTGCCTTTGTAAGTGGCACGAGCGTGAGAACGGCGAGGCCATCAAGCACGCCAACGATAAGCGATAGACAAGCATACCTTTTATTGAGCTTATGGCCTACAGGACTTTGCAGCTTTTTGACACTGCGAGTGAGTAGCGGATCACGAAGACGCGAACTAACAGGCGTAGTGGCATTAGACATGAGAATTATCCTTCATAGGCTTGAGGCAGATTATTTGGTCTGCTCCTTGGATGGACTCCGGCTTGTGGGCGATGACTAAGACGGTCTTGCCTCTGACGAGTGTGGCTAGAGCTGCTTGAATTTCTGCTTCGCAGTCAGGATCAGTTGCCGCAGTAGCTTCATCCAGGATCAAGATTGGGGCATTGGTAATGATTGCCCGGGCAATAGAAATGCGTTGCTGTTGTCCACCGGATAAAGAGGTGTCCTCACCAACAACGGTGTCGAGCCCAGCCGGTAAAGCGCGAATATCAGCAGCTATGTGCGCAGCCTCTGCGGCTTGCCAGATCTCTTCATCGCGGGCTTCTGGGCGTGCAAGGCGAATGTTTTCCCGAATACTCATACGCAGTAAGTGAGGATCTTGTAAGACGAAAGCCACAGTGCGGTACAAACTGTCGAAAGTGAGATCACGGATATCCACGTTGTTGATAGTGATTGTGCCCGAATCTGGATCCTGGAAACGCGCCAACATCGTTGCTGCTGTGGATTTGCCAGACCCGGAGGGGCCAATCAATGCCGTGACAGTGCCTGCATTTAGTTGCGCAGAAAAGTCTTGGAGGACTGGTGTGTCTGGGGCGTAGCTAAAGCTGACCTTATGGAACTCCACCTCCATGTCTTGACTATTGGCGTCGAGGCTCTTTTGGCCTTCTTTCACATGGGAAATTGTCATGACTTCATCAAGGCGCAACGCCGCATTGCCAGCGAGCTGGTAAGACCACATCATTTGGCCGACGGTTTGAATCGTGCCCGGGAGCACCAGCGCAATTAACGTTGTTGCGATGACTTCAGCGACCGTGACATAGCCACCAGCTATCAGCAGGGAACCGACTCCTAGATTGATAAGGATGAGGACAGGAACCGCCACCACAGACTCTGAGATTGCGGAAACACGCAGAAGCGGACGTACCCACTCGTAATAGAATTCCGCGAATTTTTGGGCAGCTTCGCTATATCGAGCGTGGGCTTTGCCAACGGTGCCGAAAGCCTTGACGACGGAAATACCTTCGGAGAACTCCACCGCAGTCGCAGAGACCTCACCCAGATAATTATCCATTTCCGCAGTTTTTGTGCCCATATCTTTCATTGAATATGCTTGGATTGCTAGGAAAATGGGCACAGTGGCAATAGAAAGTAGACCAAGGCGCCAATCCAAGATAAAGGCATAAACCAGAAGCGCGAGGGGCGTAAAGATCGCGGCGACCTTCTCTACAGGAGCATGGGCTGTCAGGGTGTGCAGAGTTAACGTATCGTCCTCGACGGCTTTGCGGACTTTGCCGGAATTAGTCTGGCTAAACCACGAGAGTGGTGCTTTCGCAATAGCGGTAATAATTCGGCGCCGGTTAATCCCCACCAGCTTTGCATCAGCGAAGTGGGTGATTGCAAGGGCAAGGAAATAGAAGAATAGCTGGCCCAAAAATGCAGCAAGTAGCCATTTCACAATGGACGCGACGTCATCAGTATTGCCGTCGATTAGAGCATTTCCCAGTGCCACCAACGCGACGTAGGGTGCTACGGCGAGTACCGAGGATATAAGCGCGAGAAACTGTGCTAAGTAGATGGTTGTTTGCACTGGGGCCAGTAGTTTTTTTAGAGCGACCTGGCCGGCTTTTAGTTTTGCGCGAGCCTCTTCTTCCGGTGACGCACCGTGTGATTCTGGTGCGTGGGTTCCGCTTGATTCTGTGGAACTTTGTTTTAGTTCAGACATTTCTTTCTCAATTCTTGTTGATGTCAGTCATCTCGATGATTCTGGTGACTGATTCTTGGATGAATTCGTGGTCATGGGTGATGACGATGACCACTGCTCCGCTTGCTGCAAGAGATCGAAGTAGCGCAGAGATGGATTGCAGTTGGCGCCAGCCCACGCCAGAGGTAGGTTCATCGAAGATGTAGATCGCTGCTTGCTCGGCTTGGGCTGAAGCTATGGCTAAGCGTTGCCGTTGCCCACCGGACAGAGACTGCGGATGCCGTTGGGCCATTCCTGCCAGATCGAGGCGATGGAGAATCTCATTGACATCGATGTGGTCCCGCTTCTTCTTTGCCAGTCCGAGCGTGACTTCTTCTTCGGTGGTGGCTGCGAATAATTGGCGGCCAACATCTTGCATCACCATGTACGCGGCACGTCTGCGGGCAGCCGCTCCTACTCGTTTGCTGTTCAAACGGAGACTACCGCCGCGTTTGGGAGAAGCAAGACCACAAATGATCCTGGCGAGGGTGGTTTTTCCAGCGCCGTTGGGCCCGATTAAGGCGGTGACTTCGCCGCTGGGGAAAAATGCGTGGTCAATGTTTAATACCTCATGTGCGCCATAAGAAAAACAGATGTTGCTTAGCTCGAGTCCGCTCCGCTGGGGATCGGCGTTTTCGAGCGTGGGTGGTACCGGCACGCTCGCGGGCAGGGGAACATGGTGTAAGCTGCGTAGCCCCAATTGTTTGCGTTCGGGTTCGTCTAAGGCATAAAACTCCTGAGCGCGGAAACTCCGCGTTATTTTTCCCTGAGTCAAGTAAATAACTTGGTCAGCGATATCTTTTAAGAAAAAGAGACGGTGATCAGCGATAATGATCGTTGTGCCTAATTCCTTCAAGCGGTGTAGCACGCGTGCAAGAATATCGATGCTTTCCATAGAGAGATTGGACGTGGGTTCATCGAGAAGCACGAGACTGCCCGGGGACACAAGCGCGCATGCGCATGCCACGGTTTGTAACTGCCCACCGGATAATTCTTTGAATCGCCGGCCCCGAAGATCGTTAATGCCTAGTAGCTCGACCGCTGATTGAATCCTCGACTCAATTTCTTTGGGATCTACACCAAGGTTTTCTAGCCCGAAGGCCAATTCTGCATTGACGCTTTCAGTGAAAAATTGTGTCCTTGGATTCTGGAATACTGAGGCGCTGAACTCGATGGCTCGGGACAGCGGTTCTTCCGCAGGGGTAAAAGCCTGGTCATCCTTTATAATAGTGATGGTGCCTAGTAGCTCTCCTGGATTGAAATGGGGGATGAGTCCGTTGATCAACTTGAGTACCGTGGACTTTCCCGATCCGGAATCACCGGTAATCAGTAGACACTGTCCTGGAGAGACAGAAAAAGACACATCAGATACACCTTGAATGCCTGGCCGAGCGCCCAATGGATATGTAAAAGAAGCGTTGTGGGCGTTTACACTGGTTGCGATACTGCGTTCGTTCATAAGTGGACCTCCGTGGGGAGCCAGACAGAGGCAACAATGAGGCCCAACCCAGCTAGTGCAGTTGCATCGACAAGCTTGAAGGAAAGATCGGCGGTGGTGGTTGGGCGTGTGGGGCCTCCCAATCCGCGGACAAGAGCAGAGGCAGCGAGCTCATCACCAGCGCGGACGACGGCGCCTAATAGGGGGATGATCAGCATCGCGGACGATTGTGTGGGCTGTGTGATCCAGCTTTTTACTCCAGGCTGGAGACCCCGAAGGACCATGGCATCGCGGATCGCTTTGGCTTCTGCCACGATTATCGGCAAAACGCGCAGGAAAACCGCCGGTGGAATGGTGGCCCAGCCTGGTAAACGCAGGTCCCGCAGTGCTGAGGTCAACGTGGATGGTGTGAGAGTGAGCAAGCCGAATGCGCCGATGGACATGCTGATGACAAAACGGCTTAGCCACGAAAAAATTGCCGCTGAAAAAGCGAAAAATGTGGAGCCAGGAAGCTGTAATAGGCCCCAATACCCTAGATAGGATAATGCAAAAGCGAACAGGCAAATAAGACCATAGTGTGGCTTTACTGTAGCTAGTGCGATGGAGCTGAAGGCGATAGAAATCAGCAGTGTCGGTAGGTGGCCGTGGCTGAGAGCTACCGCATTGATTACTAGAACAGAAAGCAGCACGGTCCGTGGATCGATCGAAGATCGACGAAGCACGCCCTGTTTTTGCAGGCTCACAGGAGACCAGCGCTTTCAAAGTGTTTGCGGCTGACGCGAACTCCGACCTTTCCTCCGATAAAGCCGACGATGAGCGCACAAATGGCCAGTACTCCAATGGTCCATGGCTGGAAGATATCCGACATAGCATCGGCGTATTCTTGACCCATTTGGTCTGCGATATCGACGTAGTATGAGTCCGTATCCAGAATTAGCGGGATAAAAGGCAAAGAAATCCAGACACAGAAGATGCCGTAGGCAATAGGGAAGGACTTGGCAATACTGAGGTGGCTTTTTGTAATAATCAAATCTGCGATAAACCCAAGAATTATGCTTCCCAGCAAGGTCCAGAAGTAGTGTCCGGTGAGCATGAATGCTAATCCGTTAATACCACCGACGAGGGTGAAAGCACCCATTTTGGACGTGCGGACGGCATAAAGCGCTAGCACGATTCCGTTTGCGATTGCCGCGATAAACCATCCAATAAACATGAATTGTGGTCCTGCGAATCCAATCATTCCGCTTATAAAGGTGATTACAAAGTAAAGTGCAGCAAAGATGCCAGCGTTGATGAGATCTCTGGTGTTTAAACGTGCCGTCGACCCACTGGATGAGCTTGTACTCCGTGCGGGCGTAGAGGACTGTTTGGTCATAGTAAACCTCGATTCATGAAAATCAGGCAAGGTAAGGCTTGCCTAATACATATAATACTGTTTATAAACTATTTCTAGTATTGATCTGAAGATTCACCCTTAATGGGGGTGAATGCAGATAAGTAGACATCAAACCAGACCACGACTACCGACTAAGTACCGACAAAATCGGCACCAACGGCAAGACAACCCTGCGATGGGGAGGCAAACTACGCCGCCTCTACATCGGACGCAGATGGGGCGGGGAACCAATCACCATGGTCTGCATCGACAACCACGTCGACGTCAAAATAGCCATCACTGGGGCACAAATCGCCGCCTACACACTCACCGAAGAAAAGATCTACTACAACTAGAAAGACAACGAACTCAACCCCAGTCGGGGCAACTAAAAAATCTCGAGACACCGACCGGAACGATGTCTCGAGACTTCACAGCGTGCCCCAGAGAAGATTCGAACTTCCGACACCGGCTTTAGGAGAGCCGTGCTCTATCCCCTGAGCTACTGGGGCGGGGGTGCGTTGCGCACCTAGGTAAGACTAGCAGCCCCGCGTGGGGCGGCGTTAAATGCGTCGCCTTTCGTTTATTCGCCGGCCAGCTCCGCGTACTTGGCGCGGACCTCGCTGGCGGAAGGGTTGGTGGCGTGGGTGCCGTCGGAGTAGAGGACGGTGGGCACGATGCGGTTGCCGTCGTTGACGGACTCGATCCAGGCGTTGATGTCGGCGGTGTCGGGGGAATCCGCTTCGACGTTGACGAGCTCGTATGGGGTTTCGGTGCGGTCCAGGTTTTTGATCAGCTTGGCACAGAACGGGCACCAATCGGCGAAGAAGATGGTGACGTGCTCAGTGGTTTCGGGAGTGGCAACGTTGGTGCTCATTAAGCAGCAGCCTTTCTGTCGTAGGTGAGGAAACGGTATTTCATCGGCAGCTCGCTGGGCGGCTGGCCGGGAATGGTGAGGTGGCCTGATTCGGAGGTCAGCCAGTCACTATCGGCAGACAGACTGAACTCTTCAGGCACGGTGGGGGCCAGTACGACATCTGCGCCGTAGGCATCGCCGACTTGTACACCCATGAGGGTGAGCTCGATGGTATCCACGCGCTCGAGGGCGGAATGGTAGAGCTGGCCGCCGCCGATGATCCAGGCGTCGCCAGGCGCAGCATCAAGCGCGGCGTCGAGGTTATCCACCACGGTGGCGCCCGCAGACCACTCGCCGGGCTCGCGGCTAGAGAGCACGATGTTCTCCCGGCCTGGCAACGGGCGGAACTTGGGGTTGAGGGACTCCCACGTCTTGCGGCCCATGATGACAGGCGCACCCATGGTCACTTCTTTGAAGTGCTTCAGGTCTTCCGGCACGTGCCAGGGCATGACCACGCCGTCACCGATGACGCCGTCGAGGGACTGGGCCCAGATTGCGCCCAGCATTAGACGGACACCTGTGCCTTGATGGTGGGGTGGGGGTCGTAGCCGATGACCTCAAAATCATCGAAGTCATAGTCAAAGAGGCTCTCAGCCTTGTGGAGCTTGAGCTGCGGGTACTCGCGGGGCTCACGGGAGAGTTGCTCTTTGACCTGCTCTATGTGGTCGTTGTAGATGTGGCAATCGCCGCCGGTCCAGATGAGATCGCCCACCTCTAAACCTGCTTGCTGGGCAAACATGTGGGTCAGCGCGGCATAGGATGCCAAGTTGAAGGGCACGCCCAAGAACATGTCGGCGGAGCGCTGGTAGACCTGCATGGACAGCTTGCCGTTAGCGACATAAAGCTGGAACAGCAGGTGGCAGGGCATGAGCGCCATCTTGTCCAGCTCAGAAACGTTCCACGCGGAGACCAAGTTGCGGCGCGAATCCGGATCGTTCTTGAGCGTATCCAGCGCGACCTGAATCTGATCGATGTGCTGGCCATCCGGCGTGGGCCAGGAGCGCCATTGCACGCCATAGACGGGGCCTAGCTCACCGTCCTCATCGGCCCACTCGTTCCAGATGCGAACCTTGTTCTCCTGCAGCCACTTCACGTTGGAGTCACCGCGCAGGAACCACAGCAGCTCACCAATCACGCCGTGGAAGTAGACCTTCTTGGTGGTCAGCAGGGGAAAAGACTCCGCCAGGTTATAGCGAAGTTGGGCACCGAACAGGGAGAGGGTGCCGGTGCCAGTGCGGTCGCCCTTGGGCGCGCCTTCTTCCAGGACGCGGCGCAGGAGGTCCTCGTACGGAGTCTCAATCATGGTCGCCATGATAGCGCTCTTGCGCCCGTGCCACGCGCGTGGGGTTAGTACCCGCCGTTGGCCTCCGCGTAGGCGGCGGCGTGCTCCAGAATCTCCTCTGCCAGCTCCGGGCGGCAGATCAAAAGATCCGGGATGAAGGTGTCCTCATTGTTGAATTTGATGGGGGAGCCATCCAGGCGTGAACAGTGCAGGCCCGCGGCCAAAGCCACGCCCACCGGGGCGGCTTGGTCCCACTCGTACTGGCCGCCGGCATGGATGTAGCCGTCATAGTCGCCCAAGAGCACGTGGATCGCCTTCGCGCCCGCGGAGCCTACGCCGACGGTCTCAAAGCTCATCTTCTCCGCGATGTAATCCGCCACCTTCGGCGGACGGTTGCGGGAGACCACGAACTTCTTTGACAGCGGGCCCGTTACCGCGCGCACATCGGAGGACTTAAAAGTCACGCCCATGTCCGGCATGCCGACGGCCGCGTGGATGGGGGTGCCGTTTTCGACCAGAGCGATGTGGACGGCCCAGTCCTGGCGGCCGGTAGCGAACTCCTTCGTGCCGTCGAGCGGGTCAATGATCCACACGCGGTCCTTCTTCAAACGGCTTAAGTCATCGGCAGCCTCTTCCGACAGGACGCCGTCCTTGGGACGGTGCTGCTCAAGGACGCGGGAGATCCACTCCTGAGCGGCCTCATCGCCGGCATCACCCAGCGCCAAGCCGCGCAGCAGGCCACCGTTGCGCACGCCTTTGAGTATTTCGCCGCAGCCATCGGCGAGGGAGTTGGTTAGACGGGAATCAGAAATCTCAACGGTCATAGTGACCAGATTAGCGCGCGCGATACAGTAGGGCATGTCTAAAAACGTTCTGGCGAAGTTCCGCCCACAGGTGGCCGGGTGGTTCCAGGACGTTTTCGCCGCCCCCACCCCCGTCCAAGAGCAGGCATGGGAGGCGATTTCCGGTGGTGCGAATGCGCTGGTTGTGGCACCGACCGGCTCTGGTAAGACGCTCGCGGCATTTCTGTGGGCGCTGAATTCTTTAGTGGAGCGCGAAGGCCAGACCGCGCTGCCGCTGAGCAATGAACCCTCCCGCGAGGGAGCTCATGATGGCGTGAGAGTGCTGTATATCTCACCGCTCAAGGCTTTGGGCGTGGACGTTGAGAATAATCTGCGTGCCCCGCTCAACGGCATTGCCCGCACCGCCGAGCGGCTGGGCCTAGAGGTGCCGGATATTACCGTCGGCGTGCGCTCAGGGGATACCCCGCAGGCAGAGCGCGCCCGCCAGGTGCGCAAGCCGCCAGACATCCTCATCACCACGCCGGAATCGGCCTACCTCATGCTCACTTCCAAAGCTGCGGGGATTCTGAAGACCGTGGATACCGTCATCATCGATGAGATCCATGCTCTGGCTGGCACCAAGCGCGGCGTGCACCTAGCTCTGACTTTGGAGCGCCTCGGGCTTATCGCCGGGGAGTTCCAGCGCATTGGGCTCTCCGCCACGGTGCGCCCGCTGAGTGCTGTCGCGAACTTCTTGGGCGGCGACCGTCCCGTGGACATCATCGCCCCGCCCGCGAAGAAGCGCTGGCAGCTCGACGTCCACGTGCCGGTCGAGGACATGTCGGACCTGCCCACCCCGGAGCAGGGATCCCCCATCGGGGAGGCGACTGTCGACGACCCCCTGGGTATCACCCAAGGCCCCCAAGACGCCCTGCGCGTACAGGCGCAGCGTGGGGAAACGGACACACACGGCGGGGTAGGAGACTCCGCCCTGCCCACGGCGAAGTCCATCTGGCCCTTCATCGAAGAAGAGCTGTACGCCGAAATTATGGAGCAGCGCTCCACCCTTGTCTTCGTCAACTCGCGTCGCACCGCCGAGCGGCTTACTAGCCGGCTCAACGAGCTTTATGCCCAGGAGCACGATCCAGAATCCTTGAGCCCAGCGACCCGGCGCGACCCGGCCCAGCTGATGAAGCAGGTGGACGTCGCCGGGAAGGCACCTGCCGTTATTGCCCGCGCGCACCACGGTTCGGTGTCTAAGGACGAGCGCGCGTTGACGGAGACGATGCTCAAGGAAGGCACGCTCAAGGCCGTGGTGGCCACGAGCTCTCTGGAGCTGGGCATTGACATGGGCGCGGTGGAGCTGGTGGTGCAGGTGGAATCCCCACCCTCGGTGGCTTCTGGTCTGCAGCGTGTGGGTCGCGCCGGGCACTCCGTGGGTGCGGTCTCTCACGGTTCTTTCTATCCCAAGCACC
The DNA here is from genome assembly GCF_001807205.1 of Corynebacterium sp. HMSC05D03. NCBI lineage: Bacteria > Bacillati > Actinomycetota > Actinomycetes > Mycobacteriales > Corynebacteriaceae > Corynebacterium > Corynebacterium sp. HMSC05D03. The sequence goes on along the minus strand of NZ_KV788186.1, from coordinate 205,966 downwards.
GCGCGGACCTCGTGCAATCAGCACTCACCGTCGCCCGCATGGAGGAGGGCCTCATTGAGGAGATGCACGCACCGCGCAACCCGTTGGATGTCTTGGCACAGCAGACGGTGGCGGCGGTGGTGGCGTCGGCAAGCGCGAGCACGGGCAAGGGCCTCGAGGCCGACAGCTGGTATGACACCGTGCGCCGTGCCTGGCCCTATAAGGACCTAGCACGCGAGGTCTTCGACTCCGTGTTGGACTTGGTCAGTGGTGTGTACCCGTCGACGGATTTTGCGGAGCTCAAACCCCGGGTGGTCTATGACCGCGTGACGGGCGTGCTCACCCCGCGCCCCGGCGCGCAACGCGTGGCGGTGACCAACGGCGGCACCATCCCGGACCGCGGCATGTTCGGCGTCTTCCTGGTGGGTACTGGTGAGGCTGGTTCCGCGCCGCGCCGCGTGGGTGAGCTCGATGAGGAAATGGTTTATGAAACCCGGGTGGGGGATATCTTCACCCTCGGTGCGACGAGCTGGCGTGTGGAGGAGATCACGCGCGACCAGGTGCTGGTGACACCCGCGCCGGGGCACACGGGGCGTTTGCCCTTCTGGAACGGGGACCAAGCTGGGCGGCCCTATGAGCTGGGCAAGGCGTTGGGTGCATTCCGGCGGGAGGCGCTCGCGGATCCGTCGGTGGTGCGCGGTGCGGATGAGAATGCGCGGCGCAATATCGCCGCCTACCTGCGGGAGCAGAACGAGGCCACCGGGCTTATCCCGGATGAAAAGACGCTGCTGCTGGAGCGCTTCACGGACGAGCTGGGGGATTGGCGCGTGCTGTTGCACACCCCGTTTGGCCGGCCGGTGAATGCGGCGTGGGCGCTGGCGGTGGGGCAGCGCGTGGCGGAGCGCACCGGGATGGATGCCCAGGCCGTGGCAGGCGATGACGGCATTGTGCTGCGCCTGCCGCAGGGGGAGGCGGATCCGGATGCCGCGCTGTTCCTGTTTGATGCTGATGAGATCGCGGACATCGTCACCGAGCAGGTGGGAAATTCCGCGCTCTTTGCTTCTCGTTTCCGGGAGTGCGCGGCGCGAGCGCTGCTTCTGCCGCGGCGCAACCCCGGCAAGCGCGCGCCCTTGTGGCAGCAGCGCCAGCGCGCGGAGCAGCTTCTCGACGTCGCCCGCAACTACCCATCCTTCCCCATCATCCTGGAGACCGTGCGCGAATGCGTGCAGGATGTCTATGACCTGCCAGCACTCACGGAGGTCATGCGGGAGCTGGCGCACCGCCGCGTGCGCATCGCGGAGGTCACCACGGAGCAGCCTTCGCCTTTCGCGTCTTCGCTGTTGTTCAACTACACCGGCGCATTCATGTATGAGGGGGACTCGCCCCTGGCGGAAAAGCGCGCGGCGGCCTTGGCATTGGACCCGGCGCTGCTGGCGAAGCTGTTGGGCACGGTGGAGCTGCGCGAGCTTCTCGACGGCTCCATCATCGCCGAAGTCCACGCCCAGCTGCAGCGCACCACTCCGGAACGCCAGGCGCGCACCACTGAGGAGGTCGCGGACCTGCTGCGCGTGCTCGGCCCCATCCCGATCGAGGAATTCGGCGCGCACGCCACGGTGCCACCCAGCACACTCGATGCGCTCGGCGCGCGGATCATGCGGGTGCGCATCAACGGCCGCGAGCACGTGGCGCAAGCGCTCGATGCGCCGTTGCTTCGCGACGGCCTGGGAATCCCCGTCCTGCCCGGTATTCCTGCACAGCAGGCCACGATTACCGATGCCGTCGATCAGCTGGTCAGCCGCTGGGCGCGCACGCGCGGGCCCTTTGTAGCGCGCGATGTGCAGGAAGCTTTTGGCCTGTCAGCCGCGGTGGCGCACTCGACGCTGAATGGGCTGGATTCCATCCTGGCGGGGCACTACCGGCAAGGCGTGGAGGAACAGGAGTACTGCGCGGCGGAGGTGCTCAAGGTCATCCGCTCTCGCTCGCTGGCGGCTGCCCGAGCTGCCACGCAGCCTGTTTCTCCCGCGGCCTTCGGGCGCTTCCTGCCGGACTGGCAGCAGGTAGCCGCGGTGGGCCGGCGCCCAGTGCTGCGTGGGGTGGACGGCGTCTTCGCCGTCATCGAGCAGCTGGCCGGCGTGCGCCTGCCGGCCTCGGCCTGGGAGAGCCTCATCCTTCCTGCGCGCGTCGGGGATTATTCGCCGACGATGCTCGATGAGCTCACCGCCAGTGGCGAGGTTCTCATCGTGGGCGCGGGCAAGGCCGGCTCCAACGACCCGTGGATCATGCTGCTGCCGGTGGACTATGCCGCGCAGCTCGCCCCGCAGGTCTCTGCGGAGGAGGCTGGCGTGTCCTTGCTGCAGACTCAGCTGCTGGAGGCCTTGCAGGGCGGTGGCAGCTACCTCATCTCCGATATTCAACCGCAGTTGAGCGGTACGCCTGAGGAGGTCAGGGAGGCGCTCTGGGGCCTGATGGAAGCAGGTCTGGTCAGCCCTGATTCCTTCGCTCCCGTCCGCGCCCACCTGGTCGCAGGAGGGCGCTCCGGGCGTACGGCGCATCGCGCGCGGCGCAGACCTTCTCGCTCGCGCTTACGCATGGGGCGCACGTCCTTTGCGCAAGCACACAATGTGTCTGGTGCGCAGGTCGCACCAGACGTGGTGGGGCGCTGGTCGCTGTCCGTTCCCGCGGCCACGGATGCCACGTCGCGCTCCATTGCCCACGGCGAGGCCTGGCTGGACCGCTATGGCGTGCTTACCCGCGGGTCAGTGGTGGCCGAGGACGTCCTGGGTGGTTTCGCCTTGGCTTATAAGGTGCTCTCCGGTTTTGAGGAATCCGGCAAGGCCATGCGCGGTTACGTTATTGAGGGCTTGGGTGCCGCGCAGTTCTCCACGCCCGCGGTCATCGACCGCCTGCGCGGTGTGGATGATTCCCCCGATGTTACGGGCTGGCCCTCCGGAACCCGCGAGCCGCAGACGTATGTTCTTGCCGCGACGGACCCGGCCAACCCTTATGGCGCAGCGCTGTCTTGGCCGCCTACTGATGTTGGCGACTCTGGTGCCCGCCCTACCCGCGCCGCGGGTGCCTTGGTGGTGCTCATGGATGGCCTGCCGGTGGCTCACCTGACCCGCGGCGGGAAGACGCTGACGACGTTCTTTAACGCTCTTCCCGAGGGCATCGAGCGCACCGAGGTACTAGCCGCAGTGCTTGCAGGCCTCAACGAGCTGGTGGCCGCCGGGCGCTTGAGCAAGCTGGTCATTGAGAAGGCGAACGGGCGGCCCATCTTCGAATCAAAGCTTGGCGGTGAGCTGCGCGCACTGGGGGCAGCACTGACCCCGAAGGGCGTGCGGATTACTGGCTCTGCCCACACCGTCCCTTCCGGCCGTGCAGGACAGCACGGCCACTCTGGAGAAACCGCGCGCTCCGCCGAACCTTACCGTCCCGCACGTCGCGGTGGGCGTCGCGCCGTCGAGGCGATGGAGGAGCTCTCCTTCGATGATCTGGACAGCGAAGCTTCTGAGGCCTTGGGGGACCCCGGTGCGCCCGATACACCGGGGAGCCCAGGAGGTTTTCGCCCCCGCCGGCGGCGGCGCTGAATTTTATTTAGCAGCGTTTGGGCATGGGCTTTTCCTAGGTCTACCCTCAGATGTTGATAGACCTATAGAAAAGGAGTCTTGTTGCCATGCGGCTAAAGCGCCAACTGCCTAACGTGTCCGAGCTGAAGAACCTCATGAGGTTTGAAGCACCCAACCTCGACCGCCGGGCTGCCCGCTTGGCGGAGGCCGCTGATGTGTGGGATCTGCGCAAGATAGCCAAGCGCCGCACACCCAAGGCCGCCTTCGACTACGTTGACGGCGCAGCCCGCGACGAGGTCAGCTACCAAGAATCCCGCGATTTCTTCCGCGACGTGCGCTTGCTCCCTAACGTTCTCAACGGCGCACACGACATTTCCTTAAACACCGAGATCGCTGGCGAGCCCGCGGCCCTGCCCTTCGGCATCGCGCCGACCGGCTTTACCCGCTTCATGCACGCCGAAGGTGAGGACGCCGGTTCCCAAGCCGCCCGCGACGCAGGCATCCCGTTTACGCTCTCCACGATGGGCACGCGCTCGGTGGAGGAGGTCGCGGCCTCGCAAGGCACTAGCGGGCGCCGCTGGTTCCAGCTCTACCTGTGGAAGGACCACTCCGCCTGCCAGGAGCTCATCGAACGTGCTGCCGCCAACGGCTATGACACCCTGGTGGTCACCGTGGACACGCCCGTGGCCGGCCAGCGTCTGCGCGATACCCGCAACGGCATGCGCATCCCGCCGCGCCTGACCGTCGGAACCGTCTTCGACGCCGCGTGGCGCCCGGAGTGGTGGTTCAACTTCCTCACCACGGACCCGGTTACTTTTGCCTCCCTGACCTCGACCACCGGCACCCTGGGCGAGCTGGTCAACACCATGTTCGACCCGGGCCTTAACTTCGAAGACCTGGCGTGGATCCGCGAGTCCTGGCAGGGCAAGCTCTTTGTCAAGGGAATCGTCAACCCCGAGGACGCCCGCAAGGTCATCGACCTCGGCGCCGACGGCATCGTGGTGTCCTCCCACGGCGGGCGCCAGCTCGACCGCGTGGTCAACACCCTGCAAGCCTTGGAGGCCGTGCGAACCGAGGTGGGCCCGGACGTGGAGATCATCTACGACTCCGGCGTCATGTCCGGCGTCGACATCGCCATTGCGCTGGCTCTGGGTGCGGACTTCGTTCTCATCGGCCGCGCCTACCTTTACGGGCTGATGGCCGGCGGCAAGGAAGGCGTCGACCGCGTCATTGAGCTGCTGGCGGAGGAGTTTAAGAACACCCTGCAGCTGCTCGGTGTGAAGAGGATCGAAGACCTAGGCCGGCAGCACGTGGTCACCCCGTGGGAGCCGGGCGCGCTTGCATTCGGTGTGGGAAAGGATGCGCCGGTAGAGTAGGCACCCGTTCGGTGAGGAGGTTCTACTGTGCCAGAGGGCGATTCTGTACTGCAGCTGTCGAACCGGCTGCAGTTCATGGAGGGCCGGCGCGTGACCTCCTCCTCCCTGCGCGTGCCGCGCTATGCCACCGTGCGCTTTGACGGGCTGGTGTGCGAGGAAGTCTGGCCCTATGGCAAGCACCTCTTCATGGACTTCGGAGGTGAGCTGATCTTGCATACGCACCTCAAGATGGAGGGCACGTGGGCCATCCACTATGCCGGTGACCGCTGGCGCAAGCCCGGGCACAGCGCGCGCGTAGTGCTGCAGATGGAGAACACCCCGCGCGATATCGAGCTGGTAGGGCACTGGTTGGGGCACGTGGGAGTGTTTCCCACGCGCGAATTTGAGCAGCGCATGGCGCACCTTGGCCCCGACATCCTCGCGCCAGAATGGGAAGAAGGAGGCTTCGAGGAGGCCGTGCGCCGCATCGAGACCCGCCCGGAGCGCAGCATCGGTGCGGCCCTCTTGGACCAGCGCAACGTGGCGGGCTTGGGCAACGAGTACCGCGCCGAAATCTGTTTCTTGGCCGGCGTTCATCCAGCGACGCCGGTAGCGCTTGTCGACGTCCCCCAGATCCTCACCCTCTCCCGCCGCCTCATCTGGGCCAACCGCGATTCCCCGGTGCGCGTGACCACCGGTGTGAAGCGAGCAGGGGAGACCACGTATGTCTTCGGGCGCAACCGACGGCGCTGTCGGCGCTGCGGCACGCTGATTGAGAAATCCACGCTGGGTGGCGTGGACGCCGGCGGCGACGAAGGAGAGCTGGAGCGTGTGATCTGGTGGTGCCCACACTGCCAGCCGCGCCGCTAGGCTGGGATGTATGAAGATCATTTTTAACATCATCTGGTTGGCAACTGGTGGCCTTGTCCTCGCCCTAGGCTACTTCCTTCTTGGCATCCTGGCGTGCATCCCCATCGTGACCATCCCCGCAGGCGTGGCCTCGATGCGCATGGCCAACTTCGCGCTGTGGCCCTTTGGGCGCTCCGTGGTGCAGCCGGTCAAGGGCACTGGCGGCATGTCGGCCTTCTCGAACGTCGTGTGGTTCTTGGTAGCCGGCTTGTGGCTCGCCATTGGCCACGTCACCACCGCGGCAGCCCAGGCGGTGACCATCGTGGGTCTTCCGGTTGCCTGGGCCAACCTAAAGATGATCCCGGTGACATGCTTCCCGTTCGGCCGCAAGATTGTCGACTCAGATGAGATCCCCTTCGGCTGGGAGTCGATGATCAAGCTTTAACGATTCTCTCTCCGGTTGCGGGGGTGGTCAGGGTGCTTTAGTGTTCTGGGTCATGGGGGATTTAGAGACCTATTTCTCCTACCGCAACTCGGGGATTTCTTTGGTGGAGCTGGCGGTAGGAGGCGAGAAACGTTTACGCGCACTCGGCGCTTCGCCTGCTGACGCCGCCGAACTGGCACGCCTGAACCACATTTACTTCGGCGCCACGAAATTCACGGGTAAGCAACGACAAGCTCGAGCCCGAGCTGCCGAACAACGCCATGATCTGGCCACACTCAGCCTCATCGAGTCCTATACCAAGAAACTGAAGAATCAGCTGCATGCCTGGAACCTAAGGGTCAAGCTTGCCGGTACCCCAGCACACAACATCCCAGCCGTGGCGGCCAAGCGCTTAAAAGAGCTCAAGCCCAAACGCGTGCCCACACCTGGTGTGCGCATGACCTATCGCGCTGACGGTCCACACTCGCTGACCATTACCGATGACCCCATGACCGTGACCGAGATGCGCGGCGTGCTGGAATCCATCAACCAGGACAACCTGCTGGAAGCAGCCAATCACGTCTTCTTCACCAAGTCCCACGGCGGAACCAAACCAGCCGTATTCACCAGCGTGGTGGTGACCTTGGACAAGCTCGACAAGATTGTTAGCGGCGACGGCGATGACATCGTGCTCGAACTAACCAATGGTGGCCGAATGACCGGCACGGAGTTTTTGAACTACAAGTTTGCCGAGATCGGCTACGTCACCCTCATCCACCCCACCATCGGGCCGGTGTGGCTGCACCGCATGAAACGCCTAGCCGGGTTTGAGCAGCGCATGATGGCCAGCGCCGAGCATCCGACCTGTGCCAGGAAGGGGTGCAATAAGCCTGCTGATTATGCCCAGGTGCATCACCTTGTGCCGTGGAAGGCAGGAGGCACCACCGACCCGCCGAATCTGACGATGCTGTGCGCTTATCACAACGGCGTCAATGATGATGACCCAGAGAAACCCACCGGTGCCGGCTACGTCTTCCGACTACGCGGCGATGTGGACTACATCCCACCCTGGGGTGAACCAATCACCGCCCAGGCGGCGTATCAAGCCGCGCAACACGGACTTGGACCGCCCGACAGCTAAACCGCCACGCAACACAAAAGACACCCGGATGCCCGCAGGAAGGTAAAACACCACGCGGACGCCCACAGGGCCTCCGCGGCGTTGGCGATCCCGCATGTCGATTGCGCGTTAAAAACGCGTGAACCCCCGACCGTTCGGCCGGGGGAGACGTCGCCAAGCAGTGCTTAGCGGTGGCTGCGGTACCAGCCGATGAGAGCATCGGTGGAGCCGTCGCCGGATGCGGCTTCCTCCTTGCCGGAGACAGCCGGTGCCAGGTCATTGGCCTGCTGCTTGCCAAGCTCCACGCCCCACTGGTCGAAGGAGTTGATGTCCCAGATGATGCCCTGGGTGAACACGATGTGCTCGTAGAGCGCGATGAGCGCGCCAAGGGTCTGCGGGGTGAGCTCCTCCGCCAGAATCGTGGTGGTGGGACGGTTGCCCGGCATCACCTTGTGCGGAACGAGGGCTTCGTCCACGCCCTCAGCAGCGATTTCCTCAGCGGTCTTGCCAAAGGCCAGAACCTTGGTCTGCGCGAAGAAGTTACCCATGAGCAGGTCATGCATCGAGCCGGTGCCGTCGGCAGTGGGGAAGTCCTCCTTCGGGCGGGCAAAGCCGATGAAGTCCGCCGGGATGAGCTTGGTGCCCTGGTGCATGAGCTGGAAGAAAGCGTGCTGGCCGTTGGTGCCCGGCTCACCCCAGTAGATTTCACCGGTCCCGGCGCTGACTGCGGTGCCATCACGGCGCACGGACTTGCCGTTGGATTCCATGGTGAGCTGCTGCAGGTAGGCAGGGAAGCGGCCGAGGTCCTCGGAGTAAGGCAGCACCGCGTGGGTCTGCGCACCGAAGAAGTTGGAGTACCACACGCCGAGCAGGCCCATCAGAGCCGGCACGTTCTGCTCCAGAGGAGCGGTGCGGAAGTGCTTATCCATGGCGTGGAAGCCTTCGAGGAAACGCATGAAGTCCAGGGGGCCGATGGTGCACATCAGGGACAGGCCGATGGCGGAATCGACGGAGTAGCGTCCGCCCACCCAGTTCCAGAACCCGAACATGTTCTGGGTGTCGATGCCGAACTCCGCGACCTTCTCCGCGTTGGTGGAGACTGCAACGAAGTGCTTGGCGACGGCCGACTCGTCACCATCAAACTGCTCAATGAGCCAGCGGCGCGCGGCGTGAGCGTTGGCTAGGGTTTCCTGGGTGGTGAAGGTCTTGGACGCGACGATGAAGAGGGTGGAGCCTGCGTCGAGCCCGTCGAGAGTTGCGGCGAGATCTGCCGGGTCGACGTTGGAGACGAACTCCGCGCTAATGCCCGCTACCTCGTAGGAGCGCAGGGCCTTCGCGGCCATGGCCGGGCCCAAGTCGGAGCCGCCGATGCCGATGTTGACCACCTTCTTGATGGTGTGGCCCGTATGTCCCAGCCACGTGCCGGAGCGCAGCGCGGTGGCGAAGTCGCGCATGCGGCCTAAAGTTTCGTGGACGTCGGCAGCGACGTCCTGGCCGTCCACGCTCAAATCTTTTTCAACAGGCAGGCGCAGCGCGGTGTGCAGCACGGCGCGGTCCTCAGTGTTGTTGAGATGCTCGCCGGCGAACATGGCATCGCGGCGTCCCTCGACGTCGGCGGCGCGGGCGAGGTCCACCAGTGCGTTGAGGACTTCCTCATCGATGAGATTCTTTGACAGATCCACGTGCAGGCCCGCAGCATCGAAAGAAAAATCTGCGGCGCGGGAAGTGGAGTTGGCAAAAAGCTCACGCAGGTTGAGGTCCTTTTTGCTCTCAAAAAGCGAGGTGAGCGCGGCCCACTGCGGCTGAGCGGTGATGTCCATTGCAAAAGCCTTTCTGGCAGGTAGCAGACATGAAACTTACTGTGTCCACCGTAGTCCAGAAATCCCTTCGCTGCCGAAGCAGAAGGCTGCACTGCGATGAACTAGGCGTAGAGCTTTAAATCGAATTGCTTCATCGTGTTTCCGATCTCCATGGCGCCCACTTCGACGTCAGAGGGATCCTGGTCGTTGCCGAAGGACAGCACACCAACGGCCCAGAGCTTGCCGTCGATGGAAGCATAGACTGGTCCGCCACTATCTCCCGGGGCGCTGTCATTGCCGAAAGTAAACAGCCCTTGATCCTCGTGGCGGTCGATGAAGTTGCCACAGGAGACTCCTCGCGTGGAGCCGGCGCGGCAAATTGTGGGCTTCGTCAAAGCAACGTCCTCAAGGGGCATCCATCCCGCCAAAGGCGCGTTCAGAGCAGGTGACGTCGAGACTTGGGCGGCTGGGTTGGAGACCTCGATGAGCGCGATGTCGGCTGAGTTAATCCTGTCCGTATTGGTATTGCGGGCCTCTAACACCATCTCGCCGATCTTCACGTTGTCTCCAGCGCGATCCTTGTAGAAAAAGGTGTCGCCTTGATCCCCGCAGTGGCCGGCGGTGAGGATAAAGAGGCGCTCGCCGTCGCCAACGAAATGACCAGCGGAGCATCGTCCGCTGCTGTCTGCGTTGTAAATTGCGACCCCCGGAGTGAGAACACCAGCCGTCATGAAGTATTCAGCTGCCTCCGGTTGGGCCAGATCCACGCGGGGATCGGGGCGTTCCGCCTGGGGGATTTCAGTGGTGTTATCCCAGAGAGAATCGCTGTCGAGGACTTCTTCCGAACCCCTATTTGTTCCGGAGTCCTGTGCGCGGCCGGAATCACCGATGGCAGGAAGGTTCAGGGTTGTGGTGGTGATGGTAGCGACGTGGGAGGAAGAACCGCTGCAGGCGGTCAGCGCGAAGGCGGAAGTAGCTGCGGCGAGAGTTGCAGCGAGACGAGAGAAAAAGCGCATGAAGAGAGAGTAGCTCACGACCTAGCGTGAGGCGCGTGCGTTGGGGATTATTCCGCGGGCCGCTCAGCTAGCCAAGCTTGCCGCGTCCCAATCGCAGCAGGGCAGAGGCAATGGCGGGGCCTTCCTCGCCCAACTCGCTGCGGAATTCGTTGAGGATAGCGATTTCGCGGGTATGCACCAAACGGGTACCACCTGAGCTCATGCGCGTCTTACCAATGGTGCGGGAAATATCGGTGCGGCGCTTGATGGCGTCGAGAATAACGCGGTCGAGGCGGTTGATTTCTTCGCGGTAGCGCTGAATCTCGGCATCGCTCAGTGGATCATCGGTGCCCGAGGGCATACGAATATCGAGGCCGTTGTCCACGACGTTGGGGTCTTGGTGTTCGGGGCCCAAGCCCGAGTCAGGGGGGCCAGATTGTGAAGCGCTCATGTCTTCAGATTGTGCCACCACGTTCGAGCAAAGGGGAATTATGAGTCGTGACGTTGGTCTTCGCCGGTAGGAAGTGGTGTGGGAAGGCAATGTCCGGTGGTGCTAGTAGGTTGGAGAGCATTATGAATAACAATTCTCCGTTTAGGCCCCGTTCTTCTTCCGCTCCTTCCACCGACGCCTCCGCCGGTGGTTTTTCCCCCGTGCCCGGACCCAACGCGGATACCCCTTCCGGTCAGGCTTCTGATCCGTTGCTGGAAGGATTAAACCCCCAACAAGAAGAGGCCGTGACGCATTCGGGCTCACCGTTGCTCATCGTGGCCGGCGCGGGTTCGGGCAAGACCGCCGTGTTGACCCGCCGCATTGCATATCTCATGCGCGAGCGCGGGGTCGCCCCGTGGCAGATCCTTGCCATCACCTTTACTAATAAGGCAGCCGCGGAGATGAAGGAGCGCGTGGGCCAGCTTGTCGGGCCTGTGGCAGAACGAATGTGGGTGTCCACTTTTCACTCCATTTGTGTGCGTATCTTGCGTAATAACGCCCAACTGGTGCCTGGGTTGAATACCAATTTCACCATCTATGACGGCGATGATGCGCGTCGGCTGCTCACCATGATTGCCAAAGACATGCAGCTGGATCTCAAGAAGTACTCGGCACGTGTTCTGGCGAACCAGATTTCCAACCGCAAGAATGAGCTCATCTCTCCGGAGCAGGCGCGCGCGGAGGCAGAGAGGACGAAGAATCCTTTCGAGCTCACCGTGGCGAGCGTGTACGAGGAATATCAGCGCCGCCTGCGTGCCGCGAACGCGGTGGACTTCGATGACCTCATCGGGGAAGTGGTGCGCATCTTTAACCAGCACCCACAGGTAGTGGAGTTTTATCGCCGCCGCTTTAAGCATGTGCTTATCGACGAATACCAGGACACCAACCACGCGCAGTACGCGCTTGTGTCGGCCTTGGTGGGCAGGGGAGAGCTGCCGCCGGATGCGCCGGAGCTATGCGTGGTGGGTGATTCTGATCAGTCAATTTATGCCTTCCGTGGAGCCACCATCAGGAATATTCAGGAGTTTGAGAGGGATTATCCGCAGGCGCACACGATTCTGCTCGAGCAAAACTACCGGTCGACGCAGACCATCCTGAACGCGGCGAATGCGGTCATTGCGAAGAATGAGGGCCGCCGCGAGAAGAACCTGTGGACTGCCCACGGCCAGGGTGAGCAAATTGTCGGCTACGTGGCGGATAATGAGCACGATGAGGCGCGGTATATCGCCTCGGAAATTGATTCCCTAGCGGATAAAGGCACGGCCTATTCGGATATTGCGGTTATGTACCGCACCAACAATGCTTCGCGCGCATTGGAGGATATTTTCGTGCGCTCGGGCATCCCGTACAAGGTGGTCGGTGGCACGCGCTTCTACGAGCGCCGCGAGATCCGGGACATGGTGGCTTATCTGCGCATCATGGATAATCCGGATGACACGGTGAGCTTGCGCCGCATCGTTAACGTGCCGAAGCGCGCTATTGGTGACAAGGCGCAAGCACAGATTGCTCTGCACGCGGAGAACCTTGGGGTGAGTTTTGGGGCTGCTCTCCGCGATGCGGCAGCGGGCAAGGTTGCCGGGCTTGGCACACGGGCAGTGAATGCCGTAAGCAAATTCAACGAGATGATGGAGGGCGTGCGCGCGCAGATTCCGGGCATGGTCAACGAAGTGACGGGTCAACCGGATTTGGGAGAGCTGCTCAACGCGCTTCTCGATGCCACCAGCTACCGCGCGGAGCTTGAAAACTCCAACGACCCGCAGGATGGGGCACGCCTCGACAACCTCAACGAGTTGGTGTCGGTGGCGCGCGAGTTCAGCTCTGAGGCGGCCAATGAGATGGCTTTCTTGGGTGCAGATGCAGAGGAAGCCCCGGAGCTCTCGGAAGGTGAAGCCGCGCCGGGCTCGCTTCAAGCCTTCCTTGAAAAGGTCTCGCTGGTGGCGGATGCAGACCAGATTCCGGATCATGAGTCAGGAGTAGTCACGCTGATGACTCTGCACACCGCGAAGGGTCTGGAGTTCCCAGTTGTCTTCCTCACCGGCTGGGAGGATGGTCAATTCCCACACATGCGCTCCCTGGGGGACCCGAAGGAGCTCAGTGAGGAGCGCCGCCTCGCCTACGTGGGTATTACGCGTGCTAGGGAACAGCTCTACCTCACGCGCGCGATTCTCCGCTCGTCCTGGGGTAACCCGGTGACGAACCCGGCCAGCCGCTTCCTCGCCGAGGTCCCGGAAGACCTCATCGACTGGCGCCGTGAAGAACCAGACAGCTCGCTGTCCGGCGCGTGGGGTGGAGATGATTCCTATCAATACGGGCGAACCTTCGACTCAAGTAGCGGGTTCTTTGGGTCCCGTGGGGGCGGCTATGGCTCGCGGGGCGCTGCGTCTTCCCCTTCGCAGCGCTCGCGCAAGCCAGCTCCGGCAACATCGATGCCGAAGAATAACCATCTCAATTTAGTTGTGGGGGACCGTGTTAACCACGCGAAGTACGGGCTGGGCACGGTCATCGAAGCCTCCGGTACCGGCGCGCGGGCGACGGTCACCGTGGACTTCGGCTCAGCGGGCAAGGTCCGCCTCATGCTCATCGGCGGTGTGCCGATGGAAAAGCTTTAAAGCTTTAGATGAGGATGCCGCGCTCGCTGAACCAATCCACCGGATCAACGGCCGCGCCGCCGCCCGGGTGCACCTCGAAGTGCAGGTGTGGGCCGGTGGAGTGGCCCTCGTTGCCAATGACGGAGATCTGGTCGCCGGCCGTGACTCGGTCACCGACGTTGACCAAGAGCTGATCACTGGGCATGTGGCCGTAGACGGTGATAGTGCCGTCGTCGTGCTGGATGCGGATCCAGTTGCCGAAGCCCTGGGCTGCGCCGGAAGAGATGACCTCTCCATCCATGACAGCGTAGATGGGCGTGCCAACTGGGTTCGCTACATCGATGCCGTTGTGGAAGGAACCCCACCGCGGGCCAAAGCCAGAGGTAAAAGTACCGGAGGTCGGAAAGACCACGGTATTACCGTTGGCATCCTGGCCGCGCGTAGGGGTGAGGCCGGAGTGATCGCCCTGTGGGGCGAAGGCCTCGGCGAGACCAGGAATGCTGGAGGGATCGAGGACGATATCGAATCCGTCCTGTGTGGAGTTGATTTCCGGGGTGGAGGCCCCGTTGAGGGCTCCGGCCGTGGAAACGATTAGCCCGGAGAATGCTTTGAAGAGGTCGGCCTTGGAGTCTTCCTTGACTTCGATGTCGCCGGCGGTTGGGCCCTGGGAGGACCCGTCGGAGACATCCACGCTTGCTGCCGGTTCGGCGGCGAACGCTGGGGCCGTCACGGTAGCGGTGGTGACCGCCACGGCGGCGAGTGCGCTGAGCGTGCGCTTCATAACTTCACGTCCTTAAGTCCTGCTGTGGCTCGCTTCCGCCGGCGTCAGCGGCAGGAAGCTTGTGAGCGATAGGGCACGGCCATACAGCCGTTATGCGCCTTGAAGCCTGCGACACGCCGGCGCGGGTGCAGCTGCGTGCTGAGGCTCTGTGGCAACGAGATACAAACTATCCCGAGCTATCACCCTGCGCAACGTCTAAAAATGCAGGTAAATACAGGGATTGTTCGAAAAACTATCGAACACCCCAGCGTGTTACATATGTGAAAGAAGTGAAAATTGTTACAGGGGTAAAGTAGAGGTTTAAAGAATGGGGGTAGGCTATGGGGGTGTGAAAAGAGTAGTTCCCCAGCCGAAAGCTCGGCCAGGGAACAACGGGGCCTACGGAGCTATGTCAGCGAACGTGATTCGCTGCGATCCCGTGCGGTCAGCGGCCCCGTCTTATCGCTGCGATTCACCGCAGCCGCCAGTGCGGCGGCCAGAAGCGGCACGATAAGCACGGCGAGGAATTGCCACCAATCCGGGGTGAAGTAGTCTTGCGGGCGCAGACCATAAGGTGGGGTCGAGGAAACGAATCCAGAACTATCGGCAAAGAAGTACGTGCCGAGATGACCGGCAATTACGCCGAAAAGCATGCTTACGGTGGCCAGCATCCAGGTCTGCCACGCCGCTACCTTGGCCATCAGCGAAGGGTGGGCGCCGATGGATTGCAGCACGGTGCTTTCCTGGCGCATGCTGCTCACTGCGTTGGCAATGATGAGCGCGAGCACGATGAGGCAGACGATCCCCATTCCGAGGCCCAGGTAGTAGCGGAAGTTCTCGGGAGTAGTGACTGCGAAGCTTAGCGAGTATTGCGACTGCGAGGCGCTCGCTGTCAGGTCTCGCAGCTCTTCGCGCTCTGACTCGCTTGGGGGTTCGTCGAACGTGAGGGCTTGGCCCACGTAGAAGGGCTCCATGTTCAGCTTTTCTGCTGCCTGCTGGCTAATCAAGACTACGTCGCGGGCCGCAGTGGGGAGGGCCTCCACAATTGGCAGATCAGCCTCCTGTGTTCTGCTCGGTTCTTGGCTGTCAATGCGGTTATAGGATTTTACGGTCACCGTTCCATGTGTGTTATCCCCGACGTGGCTGCTGTGGGGAAGCACGATGCCGCCGGCATCCAACGTCTGTGCCGCTGCGCGTCGATCCTCTTCCGAGTCGAACTGCCAGAGCTCAAGCTGGGAAGAATCCGTTTGGACCATCCTGCTTTGATAGATCAACGGGTTATAAGGAAATGACGTCATCAACTCGTGCGCACACTCCTGGCGCGCTTCTTCAGAATCATCGGTGCGCCGCCCCTGGCTATCCACGAAGACTGCCCTCTCAACTGGCTTGCTGAGATCGACCTGCTCGCACTGGTAATCAAATTCGGTGGTGAGCTCGTAAAACGTGCCATCCTCCGGAAGGCTGAAAGACGTCGTCCACGAAGGGAAAGCGTAGAAGGAGTGTGTGCGAACCCCGGTAGCCTGCTGGATGGCCTCTGCTGCCGCGCGTTCTTCCGGCGTGGACACCTGCGTTGGTTGGTCAAACGTCGTCTCTTCAATCAGCGCTGTGGTCTCCGGCATGACAAGCGCTTCTTCGGCTACGCTCTTTGCGCTATCCGTCATGATGCCCACGCCAAACAGGGAGGCGACGAAGGCAACTGAGACGAGAGCGATGGACGTCGGCAAGGCGTGCATGCTGCGCCGGGTCAGGCCGCGTCCAGCCAGACGCAACGCGAGGGGGCCGCGATGAGATAGTAAGGAGCATAGGAAGACCAAAGCGGGGGCAGACGCGGCAACCGCGATGACTCCGAAGAGAGCCAGCACCGTGGGGATATACCCGCCCCATGGGCTGAAGCTGAAGAGCACGAGCAGAAGCAAGAATGCCGGGCCGATGGCCATCCACCGACGGAAGCGCAAGAGGCGGTCGGGGGCGGCGCCTTGAATTGCTGTGGACAGGGCGCCACGTTGCGCCAACCACGCGGGAACGATGGAGACAATGACACAGCCTGCCACCGCCACGAGCCATGCGAGGCCAATAGCTAGGAAGGGCGGGCGTGCAGCAAAGTCCGGATAGCGGGCTGTCCACCACACCCATGAGACCGTTAGGCCAACGATTACACCGATGGTGGCGCCGATTAGTCCCATCAGCAGGCCATAGGCCATCACTGCGAACATGATGTGGCGTGGTAATGCACCCTGGCTCGACATCAGCGCGTACAGGCGCGTATTGCGTCCGGTAGCCAGCGTGAAGACGGGCGCGAGAAGGAAAAGGATGAGCAATCCGGCGATGGCGTAGAGGCCGAAGAAGAAGAGCACGAAAAGAATGCTGCTCAGGATTCCGCCAAAGGAATCCGACTCAGAATCGGGTCGGTCCGTATCTCGCAGCTCCGGTGCCCAGATTTCCAGCCCAGCTTCACGGGCACGGTCGGCATCCTCTTTGGTCAGCGTTGTATCACCCACGATGACCCAGGAGGTGTTTATCTGAAAGGACGGGTCGCTGAGAGCGTCATTGAGGGTGGGGGAGGTGACAAAGTCATAGTTTTCGGGAGCAATAGCCGCGACCGTGACTTGGTGGTCGCCGCTCAGAGCACTGGTGCGCACGGTGATGACGTCTCCAACGGAGGCGTCGAGCTTGTGTGCGGTAGAGCGCGATAGAACTGCCTGGTTGGGGCCAAGATTGAACTTATCGACGGCCTCCTGTGCGGGCTCCGGCGGATTCTCTGCGTCGAATTGATCTACCCAGGAGCTGGCTGACTTCCCATTATGGACTAGTGACGTGCTAGAAAAAGCGGTGACTGGGCTGACGCTGAGGCCTCCAGGAAGCACGTCGGCAGCTAGACCTGGCACGTCTTCATAACTAATCTCCGGGTGTTCGGCGCTGATCTGCAGGGTTCGCTCGGGTGAGCTCAAGGCCGCGGAGAGCCGACCAGAGGAATTATCAAAGAGTGCCATTCCGATGACAAGGGCCACCGGTAGCGCAATGAGCATCACGGCAGCCAAAGTGCGCCATGGATGAAGCTTGAGATCGCGCCTCGTCGGGCGGGTGGCGGCATTAATGCCGGACATACTAACGCACCTCCTCGCCGGTGAGGCGCCCGTCGCGAACCATGACAACACGGTCAGCCCAGCCGGCGAAACGCGGCTCGTGAGTGACCAGTATGCCTGAGGCGCCGGCGTCGATACGTGCGCGCAAAACCTTCATGATCTCCTCACCCGTTGAGGTATCCAAGGCACCGGTAGGCTCATCCGCCAAAAGCACCTTGCGCGGTCCAATGAGCGCGCGGGCAATCGCCACGCGCTGGGCTTGGCCACCGGAGATTTCTTCCGGGAAGCGGTCGATGGTGCCGTCGAGACCGACCTCACTGAGTGCTTCCTCTGCAGCTTCTCGGCATTGCGCAGGCGAGAGCCCGTCCAGCTCAAGAGGGAGGGACACGTTCTCGCCCACGGTGAGGGAAGACACCAGGTTGAAGTGCTGAAACACGAGCCCCAAGTGGCGGCGGCGGGCGATGGCGGCCTTGGCTTTGGAAAGCTGGGATGCATCGGCACCGTCGAGAAGCACGCGTCCCGACGTCGGTGGCTGTAACAGCCCCGCGACGTTGAGCAGCGTGGACTTGCCGGAACCAGAAGGGCCCATGACCGCGACGAGTTCACCCGGTTTCAGCTGCAGGTTGACGGAATCCAGGGCGGTGACCTGGCGGGCGCCACTACCGAAGACGCAGGTGATGTTCTCGAGTTCGAGCGGGAAAGGCATGTGCTGGGACGTGGGGATAGAGTCGGGGGTCATCGCGGGGCCTCCTCGGTGGCGGTTGGGTTGGCTAGGGATTCCACGCGGTCGAGCCAGCGTGAGAGAGATTCCAGGTCGAAGATTTGGCGCTCAACAGCCAAGCGCTGGGCGCTGCGCTCTGCGGGCAGTTCCGAGGCTTGGCGGTTGAGCTCACGCAGCTGGCGGACGGTGGCAAAGCGCTGGGCGTCGAGCACGGCAATGACGTCGACGTCGGAGCGTCGCGCTGCAAGCGACACTTTGAGCACGAGTTCATCGCGCTCGATGGCGTCGTTGTGCAGGGTGGACATCCACCACTGTGAGAGCTCTTCGCGGCCAGTTGGGGTTATGGCATAGCTGGTGGCGCGGCGCCCGGTGGGGCCGGTGAGCTCACCGTCGGTGGCGATAAGGCCATCGCGTTCCAAGCGGCTTAAGGTCTGGGCAACTTGACCCATGTTGAGCGGCCAGAGGCTGTCGAAGGTCTCGGCAAAGCGCGTTTTTATGTGGCTAGCTGTGGCGGGTTCTTCACTCAGCAGAGCAAGCACGGAGTGTTTGACGGACATGGTCACCTCCTGCGCGGAGGAAAGAGGGAGAATACGATCGGTACATACCCGGTAAGTTACCGGGTAACCTTTGGGGCGGTCAAGAGTTTTCGGGAAAGGAATCTTTCAGTACCCCCGTCCGCTTGCCCGGTGTGGAGTAGGTGGTGGAGCGTGCTCGAAGGCAAGGGCGGGGTGGTAGAGATGCAAAAAGCGGCACAGAGCAAAAGTGCTCTATGCCGCCTAAAAGTTGTTGGAAGGTTAGGTTGGGTAGGGCCTAAGAAATGTTGACGCCGCGCTCTGCAAGCCACGGAATCGGGTCCACAGCGCCCTCACCGGTGGGGTGAATTTCAAAGTGCAGGTGGGAGCCGGTGGAGAAGCCCAAAGAGCCCATGCCGGCGATCTTCTGGCCGGCGTGGACGCGCTCGCCCACAGCGACGTCGAGGGTCTGCATGTGTCCGTAGACGCTCATGGAGCCGTCATCGTGCTTGATGCGGATCCACTGGCCGTAGCCGGAAGCCGGGCCGGAATCGATGACGGTGCCGTCCATAACGGAGAGGATTGGGGTGCCTACGGCATTGGCAATGTCGATGCCGGAGTGGAAGGAGCCCCAGCGGGGGCCGAAGCCAGAGGTGAAAGTACCTTCTGCCGGGCGAGCAACGGACGGTGCACGGTTGGCTTCGTCAGCAGCTGCGCGCGCATCGGCGGCCTGAATGGCCTTATCGAGCTGGGTAGCCAGGTCAGCGACCGGCTTGGTCTCAGCTATGGAGAGGATCTGTGGTGCGGCATCCTCAACGGCGGCCTGTGCGCCCTTGAGCGGATCGGTATCTGCCTGCAAGGTGTAGTCGATGGACTGTGCCTTGGTCTCACCAGTGCCAGCGGATTGAATGGTGCCGGCTGCGGCGCCTCCAACACCTGCGGTGGATACGGCGCCTGCGGCGACGGTCATTACCGCCAAGCGCCCCTTCGCGGTCTGCGAGGTGGTGATCTTGCGGTGGCGACCTGTGCTTCGCTGAGTCTTGCTTCGCATGAACTCTACTTCCGTCCTAATTCACTATCGTCCAGCCAGAACAATCGTTACATCTAAACCTGGTTGGTTATCCGATTGTGACCTTCCTGTTACCAACGAGATGTAACAGTAGCGTCTCGGCGAGAGCGGAGCAACCCGGATTGCGGTTTTTCTTCTTGATACGTCGAAAGATTTGCTTGTCTTGATGCGGTAGCTGATTCCTGTGAATGAAGTGATTCTCTGGCGGTGCTTTCGATCTCCGGTAGCGCAGTGCGCGTGTGTAGTTCTCATGAGCGGATGGGGCTAGGGATATAGCTGATAAAGAGTATCCGTTCGGGGGTGTGCGCGACCTTTTAAATCAGACCTCGTCGCGCCACCCTCGGTGGGGGAGGTGCCCGTGGCAAAGTGGACGCCGATGAATAAGAACACGAGTCCCCAGTCTAGGTCGTCTGCCCGTCCACGCGCGCACGTGCGTGGACGCGGTGATGGTGCTGAGCGCTCTGAGCGAGGGCACCGGCGGGATCGCCGGGATCCTGCGCAGCGTATTAAAGGTATCGAGTCAGACAAGGCACGTGCCCGCCGCGCACAGGCCCCAACGACACTGCGCGGGCGCATCCGCCGCATGCTCATCGTCGTCGGTGTTCCGCACCTCGTTGTTGTCCTCGGCATCCTGGTGGTCGCCATCGCAGCACTTCTCCTCACCAGCTCCCCGTCGGCGTGGCTAAACACCATCGTCGGGGAGGCTTGGATGGTGTTCAACCTTGCGCCTATCCGCGCTGGCGGAATTGATGTGGGCTTCGTTCCAGCCCTACCTGCACTGCTCTTGGCCTGGTTGGTGGGTCGCCGTGTGCGCGCGGCGGTGAAGGATAGGGTGAGCATCAACGACCTGCTTGTCTTGAGCGCCTGCGTGCTGGTGGTGCCACTCGTCCTGACTTTCATTGCGTGGTTGATGCTGTGGGATGCCGGGAAAGTCTATGACGTTTCTCCTCCGGAGCTCTATCGCGTCCTTCCCCGCATGCTTCTGCTTCATGCGGTTGCCCTTATTGGTGGCATGGGGCCGCGCTTGTGGAAGGCCTTGGCCAAGCGCAGCGGCATTCCGCGCGTGTTTGTCGACGCCGCCCGCATCGGGCTGAGCTACCTCGGATACCTAGTTGCGGCTGGGCTCGTCCTCGTGGTGGTGCTGTGGGGATTCGGTTGGTCGCGTCAGGCCGACATGCTTGCCAGCTATCCGGTGCTCAATGCGCTGGGAACAATCGGCCTGTTTCTAGTGAGCATTGTGTACCTGCCCAACGCCGCGGTGGCAGCCGGCGCAGTGCTGAGCGGCTCGGAGATGCACATTGGTGAGGGAACCAGTGTGAGCCTCTTTAGCGGCCATGTAGTTCCGCTTCCTCCGCTACCTTTGGCCGCCGCGATTCCGCCTTCCATTAGCCCTTGGTTCGCAGTGTTGTTGGTGGTCCCAGCAATCGCAGCCGTGGCGGCATTTGCTCGTCGCCGCGCCCTGGTGTCTTTCCAGGTCGTGCTCGTTGCAACCATCACGGTGGCAGTGACCGCCCTCGTGGCAATCTACGGTGTTTCCGGAACGTTGGGAGTGTACGGATACACAGGCCCTGAGGTCTGGACTGCGGTGGGCTTGAGCTCCCTGTGGTGCCTCGTCGTGGGATGTGCTTTTGCCGCCGCACAGGCAGTGACGGCGTGGCGTGCGCGCCGCGCCACCGCCCCGGTTGCTGAGCCGGAAGCTTCGGCTGCAGCTGAGGACGTTGAGGAGGTCACTGAGGACTCCACCAGCGCCGCTCAGGAAGAGCACGAGCAGGAACAGGCAGCGCTTGATGACGACACCGGTGCCGAGACAGCCGCCGACACCGACATAGACGCCGACACCGACACCGAGGACGAGGCTGATGCCGAGGCGAAGACTGACACGGAGGAAGCCGATTCCGAAGTAGAGGCTGACGCTGAGACGGAGGCTGTGCCTGAGGCTGATGTGAGTGATGCAGAAATCGTGGAAACGGGCGATGTTGACGTCGACACCCAAGCTGAAATCGAGGACGAAGCAGTAGCGGATGAAGACGGCGATGCGGAGCGTGCTCCAGAAACAGAGGAGAGCGAAGAGCCCGAAGGTTCCGTTAAAGAGTGAAAATTCCCCGGTTCGCAGCGGTAGCGGCTAGGCTGTAGCGCGTGACTACACCGCATCAGCCCGCTGCTACTGCCCGCCTCAACGTCGTGGTTCTGGTTTCTGGAACCGGCTCTTTATTGCAGGCCATCTTGGATGGCCAGGATGAGCACTACAGGGTCGTGAAAGTCATCGCGGACGTGCCTTGCCAAGGCATCGAGCGCGCGCAGGCGGCGGGAATCGCCACCGAGGTCGTAGAGATGGGTGCTGACCGCACCGAATGGAATAAGCGTCTGGTTGCCGCAGTGGATACTGCGCAACCAGACGTTGTTGTTTCCGCAGGTTTTATGAAGATCCTGGGTAAGGATTTTCTGGATCGCTTCGAAGGTCGCACCATCAATACTCACCCTGCGCTCTTGCCTGCCTTCAAAGGCGCGCATGGCGTGCGCGATGCGCTGGCTTATGGCGCCAAAGTCACAGGCTCGACTGTCCATTTCGTTGATGCTGGTGTCGATACCGGCTCCATCATTGCCCAGGAACCCGTCCGGGTCCTGCCAGAGGATGATGAAGCCAGTTTGCACGAGCGCATCAAAGTGGTCGAAAGAGAACTTATCGTCGATGTCCTCCGCGCGATGCGCGTGGAGGGCGAGACGCTCAGCATTCAGCTCTAACTATCTCATTACCGCAAGGAAGGCTTAAGTCCCCGTACCATGAGCGAAGATCCTAAGAACATCAAGCGCGCGCTAATTAGCGTTTATGACAAGACCGGTCTGGAAGACCTTGCCCGGGCACTTGATAACGCTGGCGTGGAGATCGTTTCCACCGGTTCCACCGCGAAGAAGATCGCGGACTTGGGCATTGATGTCACGCCCGTCGAGAAGCTCACCGGCTTCCCAGAGTGCCTCGAAGGCCGCGTAAAGACCCTGCACCCGCGCGTGCATGCAGGAATCCTCGCGGATACCCGCAAGGAGGACCACCTGAAGCAATTGGAGGAGCTGGAGGTAGAGCCCTTCCAGCTCGTCGTAGTCAACCTGTACCCCTTCCGCGAGACTGTGGCTTCCGGCGCGGACTTTGATGGCTGCGTGGAGCAGATCGATATCGGTGGTCCATCCATGGTGCGCGCTGCCGCGAAGAATCACCCGTCCGTCGCAGTCGTCGTGGATCCAGCCCGCTACGGTGATGTGGCTGACGCTGTGGCCAACGGCGGCTTCACCTTGGAAGAGCGTCGTGGCCTCGCCCGCGATGCCTTCCTGCACACCGCTGATTACGACGCCGCGGTGTCCGCATGGTTCGTCGATCAGCTCAGCGACGGTGACGTGACCACTCCGCTGCGCTACGGCGAGAACTCCCACCAATCCGCGACCGTGACCCGCATCGGTACCACTGGTTTGGCCAATGCGAAGCAGTTCAACGGCAAGGAGATGAGCTACAACAACTACCAGGATGCTGACGCCGCCTGGCGCGCTGCCTGGGATCATGAGCGCCCGTGCGTGGCCATCATCAAGCACGCCAACCCGTGCGGCATCGCGGTGTCTGAGGAGTCCATCGCGGCTGCCCACCGCGCAGCACACGCCTGCGATCCAATGTCTGCCTTCGGCGGAGTCATCGCGGTGAACCGCGAGGTCACCGTCGAGATGGCCGAGCAGGTCAAGGAGATCTTCACTGAGGTCATTGTGGCTCCGTCTTACGAGGAGGGCGCCATCGAAGTTCTCAAAGCCAAGAAGAACCTGCGCGTGCTGCAGGCAGAGCATGAAGCGCCCAAGGAGGAAGTTAAGTACATCTCCGGTGGCATGCTCACCCAAGAGCCGGATACCTACCAGGCAGAGGGCGATAACCCGGCCAATTGGACGCTGGCTGCGGGTGAGGCGTTGAACGAGTCCGACTTGGCGCAGCTCGAATTCGCTTGGCGTTCCGTGCGCGCGGTGAAGTCCAACGCCATCCTGCTGGCCAAGGACAACGCCACCGTGGGTGTCGGTATGGGCCAGGTCAACCGCGTCGATTCCGCCAAGCTCGCGGTGGAGCGTGCTAACACGCTGGCCGACGGCGCCAACCGCGCCGAAGGTTCCTTCGCTGCTTCCGATGCTTTCTTCCCGTTTGCCGATGGCCTGGAGGTTCTCCTTGAAGCCGGCGTGAAGGCCGTGGTGCAGCCAGGTGGTTCTATCCGCGATGAGGAAGTCATCGAGGCCGCTAAGAAGGCAGGGGTGACCATGTACTTCACGGGAACCCGCCACTTCTTCCACTAAATCCTGGATAGCCCGCTGCCGTAGGCAGCGCGCAGCCGTCTCTCTTCGCCGTTGCTGTTTCGCCGCGCGGGGAAGGAGGCGGCTTTCGTATATATGGCAGCTTTCCCTAGAGGGCAGTAACTGCCCTAAACGACGAAGTTATGCGCCGCCACTGCAGTCAGAGGCTATAACTTTGGCAACTAGGGCAGCTTTGGCGCTACCGCGCGAGGGGCCGTCGGGTGTGCGCTACTGCGCGTGGAGGGAAGCCGCCGCGAAGCCAGTGTTGTCCGCAGGATTGCCGTTGGCGTCCTTATACGTAAAAGTAAAGCGCAGGGCTTGGTGGTCTGCGATGTTGATGGGCATCTCGAGAGCCTCCTCTGCCGGGACCTCGAAGGAAGCCAGCTCAGCACCGTCAGCTCCGTTGACGGTAACGGTGGCGCTGGCAACATCAGTATTCTCCCGGTCATCGCTGAAACCAAAGACCGCGTTGAGTTGGCTATGGCTTTCGGCCAGCTGCACATCAGCGATGTTAGTGCTGCCGGAGCGCGAGACATAGGAATCCGGGAAGAAGGTGCGGGCAATGACCACGCCGTCAGCCTCCAGGTCAGTATCGATACGGCCGCTGGTGGCAAGAGGAGTTCCCGGAAGCGTAGCTGTTGAGGTCGGTTCGGAGGATGCAGCGGTGTGGCCTGAGCCGGACGACTCGCGTCCCCAGATAAACCATGCACCGACGCCGAGAATGACCGCGAGGATGACAAGCAGAGCAATCAGCGCGGCGATGGCACCACTGAAACGACCTGTGCCCTTCGGCGGTTGTGGAGCGGTGTACGCGGTGGGTTGAGGTGGACTCGGCGGAGTTGGAGCACTCCCGCCGAAAGGCTGTGAGCTGGGGCTAGCAGATTGCCCACCAAACGGCGGAGTGTTGCCGAACCCGCCCGGAGAACCGCCCGAGCCGGACTGATGTGGGCCGTTAGCACCGCCGGGGGCGCCGGGGCGGCCAAACCCCGGAGCGGGTGAACCGAAGCCGGAGGAACCGGAATTGCGTGGCGGAGTGCCCGAAGGGCCGGTAGGAAACGTCATGGCTGGGAGAATAACAACCTTTCCGTGCACAGGGGAGATAGAGCATTGAGATACCTCTAATAATCTAAACCCTCCACCGCTGTCCGCGCGGACAGAGATGCAAACTCGTGGGAATACTCCCCATCAGAATCAGAAAAGTCGTGGAAACACGGCGTCGTGAATGAAGCACGATGCACGAACCTCACCGCAATCGTGGTAGCTGTGCAAAGATAAGAAAGATAGAAAACGCCTATCGGGCATAACCAGAACGTCTAGATCTACGGAGGCTTCGGTGACTGACTCAGATCGCAACCATGGATTCGGCGCACAGTACCCGCAGGGAAATAGCGGCCAGCCGCAGCCTTCCCGTAAAGATACCCACCCGGAAACCGCGGATTTTGAAGCGCCGCCAACGCAACAGCGTCCCCTGCCGCCCCGGAGCTACCCGCAGAACACGGGAAACAATCAGAGTTATGCGCACTCCGGCGAGCGCAATTACTCGAACCCTTTTGCCGCCTCCGGTGCATCAGGCCAGTACGGCCAGCAACAGCAGTTCCAGACGCAGCACTTCGCGTCCCAGCAGGTGCCGCAGGACGGTAGCGGACAGTATGACCAGCAGCCAGCAGGGTACCCCGCTGGCTATTCTCAGGAGAGCAGCGGACGTGGCAGCTCCTCCAACTCCGGCAAGTTTGTGCTTATCGCCGTGCTGATCCTGGCGGTCGTCCTCGTTATGGCCGCGCTGGCCTACATTTTTTTCTTCAAACATGCCGACTCACATTCTCAAGCCGGCTCGCCCCTGACCACCGCGCAACTCACCGAGCAGAATGAGAGTGCACAGGAAGACGCAGAGAGCGCGGGGAGCGAGGAGAACTCTGAAGAAACGACAGAACAGACCACGACGACCTCGCAGTCTCACAAGCGCCCCGAGTACCCGGACTTGCCGGAGGGGGCGATTCCGGCGAACGACGCCGCGCGCAACAACGAACCGGGTGGCAACTTCAACAGTGTCTACCGTGGAACAGTGGTAACGACGGAATCCTTCGCCAACGTTGTGCGCGATGAGTACGTCAAGCACTACGTGGAAACCCACGAGTTTGATGCCACCATTAAGGCCTACAGCCCAGTCACCGAGATCACCTACACCATGGATTGTTCCGACAACGGTGAATTTGTCACCTGTACCGGTGGAAACAACGCGGTTGTGCTCATCCTCTAATGCTCAGGCGGTCAACAATGAAACAGGTAGCAATGCGACGTCGCAGCCCTGTACAGCCGCGGCGTAGGATGGCAGTACTAGCAGCGCTGGTGGGGATTGCGGGGGCGTCGCTAAGCGCCTGCACCATTGGTGATGTCTCCACACCTGAGTCCAGCACTCCGGCGAGCAGCCCACAGCCCACGCTGCCTGATTCCGGGGCAGAGGTATCTGATGGACCCGCCGCTGATTCAGCCCTCGACAAGGAACCAACCATGATTAATGCTACCGACCTTCAGGAAGCTGTCGACGCCATCGCTGCAGACAACCCCGGTACCGGGATCGCGGTGGCCGGCTCAGGAACCGTCGCAGCGGCTGGCAACACCGGCCCGCTGCCTGCGTGGTCCACCGTGAAAGTCCCGTTGGCCATCGCCGCCGAACGCGCCGGGGTGGCGGATCCCGATACCGTATCCCGGGCGATCACCTATTCCGATAACGCCGCGGCCGATTCTCTCTGGGAGGCCCTCGGCGGGGGAGAACAAGCCGCACAAGCCACCCAGGCCATCATTGGCACAACTGAGGTCCCCGCTACGCCACCGCGCCCCGGTTTTAGCGCCTTCGGCCAAACACAGTGGTCGGTGTCTGAGCAAGCAGAATTCATCGCCGCGCTGGGGTGCCACGAAGGCACGGATCCGATCCTTGCAGCCATGGGACAGCCGGATCCCGCGCAGAACTATGGTCTTCGGGCTTTAGAAGGCGCGGTGATGAAAGGCGGCTGGGGGCCGGCCGAGGACGGCTCTTATGAAGCCCGCCAGATGGGATTAATCACGCTAGGCGGGCACACGGTGGCAGTGGCGATCTATGCCGCAGCGCCTTCCGGCGATTATGGCGAAGCACAGCAGATGCTGAGCCGCGTGGTCAAACAGCTGGCCACGGCAGAGGTCGAGTGGCCCGATGCGCGATGCCAGCAGGGCGCTGTTTAAGAAGCACGAGCGATGTAAAGGCGCTAGCGCGGCCAATAGTCCTCGAATTCGCCGGCCTCGCCGTCGATGTCATAGTCCGTGCCGCGAATGTTCAGCACGGAGCCGGTGTCTTTCCCGCTGGCTGGATCAAGAATCGTGGCGCTGAAGGAATCCCCTTCACCACGCGCCGGGCCAAAGGCAGCGCCGCTGGACCAAACACCGCGGTAAAAGAGGGAGTCCTGTTTCTCACAGACCACAATGTGTGAATCGGGATCGGTGCCATGGGCAGCGAAGATCATATCCTCCCCCTGTTGGCAGCGTGCCTCAGGATAATCGGACCAACCGGCGGCAGTGAGTCCCTCGGGGACGTCGGCAGCCCCGGCGCTCACTGAGGTTCCCGGAGCCTGCTCGCTCGGTGCTTCTGCCTCGTCCGTTTCTTCATCTTTCTGCGCAGCAGTCGCCTCCGGGGAGGCAGCCTCCTCCTGAGGGGCTGTCTGCTCCGAGTTTTCGCTGGTGCTGGACGTTTGTTGGCTGGTGGAGCGGGCGTCGTACCAGATAACGAGGCCTGCAATCACCAGCGCAATGAGAATTGCGATCGCGCAGATGATCGGAACGAGGTTGCGCTGCTCCGATTGAGGCTGCCGAGACTGGCCCGACACCGGTGTAGGGGGCTTATGCTCGTGATGGTTAGTGCCAAATCCTGGGGTCGTCATAGGGTCCTTGGAAAACGGTAGAGAACAACACGTAGCATAACCGGCTTGGCAACACCGGACGGAACCGCGCTTAAGTACCCTCCATTTGGGGGCGATGGGACATGGCAACATCATGCTGCCCAGTGCATATGGTCCAATGGGGCAGTGACTAATTCCTACTTCGTGCAATGGCTGACCCAGCAGAAGCGCTACACCAACGTGTACCTGTTGGGTGAAGGCGGCATGGGGCAGGTCTTTCATGCCACGGATCCGGACCTTTCCCGTGAGCTCGCCGTCAAGGTGCTGTTGGATGACGTCCGTGATGAAGCCTCCCGCGCCCGTTTCCACAATGAAATGAAGGCGCTCACGAAGATCGGTAGCCACCCAGGGGTAGTCCAGTTTTATTCCAAGGAGTCCACCCCGCGCGGCGATGACGTTATGGTCATGGCCTTCATCGACGGCAAAACCTTGGGGCATGCTATCCGTGAGCGGGCTCACCAGGGCCGGGGATTTAGCGTGGCGGAGGTTGTGTATTACCTCAAACCAATTGCCTCGGCGTTGGATTATATGCACCATGAGCTGCACCCTGGGTGGGTGCATCGGGACATCAAGCCCGCCAATATTCTATTGCGTAAGAACCCCGGCAGCTTGCCACCGGCTGTACTGAGTGATTTCGGAATCAGCATTGAGGAGGGCCAGTCTCGGCTGACCAAAATCGGCCACATTGTGGGAACTGAGAAATACTTGGCCCCGGAAAATAACGGTAATGCTTATGGCGATGATGATATGTCGGCGCGCGCGGACGACTATTCCTTGGCCCTTATCGCCTTCGAGATGCTTACGCTGCATCATCTTAAGGACACGATGCCGCGCAGCGAGTGGGAAGGGCAGCGGCGCATCCCGGATCTGTCCAGTGATGCCTTCGCCGAATTCCTGGCAGGGGACACAAGCCGAGTTGTGTCGGAAGTACAGACCGTACTGAATAAGGCACTCAACAGCGTGCCCATGCAGCGCTATGCGCGGGCCCAGGACTTCATTGCCGCGCTTGGCGACGTCTCCCAGTCCCGCCCCGCCCAGCGTGTGGCGGCACCGGCCGCCGATGCTCCGCGTATCGCGCCCACGCCGCAGCCTTCGGCACGGCCAGAGCAACCGCGAAATGCGGGAAGAGCTGGGCAGCCGAGCCAGTTTGGTCGGCATCCTCAACCCTCCCAACGCTGGCCGGAACCTGCCGCTTCCTTCGGATCCGTGGAACGGGCAAGGCCTACTGGCTTCGTTGCCCCTTCGAACCCGATCGCGTCCCCGGGGACTGTGTCACCTTCCACACCGGTTACGCCGGCGATGCCAGGGTCTACCGTCCAACGCCGTTCCACGCCGCAGCAAGCAAACAACAAGCCGCCTGCGAGGGATAATTCAAACGCTCTCATTATCACGGTGACCGTCGTTGTCATCATCCTCATCTTTGTGGTGACGTGGGCTATCGTGGCCTAGCGCTAGCGGGGTGGGGCAGTAACTTAGCGAGCGGAACTAAAGTGAGAGCCGCTACACTGAAAGACACTGTTTGAAGGCGCCTCGCCGGGATGGATGGCGATGTGCGCACGTTTCCCAGCCCTACGGAGGTGTCTATGAGCTCGCAGCAGCCACTCCCACCGCAGAACGCTCCTCAGGGGCCGCGGCTGCGCATTGATGATTTGATCGGTGGCGTGATGGTCATGTCCCCGGGCCAAGAAGTCATTGTCGGCCGCGCCGGTGACTTCCGGGTAGGCGAGGAGGACCTCAGCCTGCACCGCCAGCTTTTTCAGCTGTGGTACGGCGGACAGGGATGGATGATTTGCAACGTGGGCAGCCATATCCCACTGCGCATCGAGCTGCGCGGTGTCACGGGGTTTTCCCGCATCGATTTGGGCCCGCGTTCAGTAGCGGCTGTACCCCCGGGACCATCGAGGATTACCTTTGAGACTCCCGAATGCCCCTATGAGCTGTATATAGACGTGGAAAACAGCAACTACTCGCGTCGCACAAAACGCGAGCAGGATGTCGATGAGGAGCGCACGCGCACCCGCCACGTTCCCAATGATGAACAAGAAGAGCTGCTGCGCCTGCTAGCCAGCTACCTCAAGAAGCCGGGCTCCACCGATGCTGATATCCCTTCGGTCCGCGAGATCGCCGAGGAGCTGGGGTGGACGGAAAAGAAGACGAATCACAAGATGGACCGCCTTGTGGACAGCCTCCGAGCAGACGGTGAAAAGGCGTATAAGCCTTATAAGACCTTCCTAGCGCACTATGCCATCCGGCACGGCCGCTAGGGCATCCGCTACGGCCGCTAGCGAGTCGACTTCTTCCGGTCGGCCGCGGCGGCGGCAGCGGAGGAAATAGAGTCGTTGCGGTTCTTGAGCAGATCTAAGGTGGTCGCTTCGGCGTCCTTAGGCGGGGTGGCGCCGAGGACTGCGAGGGCGGCGTCGGCAAGCATGGCAGACTGCTCCGGTACGCGCTGCGAAGCATCAAATGGCGCGTTGCCATCGTTGGGACGCATCTCAATGACGGAAAGCGCGATGTGGAAGGGCAGCTCGAGGCGTGGATCATCCTCGCCCACAATCCCCGCTGCGGCAGTGCGGAAGTGCTCTTTCAAGCGGTCACGCTGTTCGTGATACTCGCCGAATTCGGGGGAGTTGGCCACCGGCAGTTGATACAGACGGCCTACATTCCACGCTGAGGTCAATAGCAGGCGCGACTCTGCGGCCACAAGGGACCACAAGCGCTGTGCCGGTGCAGCGTCTGAGGCCGCGAGCTCATCCGCGAGTTCCAGCGAAGGCTCAATGGTGGAATTGAGCAGAGTGAGGAAGATATCCGTCTTCGAAGGAAAATGGTAGTACAGCGAGGCCTGACGGATACCGACGGCATCGGCAATCTGGTGCGTGGAGGTAGTCGCAAAGCCCTGGGTGGTGAAGAGCTCGGATGAAGCATCCAGGATCTCCTCGCGCGCGGTGTTTCCCCGGCGGCGCGGACTGTTCTTCCGTGGCCTGCCAACGCTCCCTGCCATGAGGCGGACTCCCTTCGATAAAATTCATGTAATAACTGACGGCAAGTCAGTAATCCTACACCCCGCCGTGAACGGCGATCGTTAACGCTTAGCTTTCACTACAGCTAACCACACTACCGTGCCTAGCCACGATGGATTCGATAGCAGCAGAGACAGTGCGGCACGCCGAACCGTAGGCGGTGCGGTCCAAAGGCGGCAAATCTGCCAGCATAACGCTGTGCTGATCGACGCCCTCGTACCACCGGCCCAACTCGAGGGCGATGCCCGTGCCCCAAGCTAGGCTCAGCCCCTCCGCTTCGGCGGAGGTAAGAAGCTCACGCTCGACGCCAATGGCGAGGCGGTCTGGGGTGGGGCGGGGCGCGGGAGCTGCCCAACGGGCGATGGCAGACACCGGTGCGAGCAAGGAGAGACGAATGGACACGTCGGCAGAGCGGTCGGGGAGACCGTCGACGAGCTTCAGTGGTGCCGGCCGCTGAGACACTGCCTCGGCGTAGAGTTCCTCCTCGCCGCCCGCGCCTAGGGGAAGGCCGGCGTCCGCACGCGTCGATGCTAGGTCTTGCACCGCACCACAGGATAGACCGGCTTCAGTGATAATCTGCTCCAGCTGTTCGTCGGTGCCCAGCCACGTGATGGGGAGAGAGGGGAGAAGATCGCCGCGGGCAGCGGCGCCGGTGAGCCGCACAGGGCTCGCCAGACCGGGAGAGCGGACAATATCGGTCACCACGCGAGAAAACCAGGCAGCGAGCTCAACTCCATCTCCGCGGTGGGCTGTGGCGTTGCGCAGCAGGTCCTGTGCCTCCTCTAGCAGGCCACGGGCATGGGCAGGGGAGTGGCAATGGGTGGCGAGTTCACTGAGATCGGTGAGGGATTCGTGCAGTGGCATAAGGTCCTTGTTTCCCTTTCCATCAGGGGCGTTCTAGCCCTTCAATCTATCACTCTGCACGCGCGCGTTGAACATGACAGGGTGGATACGGGCGCACAAGGTTGCTGGTTGGAAAATAAAAGCCGCCGCCTACTTTCCCCTTTCAGTAGGGAAGGTAGGCGGCGGCTAAAAGCTCTTTTGTCCTGTCCTAGTGTGTCACGAGTACAGCGGCAAAAGTGCGCTGTTGAAACCAGCTAGTGTTTAGCGGGACGTGAACGGCAGGAGAGCCATTTCGCGTGCGTTCTTGACGGCAGTAGCAACCTGACGCTGCTGCTGCGGGGTCAGACCGGTGACGCGACGGGAGCGGATCTTGCCGCGGTCGGAGATGAACAGACGCAGGGTCTTGATCTCCTTGTAGTCAACCTTCTCAATGCCTTCGGCCTTGAGCGGGTTCTTCTTCGGGCGGCGGGTCTGCTCCATACGGAACTTCTTGTGATTATTACGCTTGACAGCCATTGTATGGGTACCCCTTTACCAGCTGGACTTGCGAACGCCCGGCAGCTCACCACGGTGAGCCATGCCGCGCATACGGACACGGGACAGACCGAACTTGCGGAGGTAACCGCGCGGACGTCCATCAGCGGAGTCGCGGTTACGGACGCGGACGCGGGCGGCGTCGCGCGGCTGACGGTTCAGCTCGAACTGCGCCTCGAGGCGCTCTTCGTCCGGGGTGTTCGGGTTCTTGATGATTGCCTTGAGCTCAGCGCGACGCTCCGCGTAGCGGGCGACGATTTCCTTGCGCTGCTCGTTCTTGGCGATCTTTGACTTCTTAGCCATAAATTATCGCTCCTCGCGGAATTCGACGTGCTTGCGGACGATCGGATCGAACTTCTTCAAGGTGATGCGATCCGGGTTGTTGCGCTTGTTCTTACGGGTCACGTAGGTGTAACCGGTGCCCGCAGTGGACTTCAGTTTGATGATTGGACGGATGTCATTACGTGCCATCTTTAGATCTTCTCCCCACGTGCGCGAATCTTAGCCACGACGGACTCGATGCCATCGCGGTCGATGATCTTCATGCCCTTGGTGGAAACGGTCAGGGTGATGGTACGGCCCTCAGAGGGCAGGTAGTACCGACGACGCTGCACGTTGGGGTTCCAACGGCGCGAGGTGCGGCGGTGCGAGTGCGAGACCTGCTTGCCGAATTCCGGCTTGCGGCCCGTTACCTGGCAAATAGCCGACATGGGTCTTCTTTCTCCTAGCCGCCCACATCGAAAGCGACTAACGGAGTGCCTATTCCGCGGTGAGGCGCGGCGCTCGAAAAGTGAGGTTGAGCAGGAGGCATATATCCGTTGAACACCAGTTGATGGGGGCGTAAAACGATTACTTTGACAACAGCAAGGGGAAATCTTACATGCCACGGACTGTAGAACCTAATCACCGTTGAATTATCGTCGGGCTTTGGCGCTTATTATTTGTGTCTCGCCCACGGCTCTCCCGTGGTGAAGCTGCAGGCGGGGGCGTTGGAGGCGGGTTTCCGTGCCTAACTCTGTGGGCTGCGTCCTGCGGCGATTTCGATTTTAATGCCGCTGGCCTGTAGGATATTTCGAGTTGTCGGCGCGAGCCGCACAATTTTGTAAGTATAGAGACCCAACTCGGGCACGATCCTTTCACGCTCCCACAAGCCATCGAGCGCCGTCATCGCGGCGATGCTCGGTGGTATGAAAAGGGAAGCGTCGCGGAAGGAACCGACCCGTAGTTCAACCCTGAGGGAATCGACATATGAAGAAAGATATCCACCCGGATTACCACCCGGTGGTCTTTAAGGACGCCGGTACCGGCCACTCCTTCCTGACCAAGTCCACCGCTACCTCCGATCGCACCGTTGAGTGGGAAGACGGCAACGAGTACCCGCTCATCGTCGTTGACGTGACCGCTGAGTCCCACCCGTTCTGGACTGGTGCGCAGCGCGTTATGGATACCGCTGGCCGTGTTGAGAAGTTCAACCAGCGCTTCGGTGCAATGGCTCGCCGCAAGAAGAAGAACGCGTAAGGAGGATAGAAGAAGATGGCAACTCCTAAGTTTAAGAAATCCCGCGCGAACACCCACTCTCGCCGTTCCCAGTGGAAGGCTGACAATGTCGCCCTCCAGGAAGTCACCATCGACGGCCAGACCGTGCGCATTCCGCGCCGCCTGGTTAAGGCTGCCAAGCTCGGCCTGGTAGACGTCGAGCAGTTCTAAGGTCTGAGGCGCTTTCAGCGTTGAGGTCTTAGGGCCATGACTGCTACCCCGCGAATCCACAAAGAAAAGTGGATTCGCGGGGATTTTTGTTATGCCTGAAAATTTTTGTTTTGTTGTCGTGTCCACTGTTTATGCAGCTTGGAACAATTGTTTAGCACACGCATAAACTATTGCGGTGCTTAAGGGGTGGCTTTTAGGGGGCGACAGGCTGGGTTCTACTTCGTGAATAGGGCCCCGATAGGACATAATTGAGATTATGAAAATTCTTGTCGTCGATGACGAGCAGGCTGTACGCGAATCGCTCCGCCGCTCTCTGAAGTTTAATGGCTACGAGGTCATATTGGCCGCTGATGGCGTACAGGCTGTCGAGATGGTGCACAGTGAGCACCCAGAGCTTCTCATCCTCGATGTGATGATGCCGAACATGGATGGTCTGGAGGTCTGCCGCACCCTGCGCAGCGAAGGTTGGGACCGCCCCATTCTGGTATTGACGGCTCGCGACGGAGTGTCGGACCGCGTTGCGGGTCTTGACGCGGGCGCTGATGACTATCTTCCCAAGCCCTTCGCGCTGGAGGAGTTGCTAGCTCGCGTGCGTTCCTTGGTCCGCCGTGCCGCTGCGGAGTCGATTGCTAAGAAGCAGCCAGTTGAAACTCAGTTGAGCTTTGAGGACCTCAAGCTCGATGCCGATACGCGTGAGGTGACTCGGGGCGAGCGTCAGATTTCTTTGACCCGCACTGAGTTTGCCCTGCTGCGCCTGCTCATGGAGAACCCCCGCAAGGTACTCTCCCGCAATACCATCTTGGAAGAGGTATGGGGCTATGATTTCCCGACCTCCGGAAACGCTCTTGAGGTCTACATCGGTTACCTCCGAAAGAAGACTGAAGAAGGTGGCGAGCCGCGTCTTATTCACACCGTGCGTGGCGTTGGCTACGTCATGAGGGAGGCTATCGCGTGATTCTGCGGAGGCCCGCGCCCGACGCGGTGCCTTCTGAAGCCCTAGATACCACTGCGTGGTTGGGTCTCTCAGGCCGTCGTGGCTGGGCTTCGCGGGCGCCGCTTCGGTGGCGCCTTTCTCTTGTTACCGGTGTCGTTGTCGCCGTTGCGGTAGCCGTAATGACTTTTTTAACCTACTGGTTGGTTGCAGCGTCGATGACGGCGAGCGTCGATAAGCAGATCATGCAACAAGCGGATGTGCTGATGCGGCAAGCTCAGGACCCAGCCTTTGTAGAGAATATCGATCAAGAAATCGCGACATTTAAGCTCTATAACCCCTCGACTCGGGTCTCTATCTCTCCGCCTGCGGTTGCGTTTTCCTACGGTGATGCATTGCCCGTGGGTGGTGATTTTAAGTCGGATGGGGACAGTGTGGAAAGCTCCATCCGTACCTTGGGCGGTGAGCGGGTACTGGCCAAGTACCAAGAAGGCGGTGCGACGGTAGTCCTAGCTAAGGACTTGGGGTCTACCGAAGACCTCGTCTCCGCAGTAGGCTCGGCTTTGCTTATCATCGTGGCCTTTGGCGTTTTGCTGTCCGTCTTTGCGGGCATGGTGGTGTCCAAGACAGGCATGGAGCCCATTGCTCGGCTGAAACGTGCAGTCGATTATGTGACGCAAACCAATGATCTGCGCCCGATTGCGGTCGAGAGCAACGATGAGATGTCGCAGCTGACGGTGTCCTTCAACCGAATGCTGTCCGCACTCCAACACGCGCGCGTGCAACAATCGCAATTCGTGGCCGATGCCGGCCATGAGCTCAAAACGCCGCTGACGTCCATGCGGACCAACATTGAGCTCCTCATGATGCTGAATAAATCCGGTGGCGGTTTCGGTATCAGTGAGGAAGACCGGCGCGATTTGGAAGAGGACGTGATGGCGCAGATGTCCGAGCTGTCGACTTTGATTGGTGACCTCGTGGATTTGGCGCGTGAGGATGCCACCGAAAAGGAACCCGAGCCGGTGGAGCTGCATGAAGTTTTGGAGCATTCCCTCAACCGAGCTAAGCGCCGCCGCCCAGACGTCGACTTCCGTGTGCGGTTTATCCCCTGGGTCCTAGACGGGGATCCCTTTGCTTTGGGCCGAGCCACGCTCAATCTCATGGACAATGCCGCGAAGTGGTCTCCGGCTACGGGCACCGTCCGCGTATCGATGCAGCAAGTAGCCCAGGATAAGGTGCGCCTGCGCGTGGATGACTCGGGCCCCGGTATTGCCCCAGAGGAACGCGACAAGGTCTTTGAGCGTTTCTACCGTTCCGCGGAAGCCCGAGCGATGCCGGGATCTGGGTTGGGGCTGGCCATCGTGAAATCCGTGATTGAGCGGCACAACGGAGCCATCACCATCAAGGAATCTGCAGATGGAGGAACGCGCATGGAAGTCATCCTGCCAGGACATCCTACCGAGGGCGATGCCATGGTGGACGGCCTGGAAGAGCAGCCGAACGAGTTTCAGTTAGATTCGACCGCTGCACAACAAGCGACGGGACAGGCGCAGGAGACTTCCGGAGAATACTCGGAGAACCACAATGACCGCGGCCGAATCTTTGCCGAGCGGTGGTTCAATCAAGGTTGACGTGCCGTGGATCGCCCCAGTTCAGAGCACACAGGAAACGTCCAGGCTTTCCTAGCACACTGGCAGAGCAGAGACAGATGCGCACCAGCTTGAAAGAGCACACTACCTGATATGAATATGAGGAATTCGAACATGGATAGTCCCATGGATAACCCGCTGAACTCTGATGGACGGGGGCAGGCGCAACAGCGCGGCGAGGCATCTTCGGCGGGAAGCGAATCGAATGGTTGGAATCAACCGCGCACCAACTCGTGGGAGTCTGGCGGGCAGGCCCCTTATGGGGGCCAGCAGGGGCAGGGGAACCGACCTTTGTTTGGTGCTCAGCCCTCCCAGGTTCCCTACGGCGCGCAAGCGCCTTATGGCGGAGCGGGCTACGGCTTCGGCCAACCCAATCAGAGCAGCCAGCAGTTGCAGAATCCGACGCAGCCTTATGCAGGACAACAAGGTGCGGGCGTGCACGGCGTGCAGCCGGGCCGCGATCAGAAGAATAAGCGCAAAGTAGGTCTGGGCACTGCGCTGGCAATGATGCTCGTCGCAGCCGTCGCTGCTGGCGGTGTCACCGGTGCGGTGGTCGGCGCGGCGGGCAAGGACAAGTCTTCCACTTCGACCGTCAACGAAGTATTGGAACGTCAGCCAGTGGCAAATAGCACCGGCCAAGAGCCGGCTGATGGCTCTGTGGAAGAAGTAGCGTCGAAGGTTCTCCCGGCAGTGGTCTCCATTTACTCCATAACCCGCTCGGGTGGTGCTGAGGGCTCCGGATCCATCATTTCCCCGGATGGCTATGTGCTGACCAACCACCACGTGGTTGCCGGTGCGGACCAAGGAGGGCGCCTAGAGGTGACAATGAATGACGGCTCGCGTCATAGCGCTACATTTGTTGCGTCGGATGCGACGACGGATGTTGGCGTCATCAAGATTGATGATGCCAATGACCTGCCCTACCTTCAGTTTGGGGATTCGGACGCTGCTGCAGTGGGGCAAGAAGTAGTCGCAGTTGGTTCCCCGCTGGGGCTCAACGCAACGGTAACGTCGGGAATTGTGTCAGCCAAGAACCGCCCTGTTCGTGCCTCGCAGGAAGGCGGGGAGTCCTCGCTGATCGACGCTATTCAGACCGACGCAGCCGTAAACCCCGGTAACTCCGGTGGCCCCTTGGTGGACATGGAGGGCAACATCATTGGCATGAACTCGATGATTGCCTCGCTGTCGAGGGGCTCGAGTTCCGAAGGCGGTTCCATTGGTTTGGGATTTGCAATTCCTTCGAACTTTGCCAAGCGCATGGCCGATGAGCTCATCAATAACGGCAGGGTCAAGCACCCCACCTTGGGCGTTAAGGTTCGCGCGCAGAGCGAGACCCAAGGCGCAGAAATCGTCGACGTGGAACCTGATAGCCCGGCTGATAAGGCAGGGCTGAAGTCCGGTGACGTGGTCACCCGCGTTAATGAGCGCCTCATTGAAAGCTCTGATGCCCTGATCGCGGCAACCCGTTCCCAGGAGTTTGGTGCAACCGTCACTCTCGAGGTGAAGAGTCGCGACAGCGAAGATGCGAGAAAGGTAGAGGTAACGCTGGCAAGCGAGTAAGTTTACAAATACTTGGGCGGTGCGCCAGCACCGCGTGAACCTCGCACCCTGACACCTTTTCAAGAAACTACTTCCGGAAGATTCCGTCCCACCTTTAAGGAGAACCTCCGTGGCAGACAACACCGACGCAACCGAGCTGTTGGGGCGCGATGCCTCACGCGAACTCGATGATGTTACCGAACCCGATGACGCCTTCCTCATTGCCAGCGAACAAGAGCAAAGCGTTCAAGCGCCGCGCCGCGCGCTCGTTGTGATCGTCACCGATCACCCGGATGAAGCGGCCCAGGACACATCGCGCTTGGCCGGTGAATTGCTGGCTGAAGCCGAGTTCACCGTTGACGGTGCAGTGATCGTCCGCTCGAAGAAGTCCAAGATCCGGCAGGCTATCGAAACCGGCGTGGTCGGGGGAGTAGACCTGGTGCTCACGATTGGCGGCACGGGAGTCGGCCCGCGTGATAAGACCCCGGAGGCAACCCGCGCGGTGTTGGACCAAATGGTTCCGGGCGTGGCGCAAGCGTTGCGCTCTTCCGGCCAGGCTTGTGGCGCGGTGGATGCGTGCACCTCCCGCGGCATTTCGGGCGTGTCTGGGTCAACGGTCATCGTCAACGTCGCTTCTTCCCGCGCGGCGGTGCGCGATGGCATGGCCACTTTGACGCCGTTGGTGCATCACCTCGTTGATCAGCTGCAGAAATCCAGCGTCTAATGGCCGAGCCCACACCGCGTACCCCGCGGGCGCGCCGTCGCGTGAAACGTCCGTCGACCGCCAAGAATTACGACCGCAGCTTCGATGTCCCTCACGGGCCAATGTCTGGGGCCGCTGGCTCTTCTTCCGCCGCAGGGGCCGATGAGCTGCGCACCGTGAGCTTTGATATGGACGCAGGCGGCCCCGGTGGTGACAACGAGGACGAGGTCACGGGGGAGGCCTTCTACCGCGAGAACATGCCGCCGCATTTTGGCACCACACAGTAGTGCGTGAGCAGCGTGTGAAGGCAAAAGAAAATCCCGCAGAACTCCGGCGAAATGCCGGTTCTGCGGGATTTTTAGGCTTGGGGCTTCTGGCTTAGATGTTGGAGCCAGGCTTGTTGGTGGTCGTGCCACCGTTTTCAGCAGCGAGCAGGTCGCGGATCTCGCCGAGTAGCTGCTCGGTGGTCGGAGCCGGCTCCTCCGGGTCAACGCCCTGGCGGCGCTTTGCGTGCTCGGTGACGGCGTTGATCGGAGCAACGATGACGAAGTAGATGACAGCGGCAACGATGAGGAAGTTGATAAGGGCGGTGATGACTGCACCGAAGTCCAGGAAGGTCTCCGGGTTATCGGTAATTGCGAAGCCCAAGCCACCAAAGTCTGGGGAGCCGAGGGAGTTAATCAGCGGCTGGATGATGTGATCGGTGATGGAGGTAACGATCGCGGTGAAGGCGGCACCGATGATGACTGCTACGGCCAACTCGATGACGTTGCCGCGCAGGATGAAATCTTTAAAGCCCTTGAGCATGGTGGTGGTTGTCCTATCTACGGGGGGTAGGTGCTTCTTGTGTCTTAAGCGTCTGCTTTGTGTAGTCCGCACTGTGTGCAGGCGCGCTGTTCAGAGAAGTCGGAGAAAAGCAGGCATAGAGCAATAATGCTCTCTAAGAGAGGCTCTAGATGCGCAGGGACTCCAACGGAAGACGAAGCATGTGGAAATACTGGAATAGCGAAAGCCACTTCTGTGCGCCATCCTGCAGGTGGTGCCGCGGGGGTCGCGCGGCAGTCACGAGACTGCAAGAGCATAAAGCGCCCGAGTGGATGTGCCTATAGTAGGCAGAGTTTTCATGTCGTGGCAACATCTTGTGGAGGTTTACCAGTGCAAACGCGATGATCTTCACAACATGGCTTAACTGTGGGCGCGGTCGCCCACAATGACAACCGTGAGCGGTTGTGTAAGAGAAGCGGCCGCGACGGCTTCGGCTGCCTCAGCAGGAAGGGCGACGAGGAGTGTGTGCGTGCGCGCATCTTCTTCGTCAGTGCCCACCGATACGACGCGTGCGCCCCGTGCAATTGTCGAGCCACGAGTGGGAGCAGAAATGTCGTCGCTGTCGTCGACCGTGCTGACGATATTGACTGTATCGCCGTGATGGAGGTTTCGGCCAATTTCTGGCTCAGCCAGGGTAAGCGGGATGAGGTGGCCGTCCTCCATCCCGAAATCCGCGATGAGATCAGAGCTGAGAAGGCGGGTGCTGGTGAGGATTTCACCGGCGCTAGCCGCTGCCACCAGAACACGCCCTACTGCATCTTCCGGGTTGCTCCCCAACGCCGTGGCGGGCAGAGCGGAGGAGGGGACGCGCGCCACGGAGACATCGCTTAGCGCCAGCGTCTCGCCAGCGGCGACGTCCCGGGCCATGACCACGACGCGGGGCTGCTCGCGGGTAGAGGCGAGGGCACTCGCCGCCGCGGCAAGGAGCAAGACTGTGGCTGCTATGCGGCGAAGGATAACGCTACGTTGATGCCCCGGAGTGCGCAGAACGTGAAGAAAACCCATGCCTTTTTAGACTGCACGCGGCGCCGTATGGTTCCCGAAAAATCGATGGAAAGCGCACAAGCCAACGAAGCGTGCGAGACAAGGGTGCTGGCTACAGCCAGCGCATTCCGCGCTCGGTGAGGATGCCATCGACTGGCCGGTCGTGCTCCTCGAAAGGAACCTCGCGGACCTCGGTGGAGTGAACTAGCGCGACGACGGGCGGGTGCCCAGTGGGTAGCGGGGTGAGCGCGCGGTCGTAGTAGCCGGCGCCTTTTCCGAGGCGCATGCCTGACTCGCTCACCGCCATCGCGGGCGCCAAGATGAGGTCGAGGTGCGCCAAGATATCGCTACTGTGGCGTTGCCCGACGGGCTCTGCAATCCCTAATGCCCCCGGGCACATGGCCTCCGGCCCGCCATACAGCGTCCATAAAAGCTCACCGTCTTTGCCGGAAATGGGCAGGTAAACCTCCTTGCAGAGTGTTGCCACAGTCTCTACGAAGTTGGGCCCGCCGGGCTCTGTGCCCAGTGGGTGGTAGGCGGCAACTCGCATCGCGGGAGTGAGCAACTCACCCACGCCGGTGCACCACGCGGCATTGTCATCAGCGCGCTGCTCGGCGCTGCGCTCGCGCCGGGCGTTAAGGAGTAAGGATCTTAAGGCGTCCTTGTGGGAGGTCGTCATGGGCTTTAATCATAGCGGGATGGCGTAGCGCAGCACGGGGGCGCGGGGGCTGCATTGTAAAGTGGAAATTATGGCTATTGCACACGAGGATTCCCATACCGGGATCACTACGGTCGTTGTCCCCGCTGCTGGCATGGGCACTCGCTTTTTGCCCGCCACCAAGACCGTGCCGAAGGAGCTGCTCCCCGTCGTTGATACGCCGGGCATTGAACTCATCGCGGAAGAGGCCGCGTCCGTGGGCGCCCAGCGCCTTGCGGTGATTACCGCGCCGAACAAACAGGAAGTGATGCGGCACTTCGAGGAGTTCCCCGATCTCGTCGAGACCCTCGACGCCCGCGGCAAAGATGAGCAGGTAGCCAAGGTCAAGCGCGCTGCTCAGTTGATCCACCCGATTTCCGTGGAACAGGAAAAGCCGCTGGGCCTGGGCCACGCGGTGGGCTTGGCGGAATCTGTGCTGGAGGATGACGAAGAATTCTTCGCCGTCATGCTCCCGGATGACATTGTCCTGCCGGCCACCGTCATGGGGGAGATGGCCCGCGTTCGTGCAGCGCTGGGTGGTAGCGTGCTGTGCGCCTTCGAGGTGTCGCGCGAAGAGACCTATAACTACGGCGTCTTCGACGTCGAGGACACGAACGCGCCGGGAGTGAAGAAGGTCGTGGGCATGGTGGAAAAACCGGACCCGGCTGATGCGCCCTCGAATCTCGTGGCTACTGGGCGCTACCTGCTCGATAGGAAGATTTTTGATGCCCTTCGCCGTATCGAGCCAGGTAAGGGTGGGGAACTGCAGCTGACTGACGCCATCGAGCTCCTTATTAAGGAGGGGCAC
Source organism: Corynebacterium sp. HMSC05D03 (assembly GCF_001807205.1). NCBI lineage: Bacteria > Bacillati > Actinomycetota > Actinomycetes > Mycobacteriales > Corynebacteriaceae > Corynebacterium > Corynebacterium sp. HMSC05D03. The sequence continues at coordinate 164,182 of NZ_KV788186.1, read as the reverse complement.
CCCGTTCACGTCGTAGTCCACCAGGGTAAGCGCCACGACTTGGGCAACCCGGGCGGCTACATCCCGGCCAACGTTGACTTTGGTCTGCGTGATGAGAAGTACGGTCCTGCGCTCTACAAGGCAATCAAGAAGATTGTGGAGGACTACGAAGAAGAAAAGGGGTTGAAGGGCTAAGCCTTCACACGTCCAGCGCGCTAAGCTCTACTCCAGTAACTTCCATCCCTTTAGGCCCCACATACCCCAGAGTAAAGGCAGGCGGTACATGCGTTCGGTCGATGACCAGATGGCGTTCATTCTTGATGCAGCGATGACACCTGAACCGGTACGCATCGCCATCGCGAATGCCCTAGGTCTCAAGTGTGCGGAGGAGGTGCAGGCAAACCAGCCGCTTCCGGGCTTTCCGCAAGCAGCCATTGATGGCTACGCCGTGCGTGCCGTAGACGTCGGGGGAGAAAAAGCCCTCAAAGCGCGCTCGCGCCACGACTCCGAGGACGCGGATGCTCCCATCACGGAGACGGAGGTTGAACGTTCTCTGCCTGTAGTGGGGGAGGTTCCCGCAGGTTCGCGCCAGCCTTTGCGTTTGCAGCCCAAGCAAGCGGTGCGCGTCTACACGGGTGCGCCGTTGCCGACGCTTGCCGACGCCGTCCTTCCCCTCGAATGGACGGACCGCGGCCGTAAGCGCGTGACCTCCCACCGCCCGGTACGCTCGGGCGACTTCGTGCGCCGCGTGGGCGATGACATTCAGCCCGGGGATGTTGCCGTGTCTTCCGGAACCATCCTGGGCCCAGCACAGATTGGCTTGCTCGCGGCTGTGGGGCGCTCAAAGGTCTTGGCGTATCCGCGTCCACGCGTGACCATCGTGTCCTATGGCAAGGAGCTTGTCGACGTCGACCGCGAACCCGGCCTGGGTCAAGTCTTCGACGTGAACTCTTATTCGCTTGCAGCAGCCGCGAAGGAAGCCGGAGCGGATGTGCATCGCGTCGGCATTGCCGCCGGTGAGCCGCGCCGCGTGCGCGAGGCCTTGGAAACCTACCTGGCGCGCAGCGAGGTACTGGTGATCTCCGGCGCCGTGGGCGGTGCGGGTTCGGAAGAAATCCGCGAGGTCCTCGATGAGTTGGGAGACGTGGATACCTCACGCGTAGCCATGCACCCAGGCTCGGTCCAGGGCTTCGGGTTGTTGGGTGAGGAGCGCATCCCGACCTTCCTGTTGCCCTCGAACCCGGTATCCGCGCTGGTGATCTTCGAGGTCTTTGTGCGCCCGCTGATCCGGCTCTCCCTGGGCAAGCGCAGCGGCCAACGCCGCATGGTGCGCGCACGCGTGCTTAATCACATGGAATCCCGCCCGGGGCGCCGCGGCTATATTCGTGCCCGGCTCATGCGAGATGCAGACACCTCCGACTACCTGGTGGAAGGACTGGGCGGCGCGGCTGGCGCGCCGGCGCATTTGCTGGCTGGACTATCCGAGGCCAACGCGATGATCCGTATCCCGGAGGAAGTTACAGAGATCCGCCCCGGGGACGTGGTGGACGTCCTGTTCCTGACCCAACGCGCCTAGCTGGTCACCGCCGACATCATGCTTGATCCTTTCGGTACCGCCGCGGGGCGCTTTTCCACCCCCGCCAGCGGTGAGGCAAACCCCGACCATCCGGGGTGGCCAGAAGCTACGCCTGCGGTCCGATTGCGAGAATCTCGTGTCTTCCCGCGCGGCGCGACAGTGCGCCTGCGCCCCCTGCTGCGCCGGGACGGTGAGTCTTGGCGGTGGCAGCGCATCGAGGATAGGGATTTTCTTAAACCGGTGGAGCCGACTCTGCCGACGTCATGGGATGCGGCACATTCGCAGTCGGCATGGTGGAATCACTTGATGTTTCTGCGTGATTCGGCTCGCGCCGGAACGGTGGTGCCGCTCGTCATTGATGTCGACGGGCAGTTCCGGGGTCAGTTGACCTTAGGCAATATCCAGCACGGAGGGGTCAGCGAGTGCTGGATTGGCTATTGGGTTCATTCCGCGGTACACGGCGCGGGGGTGGCTACTGCCGCCTGCGCTCTCGGAGTGGACCATGCCTTTTACCGTGTAGGGCTGCATCGTGTGACGGCCACCTATCTGCCGGAGAATCCTGCTTCCGGCAAGGTACTGCACAGCAACGGGTTTCGGGATGAGGGCTTCCTGCGCCGGAACCTGCATATCGACGGTGCGTGGAGGGATCACCACTTCTTGGCACTGAACCGTGAGGATTTTGCGTCCGGGGCGGTCGAGCGCTTGCGCGCGACGGGCCGCCTCAGCGGTGCTTAGCCAATGCTGAACCGGTCGATATTTTGGTCAACTACCTCTGCTTTCACTTAAGTAACAACCTTGTAATTTATGGGCTCGTTGATGCCCACAGGCCAGGGCTGGGCGGCTAGAGTAGGGGCCTAGTTATATTCCCTTTTCGTCGACCCCTGAAAGTGGGACACAGCCGCATGATGACTGCCGTGCCGATCATTCTCGTAATCGTGTTGTGGCTCTTCATCCTCGCCCCGTTGCTTTTGCGTTCGCAACGCCCGATGAGCCATACAGGTGAGGCCTTTGAAGAGACCCGCGTGCTCTTCGAAGGCGATTCCGGCTCCGTGCCGGGCCGCCGTAAGCCGCGCTTGGGTAAGGAAGATATCCGCATGAGTTCCCAGGCAGAGGCGCAGGCTGGTGCTGAGGAGGCAGACTACGAGCTGGTCGAGGCCGAAGGAGTCAGCGAGGATTCTCAATCCGGCCGTGTTGAGACCGCTGCGACTGATGCTGCCGCGCAGCCAGATGTCGCCGACACGATTGACGGCGAAGTTGTTGAGTCTGAAGATGCGGAAGAGGATTTCGAGCTAGCAGCGGAACCTGAGCATGATGCCAACAAAGAGCACGACCTCGATAATGACATCGAGAGCGTCGAAGCGAACGCCGCCGAGGTTTTCACGGCTCCAGCCAACGCTAGTGTCGCAGAAGATGCCTACGGCTTGGATGACTCCTATACCTCTCCGGTCGATTTGATGTACCCGGGAGCTATTGATTCTCTGGACCAGACGCCGGAGGACTCCAGCGCCGAGGAAACAGACGGCGCTGATGATGCTCCGGAGCAGGAAGAGACCACAGCGGTTGACGGCGAGAGCATTGATGTCGCAGATACGAACTCTGCGGACCCTGAAACCAATGGCAGCGATACCGAGCTCTCCGCGGAAGAGGTTGCCTTTGCGCAGCGCCGTCTTGGCCGCGGCGGCTGGGATCCTGTGAAGGAGAAGGAGGCTTCGGCCACGCGTTACCAGCGCCGCCAGCGCACGCTCATTGGCCTAGCCGTGGCAGTGGTCGCAACGGTATGCCTGGGCATCGTCGTGGGCGGTTGGACGTGGTGGTTGGCGGGCATCGCTGGTGTTGTGACCACGGTCTACTTGGTGGCGCTGCGCGCCCAAGTGCGCCGCGAGCAGGAGCTACTTCGTCGTCGCGTCTACCACCTGCGCCGTGCGCGCCTGGGTGTGCGCAACGCGGAAAATCCTGCTGAGTCGCTGCCGCCGAACCTGCGCCGGCCGGGCGCCCTCATCTTGGAAATCGATGATGAAAGCCCGGATTTTGATTACCTTCCGGTGTACTCGGAGGATGATTCCGACGGTGGTTTCGACGGCCCCCATCCCTCCCCGCGCCAGCGGCGTGATGATCTCGCGGCACGGCGAGTCGGTTAAGTGGCACGCGAGTGTGTCTTGTGCCTAAGCGCGCTGAGCGCTAGGCCGACCACACTCCCGAGCTCCCGCGGCGATGTGAGCCCAGAAGGTGGGCATCCACCATCCCGATGGCCGTCATGAGGGAAAAGCAGGTCACTGGGCCGACGAACTTGAACCCGGCCTTCTTCAAAGCCTTGGACATGTCCAAGGCTTCTTTTGTGTATTTCGGGATATCTTCTTCGCTTTCCGGCGCGATGGTTTCTTCAGGCAAGAAGCTCCATATGAATTCGTCCAACCCGCCCTGCTCGCGCAAGGCCACCGTGGCTCGCGCGTTAGCGAGCACCGCGTTGATTTTGAGACGGTTGCGAATAATTCCTGGATTGTTCATCAAACGCTCGACTTCCTCCTCACCAAAGCTGGCCAGAAGGTCCGCATCAAACCCCACGAAAGCAGCGCGGAAAGCATCACGCTTGCGCAGTACTAGCTCCCAGCTCAGCCCTGCCTGGAAGCCTTCCAGACAGAGGCGTTCCAGCAGCGCGGATTCTTCGTGGACAGGCATGCCCCATTCAGTGTCGTAATACTCCTTGAGCAGTGGGGAAGTCATTGCCCACGCGGGGCGGCCAAGCCCTGCCGCGTCATAAACAAGTCTCGTATCATTTGCCATTTGTGTACTAGTCATGCCTTTTTAGACTGTAATACTCACTCATTGGTTCCCCGCTTCGTGCTCCAGCAGTAGCCGCTTTGCGGCAACGCCCCCGCGGTAAGACCCCAAGCCGCCGCTTGCTGGTACGACGCGGTGGCAGGGCACCACGATAGGCAGAGGGTTGCTGGCGCAGGCGCTGCCTGCGGCGCGGGCAGCTTGGGCGCTCCCAGCCGCGGAGGCAAGGCGTGAATAGGTCCAGCGCTCACCGAAGGGAATATCACGAAGCGCGCGTTGTGCTCGGGCGCGGAAGGTGTCAGGAGATGCAGGGACGTCGAGTAGCAGCTCGAAGTCTCGCCGCGTGCCGGCGAAGTATTCGGTGATCTGTTGGGTGGCCGCGACGAGAACCTTAACGCTCGACCAGGCGCTATCTGAGCGAGCGGTGAGGCGCCGCTGGCCGTTGAGATTTGGGGCCTCGTCAGGGAAATACACCTGCGATAAGCCTCGCGCGGACCCTACGAGGGTGAGGCGGCCGAGGGGAGTGTCCAGTGGAGTCCACAAGTGCATGCTGGGAGGGAGTCCTTTCGGAGAGAGGTGGCCATCCAGGGTAGTCTATGAACCATGAATAGACCCGCCGTACGCGATGCCGCGCTCCTGATCTTCCGCGCGGTACTGGGAGTCATCTTCGTGGCGCACGGTGTAGACAAGATGTTTTTTAGCGGAATGGATGAAATAACCGGGCAGTTTTCCGCACTTGGTGTCCCGCAGCCGCATACTTCCGCGTACTTGGCTGCCTTCGCAGAAATGCTGGGAGGCGCGGCGCTGGTCGTAGGCCTGCTCACCACCTTTGTGGCGGGGGCTTTGGCTCTCCTCATGGCCTGTGCTTTGTATTTTGTGCACATGGGCAATGGCCTTTTTGCAGCCGATGGTGGCGTCGAGTATCCGCTGGTTCTCATCGTGTCGCTGCTCATGATTGTCGTTTTTGGCTCTGGCCGGGCCAGCGTGGATGGGGTGCTGAGCCGTGCTGACGCATGAGCAGGTGCAGGCGGCCATTTCCGCACAGCTGGACGGGGAAGCCCCGCAGCTCTCACCGGATGTTATTGAAGCGCACGTATCGGGATGCCCCGAGTGCGCGGCTTTCCGGGATAAGGCGGCAGCCCTAACACATTCCTTGAGCCTCGTGGAACCGGCAGGCGTTCCGCCGCAAGACTTGTCTGAGGTGATCCTCGCCGGCGTGGAGCCGGAATGGCAGCGCGCTTCCAGCACGCGGCAGGCGTCGCTGACGTTGGCGCGAGTATCCCTCGGAGTGTTGTCCCTGGCGTTTTTGGTGTGGGCGGTCGTGGTCGTTGTTAGTGCCTCAGGTTTGACCACCTTATCGAGCGAAGGAACCCTCGCGGAAGGGGCTGACCCAGGGCGCGCGCACCTGCTGATGGAGGCTGCGGCGCTGCGTTTCGGCCTTGCAAGTGGCTTGGCTTTTGCGGCATGGCGCCCCGCTTCGGCACCTGGATTGTTGCCGGTAGCGTGCACGATGTTCGCATTCCTGTGCGGTTTTACCATGCGCGATTTTGCCCTGGGCAGCGTCGCCGCGGGGCAGGTTTATATCCTCATCGGCACGGGCTTGGCCACCGCCAGCTTGGGCTGGGCCTGGGCGGCGGACCGGGGATTCCTGCTGCGGGATATTTACCGGACGTTGTCCGCTAGCCCGCGTTAGGACCAAGATGGCAGCCACATCATGGAGCTGTACCACGAATCCGGTATGAGGTATCCATAAAGAATCGGGGAGAAGTAGGCGAACATCGCCACCACGAGCGCGGCGTAACACACCGTGAGGAAGGTACCCAAGGGCATCGCGGTACCAAAGAGTCCTGTGAGCCAGCGCCACTGCACAACACGGCCGCGCCCAATCATTTGTCCCAAGGCCAGAGATATCAGCACGATGACAAATGGGATGAACGCCGTGGCGTAAAAGAAATACATTTGACGGTCGAAAACGGCCAGCCAGGGCAGGAATCCCGCCGCGGCACCCACGAGCGGGATGAGGAAGGCGCGGTTGCGGCGAACGAGCAGGGACCACAGGCCCCACAGCACAGCTGGGATGACCAGCCACCAGATGGCGGGAGTGCCAAAGAGATACAGCATCTTGCGGCAGGAGTTGCCGTCCCCGCAGGAGATGTCCGTGGCGGAGTAGTAGAGGATAGGGCGTGCAGCCACCAACCAAGCCCACGGCTTGGAATCCCAGGGGTGGCTGTGCCCACCGGAGGTTGTCAAAGAGGCATGAAACTCCAACACGGAAGAGTGGTAGTAAAACCAGCCGGCGAGTGGCTCGGGGAGATGGAGCAACCAAGAGCCCTCTTCAATAGTGCCGTCTACTTTGGCGTGGCGGTAAACAGCGGTTTCATCAGCGAACCACGCACGCCAAGACCAGGTGTACAGTGCCACAGGAACCGCGACGATCGAGGCGAGGGCCGCTGGCGTATCGCGTACCAGCGTGCCCACGATGTAGCGGCGCACGCCGTAGAGGCGGCGCAGCGCGAGGTCCGAGAAAACGCTCATCAGACCGAAGAACATGATGTAGTACAGGCCGGACCACTTGACCGACAACGTCAGCCCCAGGAAAACGCCGGCCGTAAAACGCCACCACCGGAACCCAAAACGGGGCCCGAAGTCGGAGTCACCCATGGTCCCCGACACGAAGGCGGCGTGGAGGCGCTCACGCATCTGCTGGTGATCCCGCGCCAAAGCCCACGCGGCGGCAACCACAAAGAAGACTTGGAAGATGTCGAGCATTCCGAATTTGGAGGCTACGAGCAGTACGCCATCGCACACGGCGAGCAGGCCAGCCAGGAATCCCACCTGCCACGAACCAGACAAGCGGCGAGCCAGCGCCATGGTGAGCATTACTGTGCCCACTCCGAAAAGCGCGGCCATGGCCCGCCATCCCAGTGGGGTATAGCCGAAAAGCGCTTCTGATATCGCGATGATCTGCTTGGCCAGCGGCGGATGCACAACCAAGCCGTAGCCCGGGTTAGATTCAATACCGCCGAGGAAGAGGTTGTGCCAGCTGGTGACCATGTCCCAGGCCTGCGGAACGTAGTGCTTTTCGTCGAAGACGGGTGTGCCTTCAGAAACCGGAGCAGCCAGACCAATGAATCGTGTGAGAAAAGCCAAGACACCAATGATCGCAGTGCTGATCGAGTCGGCCCGGGTCCAGGTGTAGGGCCGAGGGGCAGGCGGTGCCGGCCGGGTATGGGCGCCACGCGTGGCGGAGGGGCGCGTGCGCTTGCGGCGGCCAGATCGATCTGTAGGGGTTGCGGTACTCACCCGGAAGAGTCTAGCTTGCATGTGCAATGCTGGGGAGTATGAGTCTTCAGCTTGAACCCCTGCCCCGCGGTGTCATCCTCGCCGCCACGCCGCTGGGAAACCCCGGTGATGCTTCCGCCCGTCTCATGCACGCTTTGGGCCACGCAGATGTGATTGCCGCGGAGGATACTCGCCGTGTCCGCAACTTGGCCCAGGCGTTAGGAGTAGAAATCCGCGGCAAGGTGGTCTCCAACTTCGACCACAACGAGGAGGAGCGCTCACGCACGTTGGTCGCCGCTGCCCAGACGGGAACCGTACTTGTCGTGTCGGATGCCGGCATGCCGGTAGTTTCTGATCCGGGGCACTCCATCGTGACCGCCGCCGTGGAGGCGGGCGTGCCCGTGACGTGTTTCCCCGGGCCCTCTGCGGTGCCGACTGCCCTCGCCCTGTCGGGCTTAGGGGTAGGCCACTTTCTCTTCGATGCTTTCCCGCCGCGCAAGCCCGGCCCGCGTAAGGCGTGGCTCGAGTCCTTGGTGGGGGAGCAGCGCGCTATTGCTTTCTTCGAGTCCCCACACCGTTTGGCGCAGACGCTTGGCGACGCCTCTGAGATCCTCGGCGCCGACCGTCGCGCTGCAGTGTGCCGCGAGCTGACGAAGACATATGAGGAGATTAAGCGTGGTTGCTTGGGCGAGCTTGCCGAATGGGCGCAAGAGAATGCGCGGGGTGAGATCACCGTAGTGATCGAGGGCGGTGATGCCGCACCCGTGTCGTTGGAGACCCTCGTGGAGCAGGTCCGCGCAGAGGTTGAACGCGGCGTGCGGGCCAAGGATGCCTGCAAGCAAGCCGCCGCGGGAACGGCGTGGTCCAATCGTGAGCTTTATGATGCCTACCTTGCTGCCCGTGGCTGAGCTGCACGAATAAGAACAAGTGATGGCCGTCTCTTTCGCGGGAATCGTTATGGCATCGTTATGTCACCCGGCGTGGTCGCGGCGCGCGCGGTAGGGACGCCATACCTCGGAAATGCTTCCAAACAGGCTGGCAAGCTGCACAGTTGCGGTACAGAACCGGCAGTTGCAGTGGAATAACGGTCGCGTAAAGAAGCTCGTGACAGATGCTTGAGGAACGCTATATGCCCGAAATGCATGTGGCGAATAGTCTTTTTGTTTCTGATTTAGTTTGACTAGTTGATGAGACAGCACCAAGGTCGGTAGGTATGACAGACTCGACCAATTCAGACAATGTGAAGGACACGGAGGTGTCTTCGGCTGCCTCCCAAGAACAGAGCTCGCCGGCGGCGGTGGAGGACTACCGCACTGTCGACGAGCGCCTCGAGGCATCCTCAGCCACGAGCCAGCTCCAGGATATGCTCACCAACAAGGCGTTCGATCCTGCGGCTGCAGCTACCCCAGTAGAAGAACAAGAAGAAACCGACGAGTTTGGGCCCGGCGGCATCGATTCACCGATTGACTGGACCATTGTGGGGTTCGCCGGTCTGCTCATCGCTGCCATCGTGGCATGGGGCTTGGCAGCGCCGGAGAGCTTTGCTTCCTTCTCTGGTAACGCGCTGAGCTTTGTTGTGAATAACTTTGGATGGGCCTATGTGCTCTTCGGGACCATCTTCGTTATTTTTGTTATTTGCATTGCTGCTTCTAAGTTCGGCACCATTCGCTTGGGCAAGATCAACGAAGAGCCGGAATTCTCCACGGTCTCTTGGATTGCGATGATGTTCGCGGCCGGCATGGGCATCGGCTTGATGTTCTACGGCGCATCCGAGCCACTTAATTACTTTAAGAACGGTGTCCCAGGCCATAGCGAGCACGAGGTAGGAACTTCGATGGCCACGGCCATGTTCCACTGGACCCTGCACCCGTGGGCTGTATATGCCATCGTGGGTCTCGCCATTGCCTATTCCACCTTCCGTATCGGCCGTAAGCAGCTGTTAAGTCAAGCCTTCGTGCCACTGATCGGTCAGCGCGCGGCCGATGGCTTCGTTGGCAAGATCATTGATATCTTGGCCATCTTTGCCACAGTCTTCGGTACCGCATGTTCACTGGGACTGGGCGCTATGCAGATTCAGGCCGGGTTGGAAGCCTCCGGAATCATTGAGAACCCGACTCAGAAGGTCGTCATCGGCATCGTTCTCGTTTTGACCTTGGCCTTCCTTCTATCTGCCATGTCCGGCGTGGGTAAGGGTATTCAGTACCTGTCCAACACCAACATGGTTCTGGCGGCTCTGCTGGCCATTTTCGTGTTCATTTTTGGCCCCACGGTGTCGATCCTGAACCAGATTCCGGGTTCCATTGGTAACTATCTGGCGAACTTCACTGAGATGATCGCTCGTACCGCCGAGTCTGACAACGGAACTGCTGGTGAGTGGCTGTCGACGTGGACCATCTTCTACTGGGCTTGGTGGGTTTCCTGGTCGCCGTTCGTGGGTATGTTCCTCGCCCGCATTTCCCGTGGTCGTTCCGTCCGCGAGTTCTGCGTTGGCGTGCTTCTCGTCCCGGCTGGTGTCTCCACTGTGTGGTTTGCCATCTTCGGTGGTACCGCTATTCACATGGAGCAGAAGGGCAACTCTATCTCCGGTGAATCTGCCGAGCAGGAGCTGTTCAACCTTTTGCAGAACCTGCCTGGTGGTTTCATTGCAGGCATCGTTGCCGCTCTGCTGCTGGCTACGTTCTTTATTACGTCGGCCGACTCGGCGTCGACAGTCATGGGCTCGATGTCCCAGTCCGGTGCAACCACCGCTAAGCCGTGGCTATCCGCAGCGTGGGGTGTGCTCACTGCAGCCGTCGGCCTGACCCTGCTGCTGTCGAGCGAGGATTCCCTATCGAACCTGCAGAACGTCACCATCGTGGCAGCACTGCCATTCCTCTTTATCCTCGTTGGACTCATGTTCGCTATTTTCAAGGACTTGAGTAACGACGTGATTTACCGCGAGTACCGCGAGTCCCAGGCCTTCCAGCGCAAGCTGGCGCGTGAGCGTCGCCTCCACCGCGAGTTCCAGCGCGAACAGGCCTTCAAGGCCCGCCGCCGCCAGCACAGCAACAAGAGCTAGTTCTGGCGCGAGCATTTCTCTGATACACCCCCTCACTGCATTGCCGGTGAGGGGGTGTTCGATAGAGTAGAGGCCATGACTGAGACAGTTGTCGTTAATGTTGCTTGGCCCTATGCCAACGGACCCCGCCACATCGGACACGTGGCGGGTTTCGGCGTTCCTTCCGACGTGTTCGCCCGCTTCCAGCGAATGCGTGGCAACGACGTCCTCATGGTTTCCGGTACCGACGAGCACGGCACCCCGCTGCTCGTGCAAGCGGATAAGGAAGGCGTGACGGTTCGTGAACTGGCGGATCGCTACAACCGTCAGATTGTCACTGATCTGGCTGGGCTCGGCCTGTCTTATGATCTCTTTACCCGCACCACCACCCGCAACCACTACGCCGTGGTGCAGGAGCTGTTCAAGGGGCTGTACGAGAACGGCTACATGCTTAAGGAGACCACCCAAGGCGCTATTTCGCCGTCCACGGGCCGTACCTTGCCCGACCGTTATATCGAGGGCACCTGCCCGCTGTGTGGCGCCGAAGGCGCGCGCGGTGACCAGTGCGATAACTGCGGCAACCAGCTCGATCCGGTAGATCTCATCAACCCGGTGTCCAAGATCAACGGTGAAACCCCAGAGTTCATCGATACCGAGCATTTCCTGCTGGACCTGCCTGCGGTCAAGGACGTCCTCGAAGAGTGGCTGAAGACCCGTGAGGATTGGCGCCCGAACGTCCTCAAGTTCTCCCTTAACCTGCTGGAGGATATGCGCCCGCGCACCATGACCCGCGATATCGACTGGGGTATTCCCATCCCGGTGGAAGGCTGGGAGGACAACGGCGCGAAGAAGCTCTATGTGTGGTTCGACGCGGTGATTGGTTACCTGTCTTCTTCCATCGAGTGGGCCCACCGTACCGGTAACCCGGAGGCCTGGAAGGACTACTGGCAGAACCCGCAGGCGCGTCACTACTACTTCCAGGGCAAGGACAACATCACCTTCCACTCCCAAATCTGGCCAGCGGAACTCTTGGGTTACGCGGGCAAAGGCTCCAAGGGCGGTGAGCTGCACACCTATGGTGAGCTCAACCTGCCGACGGAGATTGTGTCTTCGGAATACCTGACCATGTCTGGTTCTAAGTTCTCCTCCTCCAAGGGCGTCGTTATCTACGTCAAGGACTTCCTGGAGGAGTTCGGCCCGGATGCGCTGCGCTACTTCATTGCCGTGGCTGGCCCGGAAAACAACGACACCGACTTCACCTGGGATGAGTTCGTGCGCCGCATCAACAACGAGCTTGCGAACGGCTGGGGCAACCTGGTCAACCGCACGGTGTCGATGGCCCACAAGAACTTCGGCGAGGTCCCGGCTCCTGCGGCGCTGGAGCCGGCAGACAAGGACATACTGGCGCTGGCGAAGGAGACCTTCACCACCGCCGCGGAATTCCTCGAGCAGTCCAAGTTCAAGCAGGCCATGACCGCCATCATGCACGTCGTCGGCGAGGCCAATGCCTACGTTGCTGCGATGGAGCCGTGGAAGCTGGCCAAGGATGAGACTCAGCGGGAGCGTCTGGCCACCGTGTTGTGGACCGCACTGCAGGTGGTCTCCGACTGCAACGTGATGCTGACCCCGTTCCTACCCTTCACCGCACAGAAAGTGCACGAGACCCTGGGGCGTGAGGGCGTCTGGGCCGCACAGCCGCGCATTGAGGACGTGGTCGATGATATGCCGGTCGAGCTCGTTGGCGTAGACCTCCCGCCGGAGAACCATCCCTACCCGATCATCACCGGTGACTACTCGGCGCAGCAGGCTGCGTGGAAGCGTGTCGACATTACTCCGGGTACTGCGCTGCAGAAGCCGAAGCCGTTGGTGGCTAAGCTCGATCCGGAGCTCGGTGAGACCGGCCCAGAGTGGGCCCCGGTTCAGAAGTAAAGGCGTGGGCTCGGCGTTTCGGCGCTCCCTGGCGCCCGTCCTACTCTTTGTCGTTGTCTGTCTGACCGCGCTAAACCTGCGTTCGGGCATTGCCTCCGTGGCACCGGTGCTGGGGCAGATCCAGGACTTCTTCGGGATTAGCTCCGGCCAGGCGGGTTTGCTTACCGCACTTCCGGGGCTGTGCTTCGCGGCCATGGGTTTGGCAGCGGTTCCCCTCGCGCGCCGCGTGGGGCTAAGCCGTACCTTGGCCGGCGGCACGCTGGCCTTGGTCGTGGGGCTTGGCCTGCGTCCATGGGTAAGTAGCTTTTCGCTTTTCGTAGCGCTTACCCTATGCGTTGTTGCCGGCATCGCGCTGGCAAATGTGCTGCTTCCCGCATGGATCAAGCAGCATGGGTCGGGCCGCACGCTGGTGGCGCTGATGACCACCTACACGACGATGTTGGGCGTTTCCAGCGCCCTCGGCCCGCTGTCCGCGGTGACACAAAAATCGTGGCAAGGTGCGTTGTGGATCTGGTGTCTTCCCGCCATTGCCCAGTTAGTGGCTTGGATAGTGGTCCTTCCGCAGGCTGGAAGGGACGTCGCCCACGGAACGGTTGATGGCGCGGGCGCGCAACGTCCCATGTTCACCTCGCCCACAGCGGTGGCCATGCTCTTTTTCTTTGGATTGCAGTCCACCATGGCCTATGTCCAGATGGGCTGGCTACCGCGCATGCTGGTGGAAAAAGGCGTGGGTGAGAACACCGCCAGCGTGGCACTTGCCGTCATCGGTGTCTTCAACATTGCCGGCGGCGTTGTCATGCCGTGGCTCATTTCTCGCTTGGACCGCCTCACACCCGTACCTATTGTGCTGGCGCTATGCACATGCGCTGGGTGGGGTGGGGTTCTCGTGGCTGCGGACGCCGCCCCGCTGGCCTGGGCCAGCCTCATGGGGATCGGCGGCATGTGTTTCCCGCTGGCGCTGGCGCTGCTCACCGCCCGCACGCGGAGCGCGCTGACGACCGCGCGGTTGTCCGGCTTCGTTCAGCCGGGCGGCTACATCCTAGCGGGCCTGGTACCGCTGTCCGTGGGAGTGGTGCGCGGGGCCACCGGCGATTGGACCGCTGTGCTTATTGGACTCATGGTGCTCAGCTTGTGCATGCTAGTCGTGGGCCTGCGTGCGACGACGCATGTCTACATCGACGACGAGCTCGCCGCCTAGCCGGTTCTCGACAGTTGGGGTAGCTTTTGTGTTACAACGTTAGATAGAGTTAACGTCTCGCGTTATTGACGTGTTGCGTTATAGGGGGGTATGGTGCGTTTATGATTCAGTCGTTCGCGGATAGGGCCACTGAGCGTCTATGGAATCGAGAGAGGGTGCTCTCGATTGATTCACGTATTCACTCGGTAGCTCTTCGCAAGCTGAGGCAATTGGGCTACGTTCAGAGGCTCGATGAGCTTCGGATTCCTCCAGGAAATAGGCTCGAAGCTTTGAAGGGCGATCGGCGGGGTCAATATAGTATTCGTATCAATGACCAATGGCGGATCTGCTTCCGGTGGACCGCTTTAGGGACAGAGGAGGTTGAGATCGTTGACTACCACTAACAAGCTCCGCCCGGTGCACCCAGGTGAAATCCTTATGGAGGACTTTCTCAAGGGCATGGGGATTACCCAACACAAACTCGCTGTTTCGATAGGGGTCCCGCCTCGACGTATTAACGAAATCGTCCACGGAAAGCGGGCTATTACCGCCGATACGGCTCTTCGCCTTGCCAAGTACTTTGGAATGTCCCCACAATTTTGGCTCGGGCTGCAGACTCACTACGACTTGGACGTCGCAGAAGACAAAATTCTTGCTGAGTTGGACGATATTGTGCCGCTTCAGGCAGCGTCGGCTTAACACGTTTGCCGTCTGTGACCGCGTAGCGCAGGATAAGTTGTTTAAGCCGAAGTCGCCGTTGTTGCCAAAGTTTCCCGCTTTGCCTCAAGATCTGGCCAGATCTTTGGCAACAATGGCAGTGCCGTCACTGAGGCGGGGCGTAAGACAGTGCCGTCGCTGGGGTGGGGCGTCAATCAAGCCGCTTTAGGGGCGGTCGAAGTCGTGCTGTAGGTGCACCAGACCGAGGCGGACGCCATCTTTGGTGTGGATATTGGGCATGCGGCCGGTTTCCACAAATCCGAACTTTTTATGCAGGGCAATGGAGGACTCGTTGGTGTCCACGATGTAGGTAATCATCGTCTCCACGTAGTCATTTTCCTTCGCGTGATCCATGAGCGTGTCCATGAGCTCGCTGCCCACGCCCATGCCGCGCGCAGACTCCGCAATATAGATAGAGTCCTCCGCCGTGCCGTAGTAGATAGCCGGGGTGACAAACTGGAAGTAGGCGGCCCAGCCAACGATTTCGTCGTCGTCCACGGCCACATAGACGGGAAAACCTTCCTCCTCCATCTGCGCGAGCCACTTTTCGCGGTCCTCTACGGACTCCTGCCAGGTGACGAGGTTAGTGGCCGGCTTCGCAGCGGAGGCGGCATTGTAGATGGCGGAGATTGCGGGGGCGTCGGCAAGCTCTGCGGGACGAACGTGCATGATGTTCCTTAAACCATGAGTTGCAAGTGGGTGAGGTCTATCCAGCGCCCAGCTTTGCGGCTGACTTCTTTTAACGTTCCTACAGTGGCAAAGCCGAACTTCTCATGCAACTTGATGGATGCGGCGTTGTCGGCCACGATGAGTGCCAGCAGCGTATGGACCTGCTCCGCCTCGCGGGCATGCTGAACTACTGCATCAAGCAAGCGCGTGCCTACCCCGCGGCCGTGGGCGGTGGGTTCAACGTAGATCGTCGTCTCGTAGCAGCCCAGCCACACCTTCGGATCGCGGTAAGGGCGGTAGAGCGCCCAACCCAGATAGGTTCCGCCATCATCGAAAGCCACAAAACAAGGGCAGTTCTCGCGGCGCAACCGGTGCAGGTACTTGGTACGTTCCTCAACGGTGGCGGGTTCGCTGCGAAAAATGAAGTGGGTCTCCCGGATAGCCCAATTCAGGGTGGCGGTCATTGCGGGGACGTCGGCGTCCGTCGCTTCACGGATAATCATGCGCGCAAGACTACACTCGCAGCCATGTCTAAGAAGAAGCCACGCCCCACGCCCGTGCCCGCCGAAGGTATGAGCCAGCTTATCGACGCCCATACGCACCTCGCCTCCTGCCGCGACGCCGACGCTGACCTTGTTGCCCGCGCTCATGCTGCTGGAGTTGAGCGCATCGTCACCGTGGGTGATGGTTTGGCCGAGGCGGAGAAGGCTTTGGCCGCAGCACACGAGTTCGACAACGTGTATGCGGCCTGCGCGATTCACCCGACGAAGGCTCAAGAACTCGATGAGGCCGCCCGCGCGCGCCTGATCGAGATGGCAGCGGACCCACGCTGCGTGGCCATTGGGGAAACGGGGTTGGATACCTACTGGATTCACCACGAGCCGGAGCGCACCGCACCCCTTGAGGTCCAAGAGGAAGCGCTGCGCTGGCACGCCGAGTTGGCGGCGAAGGTGGGCAAGACACTGATGATCCACAATCGTGAGGCTGATGAAGATCTTATGCGCGTACTGGGGGAGTGCGCCCAGGCGCCGAAGGTGATGCTGCACTGTTTCTCTTCACCGTTGGAGGTAGCCAAAGAAGCCCTTGAGCGCGGTTATGTTCTTTCCTTCGCTGGCAATGTGACTTTCAAGCGCAACGAAGAAATGCGCCAGGCCGCAGCGCTTGCCCCAGCCGGCCAACTGCTCATTGAGACGGATGCGCCGTATATGACACCGGAGCCTTTCCGCGGTGCGCGCAACGAACCATCCTTGATCGGACACACCTATCGCTGCGTGGCCGAAGCGCGCGGTCAAAAGGTGGAGGATTTGGCTGCCGAGGTGACTGATACCTTCGCGCAGGTCTTCGGAGTGTGACGATTCTCACCCAACGCAAAAGTGCTGCTCATAGGTGGCGTGCGTGCTTGTTGTGGCAAGTGTGTTGCTAGTGGTCCTGGCGTGTAAATACGTCTCGATCGTTGAGTTCTGTTACCGTATCGTTATTCAAAGTTAGTCCGGCCTTGATGTTGCCGGCCGGCGCGCCCAGAGTGCGCCATGACAGGTGCCAAAGGTAGGAAGCTGCCTTTCGTGCACACAGCATCGCAGAGACGAGTAAAGGTTTATGTCCCCGAAGAAGCAGATCAAGCGAATCAATAACTCCCGCTCCTTGCCGCTGCGCATGGCCACCGGCGGTGTGCTCGGCACCCTCGCCGTGGGCGGTGTTGTTGCCGTTGGTGCCCAGAAGGACATCACGCTCGACATCAATGGTGAGACCACCGAGCTGGCTACCTTCGCTGGCGATGTCAACGCCGCTCTCGAAGCTGCGGGCGTCAACGTCGGGGGAGAAGACGTTGTTTATCCCGCACTGTCAGAGCAGGTTTCCGACGGTGATTCGATCACCGTTCGTACCGCTAAGCCGGTTGCGGTGACCATCGATGGTGTTGAAAAGCAGCTTTCCTCCACTGAACTCACGGTCTCTGACCTATTGGGCGGCCTCGATGGTATCGCCCCGGGAGCTGCCATCACTTCCGGCTCCAAGACCGTGAAGGAGGATGAAACGGTGACTGAGGGCATGAACCTTGAGGTTACGTCCCCGAAGATCATCAAGATTTCTGACGGCGGTTCCGTCTCCTACGCCAGCGTTGCCGCTAAAACCGTAGAAGACGTGCTGGAAGCCCGTGGTATCACCGTGGGCAAGGACGACCGAGTATCCCCAGCGTTGGATACCCCGGTTAAGGCCGGCACGGCCATCACTGTGGACCGCGTCGAGATTTCCGAGGAAGAAAAGACCGAAGACTTCGATGCCCCCGCCAACTTTGTCGACGATCCTGAGTTGGAAGAGGGAACCGAGGAAGTCCGCGAGGAAGGCACCCCTGGTTCCCGTACCGTGACCCGCAAGATTGTGAAGGTCAACGGTAAGGAAGAGTCCAACGAGATCATCAAGGAAGACGTCCGCACTGAGGCTGTCGCCGCCGTGATCGCGCGCGGCACCAAGCCCAAGTCCACCGCCCCGGCCGTTGCCGAGGGCTCCGTGTGGGATGCCCTGGCGCAGTGTGAGGCTACCGGCAACTGGTCCATCAACACCGGCAACGGTTTCTCCGGTGGCCTGCAGTTCACCCCGTCGACCTGGGCTGCTTTTGGCGGAACCGAGTACGCCCCGCAGGCATGGCAGGCCTCCCGCGAGCAGCAGATTGCTGTGGCCCAGAAGGTTCAGGCCGCACAGGGCTGGGGTGCATGGCCCGCCTGCACCTCGAAGCTTGGTCTGCGCTAAAGCTTCCGAGCCGCGCGTATTAGTCTGGATGACATGACACAACCCCACCTGCTAGGCCCGGTGGAAATCCGCGAGCTCGCCGCTGAGCTCGATGTGACGCCGACGAAGAAGCTGGGCCAGAACTTTCTCCATGACCCCAACACCATCCGGCGCATTGTTGCCGCTGCGGACCTGAGTTCGGAGGATCGCGTGGTGGAAGTCGGCCCTGGTCTGGGTTCGCTGACCTTGGGGCTGTTGGGAGAGGTGGAGCACGTCACGGCAGTCGAGATTGACCCGCGTCTGGCAGGCAAGCTCCCAGACACTGTGGCCGCGCGGGCGGGCGACTTTGCGGAGCGCCTCACCGTGGTGGAGAAGGATGCACTCACCGTTGAGGCGGGGGAGCTGGGGGAGCCGACCGCCTTGGTGGCCAACCTGCCCTATAACGTGGCGGTGCCGGTGCTGCTCCACCTGTTGGAGGTCTACCCATCGATTCGCCGTGTTCTGGTCATGGTGCAGCTGGAGGTAGCTGAACGCCTCGCCGCCGTGCCGGGCAGCAAGGTCTATGGCATACCGAGTGTGAAAGCATCTTTTTATGGCCCCGTCCGCCAAGCCGGCACGATTGGCAAGAACGTGTTTTGGCCGGCACCCAAGATCGAGTCAGGACTGGTGCGTATCGACTGCACCCGCCCTTTCGACGAGGAGCTGCGACCACGGCTCTTTGCGCTGATCGACGCCGCCTTTGCCCAACGCCGCAAAACGCTTCGCGCCGCCTTAGCGGGCTTTTATGGTTCCGCCGCGGCAGCAGAGGAGGCGTTACGCGCGGCGGAAATCGATCCGCGCCTGCGCGGTGAGAAGCTGGGCGTGGAGGACTTCGTTCGATTGGCGGAAGTCTCATGAGCAAGACGGTAAACGAGTCCCCGCAGCTTTGGCAGGCGCGCGCCCACGCCAAGGTCAACCTACACTTGGGCGTCGGTGAGGCCCGCGCGGATGGTTTCCACGAGCTAGCTACCGTCTTCCAGTCTCTCGACGTGCACGATCGCGTGAGCTACCGCTGGAGCGAGGGAAGCACCGTGGAAGTCACCGGCAACCATGCGAAGGGCGTTCCGGCAACGACCGAGAATCTGGCATGGCGCGCGGTGGAATTGGTGGCACAGAGCCTCATGCTGCCGGCTGCTGGAACGCTCACGATGGAAAAGAGTATCCCGGCCGCCGGCGGCATGGCTGGCGGTTCTGCCGATGCCGCCGCAGCCCTGCTTCTGGCTAATCAGGCGTTGGGTACCGAGTTTGGCCGCGAGCCGCTCAGTATGGAGAAGCTCTACGAGCTTGCCGCGGATCTGGGTTCCGACGTTCCTTTTACCCTCATGGGTGGCACGGCCTTGGGGCGCGGGCGCGGCGAGCTCTTGACGCCGATGCTCTCGCGTGGGCGTTATATCTGGGCAATCATCACCAATGTGGAGGGCTTGTCAACGCCCTCTGTCTTCCGCAAGCTGGACGAATTGCGCGCTGCCGGCCGCGGAAGCACACCGCACCTCGACACTGAAGCCGTGGGGCAAGCCCTCGTGGGCGGCAACCCTCGCGAGCTCGCCGCGGTGATGCACAACGACCTCCAACCGGCAGCCCTTTCGCTACGCCCAGACCTGCGCAAGATTCTTGATACTGGTGAGGCCGCCGGCGCCCTCAAAGGGATTGTCTCCGGCTCTGGGCCAACCTGTGCCTTCCTCTGTGAAGATGAGGAGACCGCGCAGGAAGTAGTGGCCCAGGTCTGCGCCGATAACCGCGGCACCAATGGCCTAGTAACCACGGGACCGGCGTCAGGCGCCACCCTGTTGTAGGGGCAGCGGCTGCGTTCTTCGTTCAGCCACGCTGAGACACTAAGATGAACTCTCGATATGGCGAACCTCATTAACCTTGAAAATGTAACCAAGTCCTTTGGTCTCAAGACCCTGCTGGACGGGGTCTCCCTCGGCGTGCAAACCGGTGATCGTATCGGCATCGTCGGCGTCAACGGCGGCGGCAAAACCACGCTGCTGGAAGTTCTCACCGGCATCGAATCCCCGGACTCGGGCCGTGTGTCCCACAATTCGGATTTGCGCATGGCGGTGGTAACCCAGCGCTTTGAGCTGGAGGAGTCGCTCACCATCGCCCAGGTCATCATCGAGCCGCTTGGGTTGGAGACATTCGAATGGGCGTCTAATGCCAAGGTGCGTGATGTCCTCGGTGGCCTTGGCATCGTCGACCTAGGGCTAGACACCCCTGTGGGCTCGCTCTCTGGTGGTGAGCGCCGCCGCGTCAACCTGGCCGCCGCACTTGTTCAAGACCTCGATATTGTGGTGCTCGATGAGCCGACCAACCACCTTGACGTCGAAGGCGTGCAATGGTTGGCCAGCCACTTGCTTTCGCGCAAGCTGGCGGTCGTCGTCGTCACGCACGATCGCTGGTTCCTCGACACCGTCGCCACCACGACCTGGGAGGTGCACGATGGTGTCGTCGATGCTTACGAGGGTGGCTATAACGACTGGACCTTTGCCCGCGCCGAGCGTGCCCGCCAAGCTGATGCTATCGAGCAGCGCCGGCAGAACTTGGCGCGCAAAGAGCTGGCGTGGCTGCGCCGCGGGGCACCGGCCCGTACCTCGAAGCCGCGCTACCGCATTGAGGCGGCTGAGGCACTCATCGCGGATGTTCCTGCGCCGCGTGACAAGGTTGAGCTCATGGCCTTCTCTAAGCAGCGCCAGGGGCGCGTCGTCATTGAGCTTGAGGATGCCAAGGTCACAACCCCGGATGGCCGCACGCTGGTGGATCACCTCACCTGGCGGCTGGCGCCGGGCGAGCGCATCGGCCTCGTCGGTGTTAACGGTTCGGGCAAGACCACGCTGCTGCGCGCCCTTGCGGGTGAAGTAGGGCTCGCCGCCGGCAAGCGCATCGAGGGCAAGACCGTGCGGCTGGGCTGGCTTCGCCAAGAACTCGATGACTTGGATCCGCAGCGCCGGCTTCTCGACGCCGTCGAGGACGTCGCCACCTACGTCCACCTGGGAAAGAAGGAGCTCTCCGCCTCTCAGCTGGCTGAGCGTCTGGGCTTTTCCGCCAAGCGCCAGCGCACGCCGGTCGGCGATCTTTCCGGTGGTGAGCGCCGCCGCCTGCAGCTGACCCGCGTGCTCATGGCAGAGCCGAATGTGCTGCTTCTCGACGAGCCCACGAACGATCTCGACATCGATACTCTTCAGGAGCTGGAGTCTCTTCTAGATTCGTGGCCCGGCACCCTGGTGGTGATTTCCCACGATCGTTACCTCATCGAGCGCATCGCCGATAACACGTATGCGCTGTTTGGGGATGGCAAGCTCACTAACCTGCCGGGAGGCATTGAGGAATACTTGCGTCGCCGCCAAGAAATGGAAGCTGCCACCGCCCGCGGCGTTCTCGACTTGGGGGAGAGCTCCAAGAACACCGACGAACAAAGCGCGGAAGCCGCCCCGACCAAGCGTTTGAGCTCTCAGGAAGAGCGCGAGCTGACCAAGAAAATGAATGCGCTGGAACGCAAGATGAGCAAGCTCGACGACAAGACCGCGAAGCTGAATGAAAAGATGGCACAAGCCGCGGAGAAGATGTCCTCTGGTGAGGGGGACAGTGGTGAGCTAGCGAAGCTCGACACCGAGCTCAAAGCCGTTGCCGCCGAGCGCGAAGAACTCGAGATGGAGTGGCTGGAGCTGGGGGAGAAGCTCGAAGGCTAGTGCTTGACGGTTTGGCCTAGCCCTACCCAAAGAACCCGGCGATAGCCAGCATGGCCGGCAGGGAGAGGAAGGTGGTGAGGAAGACCGTATCGCGCGCCACCGTTTCTCCCGATTGGTAGGTCGCGGCATAGTTGTAGACGTTCTGCGCGGTCGGAAGCGCGGCCAAGATGAGCGCTGCGTAAAGCTCGTTGCCGCTCAGCCCCAAGGCTAGGCCTGCCGCTAAGGCGATGGCTGGCATGGCAATGAGCTTAAGAACCGTGGCGGTAATCGTCGGCAGGCGGTCGTTGGTCAGCAACCCTTTACCTGTAAGGGAGGCTCCGAAACTCATGAGGATCATCGGAATGGAAGCACCACCGAGGATCTCGAGGGGTGCCATGATGACATCGGGGACCTGCCAGCCAGCTGCAGAAACGATGAAGCCGGCGATGGCCGCGATGACGACAGGTGCCGTAAGTCCGGAAACCACGGAGCTGGCGATCGAACGCAGGCTTGTCCCCTGAGCGTTGAGGCCGGCGATGATGAAGGGGGAGAGTACCGCCATCTGGAGTACGAGTGCTGGCACCACAAAGGTGGCATCACCGATGACATAGGTCGCGATGGGCAGTCCAATGTTGACGGAGTTGTAATAGCTTGCCGCTGCCGCACCGGCCATCGTTTCTGCTCCGCTTCGCCGGAAGAACAGTGCGCTGAGCAACCCATACAGTGCCATCGTGGTGACTGAAGCAATCGCAATGACAGCGACAACGGGAGAGGTGAAGGCAGAGGTATCTGAGGTGGCCACGCTGGAAAAAATCAGCGCCGGGGTGGCTGCCCAGAACGCTGTGCGGTTGAACTGCAGGCGCGCCTCGCCCTCGCCAATAACGCCTCGGTGAGCCAAGAAGAAGCCCACCCCGATAACCACAAAAATGATGGCGAAGCCGGTTAAGACGTCCAGCAACAGTGATCAACCTTTCGAATAATTGTGAAAGCTAGCCTTCGGTCATTCTTTCACGTCGTGGCGCTGACGCCGGCAGGGGATAACAAAGTGGTATCGAAAATCCCCTAGAGCCGAGCAGACCTTCACTGCGCTCGCAGTTGTATGGCACGGTAGAAGGCATGAATTCCTTCCGTCGTGTTTCCCGTCTGTCCGCTACTGCCGCCGTGGCAGCATCCCTTAGCGCCGCTTTGTCGGTCTCCGCGGCCCAGGCCGCCCCGGCCAACTTTTCCTCCGCACAGCCGCAGGAACTGAACCAGTTGTCCTCACAGGCTGCCGAGCAGATCAATTCTTTTGAGATCGAGCTTCCGGCGCAGGCTTATGACCTGGCTAAGCAGTACAACGTCCAGCTGCCAAGCTTCATCAAGAAGCCGACCCCGGCCGTGGCAAATGAGCTCGTTGGTGCAACCCACGCCCACCTGCTGAAGCAGGGCCACCACGAGGATGCCAACGCCAAGAACATTGCCCAGGAGTGGGCAAACCAGGCCGCGGCTGGCAAGGTCACCTTCCAAGACAATGTTGGCGATGGCCTGACCCACCTGGAAGAGGGCAGCGGCAACATCTACAAGCTCACTGAGTCGGAAGCGAAGGACCGCGTGAACTGGCTCAACCGCGACGTGCCCGTGACCAAGACCGATGGCACCGGTTTCGGCGTAGCCCAGGCCTTTGATGGCACCCACGTCTACGTAGCGGAGTACTTCTTCAACTAAGCCGCCGCGCGGTTTATGAAAGCCGCCCTAGCAGAAGGCCCTGCCGCCTCAGGCAGGGCCTTCTGCACGTTTTCGTGGAGAGCGTTACAGTGGGGCACATGATTTTGATCAACGTACAGTTCCACGTTAAGCCCGAGTACGCGGATACCTTCCTGGACGAGATTGACTGGTACACCAAAGCATGCCAGGCAGAGCCCGGCTGCATCGACTTCAAGTGGTTCCGCGATCCGGAAGACAAGCAGCGCTTCCTGCTGCTTGAGTCCTACAAGGATGGCACTGACGTCGACCACGTCAACACCGAGCACTTCAAGCGCTCCTGCGAGGAGTTCCCGAAGTACCTGGTGGAGACCCCGGACATCATCAATACTTCCATTCCAGGTAAGACGGAGTGGGATAAGATGGCTGAATTCTCGGTCTAAACCGCATGCTTAAACAAAAGCCGCCCAGCTGTGAAGCTGGGCGGCTTTTCGTGATTCTTAGGTCTTTGTCGCTTAGCTGGAGCACACTGTAGTGAGGTTCTTCTCCTCGTCTGCGTACTGCTCGAGGGCAGCGTACAGAGCATCCGCGTACAGGTGCGCGCCTTCGGGTAGCGGGTGGACACCGTCGTCGTAAAGCATGGCAGGATTCTCCTGCGCTACTCCGCACCAGTCTGCGATATAGACGTTGTCGTGCGTCG
The DNA here is from genome assembly GCF_001807205.1 of Corynebacterium sp. HMSC05D03. Lineage (NCBI taxonomy): Bacteria > Bacillati > Actinomycetota > Actinomycetes > Mycobacteriales > Corynebacteriaceae > Corynebacterium > Corynebacterium sp. HMSC05D03. The sequence goes on along the minus strand of NZ_KV788186.1, from coordinate 140,233 downwards.
TTGCGGCCTCGATGATTTCGGCGCGCGCCGGCCCCGTCCAATCGCGCTCACCGTAAGGCAACACGAGGACCAGTGTGCGCTCGGAGCCAACGATGTCGATGAGCTCGTCCATTTGGCCCTCAAACGTAGCTCCGTTGGTGCCCAAGCCCATAAATACGGTGGAGCGCAACTGCCCGGAATCCTTCAGCCCCTGAACCACGGGCAGGGCTGCCGAATAGTGGCGGGAGATAGCAGCGTCGATACTGATACCCGGGAAACGCTCACTAAGTGCTTCGGAAGCAGCAAGCATGACAGAATCACCGATCGCACTGATTTCGTTGCCAGTGGGTATCGCGCGCTTCTCCTTCGGCTTTGCAGTTTCCGAGGGCTGTGCCGGAGCGGAGCTAGCAGCCTGCTCGTTGGACTGCGCCATGCGCTCGAGCTCGCGCTCTAGTTCGCTCTTATCCTCCGAGGTCACCAGGGCATAGCCCACACCGAGCAGAGATAGCACGACGATGACGGGGACTGCAGGCCACAGGGCCTTGCCAAAGCCATCCTTAATCTCCTCCATGCTGGGGCGTGCCGACCAATAGGCATGCCACGTGGGGCGGAATCCGGCGCGGCGGAAGGGGTTTTCTACAAACTGGTAGGTCACCTCTGCCAGCAAGCAGCTCAGCGGAAGGCAAAGGAGACCCAGGAGCCACGAAGGGGCATCGGACAGCGCGTGGACAATCATGACCACCGGCCAGTGCCAGAGGTACAAAGAGAAGGAACGCTGTCCCAGCCAGCGCATCACGCGGGTGCGGAAGATCCAGGTAAGGGGGCCGGTTTCCCGCACCACTCCCCAAATCATCGCCGCGCCGAGCACACTGGTGAGGACCAAACCACCGCGGTAGGTGAATTCGCGGTCCGCGCCCATCCATACCAGTTGGGCAAGGTAAGCAACTAGTGCGAGAGCACCAACGGCACCGGCAAGAGTGCCCTTGTTTGCTGCCGGCCAAGAGTCGGCGTCGATGTCCTTGTCGGTGGAGGTCAAAAGCAGGGACAACATTGCGCCAATGAGGAGACCGAAGGCATGGGTATCGGTTCCGTAGTACACACGGGTGGGATCCTCGCCCGGGGTGAAGATGAGCGCCATCGCGACGGCCGAAGCAATCGTGAGGATCAGCGATACCGCGATGGGCAGACGCTTGGGCTTGCGGCGGGAAATGGCAAAGATGCCAAACATCAGCAGGGGCCAAATCAGATAGAACTGTTCCTCGACGGCCAAGGACCAATAGTGCGCGAAGACCTGCACTTCATTTGGCGCAAAGTAGGTTTGGCTGGTGGCGATTTGGGTCCAGTTGTTGACAAAGAAGAAGGTGCCCAAGAATTGCTGGCGGATGCCTACTGCTAGGTCGCCGCCGATGAGGGCCACAATCGCAGTACATATCGAGAGGACCACGAGGGCGGCGGGGAGAATGCGCCGGAAACGGCGGATCCAAAAATCCTTGAGGCTGATGCGCCCAGTCGCGTTGAATTCACGGACCAGCAGCGAGGTAATGAGGAAGCCGGAAAGGACAAAGAACATGTCCACGCCGAGGTAACCGCCGGGGAGGATATCCCCGAAGAAGTGATAGATCACTACGGCGAGCACCGCGAGACCACGCAGACCATCCAAGCCCGGTACTTGACGCAGCCGGGCGCGTCGACGGCGTGGTTTGGTTGCAGGTGCAGTTGTAGACGGGGCGGCTGTGCTGCGGGCGGATGCACTGGCAGCGGCAGGAGCCGTGGCGGGGGCCGTAGCCGCAGTGGCGGACGTCGCGCTTGCCGTTGCGGCGCCTACCGCTGCCGCGGTTGCAGCTGCCGGAGCCGCCGCAGCAGCAGTGGATTCCTTCGCTACCGGCCGCTTTGCTGAACGGCGCTTTTCTTGTTTTGTGCTCAGTACCCCGACGGACTGTGAGCGACGAGCCAGAGCCCGCGAAATCTCATTCTCGGGCCCGGCGGTTTCTTTTTTCTTTTTTCCCTTTCCCGGTTCTTTGGTCTGTTCAGGTGCCTCGGCCTTGATGGCCTCAGTGCGCTGGGCTTTTTGGCGCTCTTCGCCCTGTGCAGGATTCTTAGTAGGCTTGGGAGCCTTTTCTTTGTGTACAGCCGGTGCCGGAGTCGAGGCAGGCTTCTGTGTTGTGGCAGCTGTAGGGGACTTTGCCGCAGCGGGCTGGGAACCTGGTGTGGCGGCCGGAGTCTTGCTGGCACGGCTGGTCTCCGAGACCTTGTTTCCCGGAACAGAAGTCTTGTTCTGCTGCTCAGAACCTGTTTTCTGCGGGGCAGGGCTCTGCGTGATCGGGCGGCGAGGGACGGTGCGTCGTGGGCCCCGGCGGCCAGTCGAGACTACGTCAGCCTCCTCGCGGGCTTTGACGAGTTTGGCCTTCTTCACCGCCGCAGCTTTGGGAAGGGCGCTCGGCGACAAGTCCAGGGTGAAGTCTTCCGCTGGCCGTGGGCGCACGCGGCCAGGCCGCGCGGCTGGGCGCTGAGTGCTGGGCCGCTGAGCTCTGGGCGTAGCGCTTTTATCCGAGGTGGTGGGCTCGGCGGGAGTGGTCGACTTTCCAGGCTTCGTGGTGTCAGTAGGTGCGGTGGATGGAGAAGCCGATGAGGGCTTGACAGCCGTAGCGGACTTAGTAGACGCGGCTGAGACTTTAGATGCAGTAGTCGACGTTGAAGAAGGCTTCTGTGAAGCGGAAGGGGAGTCCGGAGTGGAACTCGATGTGGATGATTCGCCTTTTGCCAAGCGTGACACCATCGACCGCAAAAACTTCTTCACTTCACACTCCGCAGGTAGACACCGTGGTTCGGATACTGAGGCTTAGTAACCCGAGTAATCCTACTCTGTGCGCGTGGCTAGTCGGTCAAGGAGTCAGGGGAGCGTGTTAGGTGCGCAAAAGCTGGCGAAGCACGGTGCTGACGCCGTTGTCAGTATTGGGAGGGGCAATGATGTCCGCTAGGTCTTTCAGCTGCGGATGTGCGTTCTCCATCGCGACGGCTGTCCCGGCAGCGCGCAGCATTTCGAGATCATTGAGGTAGTCACCGAAGGCCACGGTGGCGGTGATGGGTACGTTGGCGAGTTCAGCGAGCTTGACTAAGGCTGCACCTTTATCCACGCCGCGAGCCATGACATCGAGCCAGACTTTGCCCGATACCGCCACGTTGTCTTCCGGGACAGCGCGGACAATGGGTTTGTAGATGTGTGCCTCTGAACCGGATTCGCAGAAGATGGCGATCTTAATGATGTTGCTATCGGGGACGGCGTCTAGGTCATCGACCCACGTGACCGCCTTGTAGTACTTGGAGATCTCTGCGCAGGCTGCATCGGATGCATCCCGCCCGACATAGGCGGTTTTAGGTGAGCACAGCACCACGGTGTGCTCCACATCCATGGCTGCTGAGGCCTCGCGTGCTGAGTGCACGGTCGCTTCTGGGAGCGGGAATGTCGCAATGATGTCGCCACCACGCATGACTACTGAGCCATTTTCAGCGATGAAGGTTTCGCCTTGCGGGAACATCTGCTTGAGTGTTGCCAGTTGGCGCCCTGAGGCCGGAACTAGCTCGCATCCACGGTGCGCGGCAAGCTCCTGCAGCTCCGCGAAGTCCGCTGGTAGTTGGCCGTGGGCATCGAGGAGCGTGCCGTCCATGTCAAGAGCAACAAGTTGTGGGAGCAAAAAAGTCACACCAATCTAAATGGGTTGGGCTAAAGCAGAAACCATGTCCAAGGTAGCGCCAAAAATAGGTGGCTGAAACATTTGTGATATGGAACACTGGTGCGCATGACTATGACTGATCCAGTACTCGTTTCTGTCCGCAACCGTACCGGAGTCCTTGAACTCAATCGCCCGAAGGCTCTGAATTCTTTGAACCCGGAGATGATTGACATCATCCGCCGCTCCCTCGAAGCGTGGGCGCAGGATGACGAGATTGAGCAAGTCCTGATTCATTCCAACAGCCCCAAAGCTTTTTGCGCCGGTGGCGATGTGCGCCACGCACGGGAGGGAATCGCGGAAGGAAAGTTGGAGGAGGTCGATGCCTTCTTCGCCAGCGAGTACCTCACTAACGGTGATATCGCCGAGTTCCCGAAGCCCTATATTGCCGTCATCGACGGGGTTGTGATGGGCGGTGGATTGGGTATCTCCATGCATGGTTCGCACCGCGTGGTAACTGAGAAGGCCTTCGCGTCGATGCCGGAGATGAATATCGGCTACGTCACGGACGTGGGAGTGGCCTATGCAGCGCAGCGCATGGTGGGCACACGCGGAGTAGCTTCGCCGGGCTTGGCAAAATTCTGGGGGCTCAGCGGCTACCGCATGTATGCCGCGGACATGCTGTGGACGGGTGTCGCAACCCACGTGGTTAAGGATGCCGCTGAGTTGATTGAGGCAGCTATCGAGCGGGGCATCGACGCAGCACTGGAGGATCTAGCTTTGCCTGCACCACAACAGCCGGCGCCGTTGGAGCAGGTAGCCAAAGACTTGGAGGAGACCTTCGCGCTGCCGACGTGGGAGGAGATTTCCGCAGAGCTCGACAAGCGCCCAACCATTGCCGGCGAAGTACGCCGCCTCATGGCCGCCGCCTGTCCAGCCGCCATCGTTGCGGCCAATGAGCTTTATGAGGCGGAGGCTGCTGTCGACGATATCCGCGAGGCCCTCCTACTGGAGCTCAAGCTGGGCATGCACATGTACCGCCGCCCCGATTTTTCCGAAGGCGTGCGCGCGGTGCTGGTGGACAAGACCCAGGATGCTGCGTTTAACCCAGCGACCACCGAGGAGGTTGACGCCGAAGAATTCCGCGCAGTGTTGAACTCCTAGTTAGGACTTATAGGCCACGTGCCTGCTGATAGGCGGCGCGCGCCCGGTGTTCATCCACTCCTTCAGGCACGGCAACGTTAAGGGTGGCCTGCGTGGCGGCCGGGGTCGGTGCGGGCAGATGGAAGGCAGGGGCATCGGTCAGCGCCAGCCCCTGGCGACCATCGGGCAGCTGCACAGGCAATAGGGTCCACAGTCCCAAGACCGGCATGGCTAACTGCGGCAGGCGCACCGAGCGCGCTTCGGGGATCGACACACGGGCGCGAATCAGCTCGGGGAGAGCATTGTCATAGCCGAAGCGGCGCAGGTTCGCCGCTGCTTGGGCGGACATGGAACTAGATAGCTCGTCCGCCCATGCCCAGGTGAACGTGTCCGTGGATGCGTCGAGAGTAGCAATGAGGTGGGCGGGAACCGTGAGCGAACCATAATCAGAGTTGACCACGGTGCGAGACGTGCCAGGGGCGAGGTCCGCAGACAGGTTGGGGAAGCGGGCCTCCAAGAAGAAATTATGCTCGGTGGCAAGAAAGTGGGCGTCAGCCAATACATCGCGTGCGCTAAGCCCGGCCTGGCCTGAGGGGTGGGGAAGGGCCGCGATCCGAGTGCCGTGGAAGCGCGCGAGGCCTTCTGCTGCCACCGGTGCCACGCCTAGATAGGAGGCGAGCTCAGAGGTAGCAAGGCGCTCGTCGACGCCCCCTTCGACATCCCCCGAGCGTTCGAGCCCGGCCAGGATGCTAACACGGGGATCCGGGGGGAGCTCCGTGAAATCGACGGCGACGAGTGCTTCGCCCTCACCCTGTGGGACGCGGAGAACGGGCCGGTCACCCACCAACCGCCGTGCTAAGCCGCGAAGCAGGGCGGAATCGGGCTGTGGTCCGTGGAACTGAGGTTGGGGCGCTTGTTCCGTCAAACCCGTGGCCCAGTGCAGCTGTCCATCCTGGATGGTGGCTAGACGCAGCCCATCGAAGTCATAGCTCCCTGAATCAGTACTAAAGCGCACCACCGCGCGCTGGTCTTGGTCTGGCTGCGCTGCTTGTCGGGCTTCGGGGGCGGGGGCAGCGGGCGTGAAGTTCACTTCGACGTCGCGCACGTCGCCCAAGCGGGACGTAAACGTGGCGTCGATGCCGGCTTGGATAAAAGCGCCTGCGGAGTACAGGTTCTGGGCGGAATCCATTAGTGCTCCTTGACTTCGTTTTCTTCCCTGCGGAAGGGGTGTTCGATAGCCTCCTCGTAGGCGTGGAGGAGGGCTTGGGTGGATTCTACCCAGGAATACTTTTCAGCCTCGCGGCGGGCGGCAGTGCCCATCGTCTCCCGGCGGGCAGGGTCTTCGAGGAGTCCGACCGTGGCGCGGGCCCAGGCCTCATCATTGGCGTCGGGAGCGATGAGGTGCCCGGTCACGCCTTCTTCAATGACGAAGGGGATACCACCGGCATTCGTGCCGACGACCGGCACGCCCGAGGCGAAGGACTCGAGTGCTACCAGCCCCAAAGTCTCCGTGGCGGAGGGGAAGAGGAAGACATCCCCCACGGCGAATGCAGCGGCGAGCTCCTCGCCAGACAGGTAGCCGGTGAACACTGTGTGCGCAGGATCGAAGCTAGCCTTGAGCTCCTCCAAAGCGGGACCATCGCCAACGATGGCCAGGCGGGCGTCGCTAAGCTCTGCCCGCACTAGCTGCATCACGTGGTCGAGGCGCTCCAAGTCCTTCTCTTTGGACACTCGGCCGATATAGGTCACCAGCGGGGTATCCGGGTTACCACCGGTGAGGCGCTCGCGCATCTGTGCTGTGGCGCGGTCAGGGTGATAGGTCTGCGTATCCACCGCCTTGGGCCACAACTGCACGTTGCGGATCCCCATCGTCCGAGCCTTATCCACCATGGGGCCAGAGGTGCACAGGTTCACCGCCGCCTGGTTGTGCAGGTACTTCAGAGCGGCCTCAGTCAGCGGGCGGGTCCATCCGATGCCCAGCGCATCGACGTATTCAGGCACGTTGGTGTGGAAGCTCGCCACCAGCGGCACGGCATCGCGCTGCGCGGCAAAGACGCCGAGGGCGGCGGTCCAAATGGGATTGACCGCGTGGATGACATCGGGATCGAAATCCCGGATCTCCTTGAAGAATTTCCACGAAGGCAGGCCGAATTTGATCTCCGGGTAGACCCACAGCGACAGACTGGGGATGCGGGTGACCTCGAAGCCGGCATAGGAGTCAGGAGCCTTGCCCGTGGCAAAAATCCGGACCTCGTGGCCCATCGCGGCCAACTGGTCCAGCGTGCGCGTCAGGCGCGTGACCACGCCGTCGATCTTGGGCAGGAAGACCTCAGTAACGATTGCGATGCGCACGGTGGGACTTAAGCCTCCGTGGAAGGAACGCCGGCGTGCTGCTGGCGTGTCCATAGTGACTGCGCCGGAATCTTGGAGCGGTCCGCGCGGTCGGCGTACTTACGCGCAACCTCCTCGACCTCATGGAGCAACCCCTCCGACAAGGTGGTCGGCTCCAGCCCTAGTTCGAGGAAAGTGTCGTTGGTGACGTGGAGTTCATTCTCCGCGGATTCCTTGCGCGGGTTCGGCACATAAGCCACTTCCGCACCAGAGATCTTCGCCAGCAACTCTGCTAAGTCACGCACGCGGTGGGTTTCGGTCATCTGGTTGATGATCTTCACGCGCTCACCGCGTGCCGGCGGGTTCTGCAGCGCTAGCTCGATGCAGCGCACCATGTCACGGATGTGGATAAAAGCGCGGGTTTGTCCGCCGGTGCCGTGCACGGTCAGCGGATAACCAATACCGGCCTGAATGAGGAAGCGGTTGAGCACCGTTCCGTAGTCACCGTCATAATCAAAGCGGTTGATCAGGCGCTCATCCTTCTGGGTCTGCTCAGCGTGCGTGCCCCAGATGATGCCCTGGTGTAGGTCGGTGATGCGCAGCTCATCATTTTTGGCGTAGTAGGCAAACAGGTGCTGGTCCAGCACCTTCGTCATGTGGTAGACCGAGCCCGGATTGGAGGGGTAGAGGATTTGCTGCTTGACGACGCCATTCTCCCCCGCATCCACCTGTACATCCAGGTAGCCCTCCGGGATCTTCATGCCGGCGGTGCCGTAACCGTAGACACCCATGGTGCCCAAGTGGGCGACGTGGATATCCTGCTCAGACTCGACAATGGCGGCGAGCAAGTTGTGGGTGGCGTTGATGTTGTTATCCACCGTGTAGCGCTTGGTGCGCGAGTTCTTCATGGAATAGGGGGCGGCACGTTGCTCAGCAAAGTGCACCACAGCATCTGGGCGCTCGGTATTCAGGAAATCCAACAAGCCGTCGTAGTCCTGGGCCACGTCGAGGTTGCGGAAGCCGATGGTCTTGCCGGAGACCTCGGTCCACGCAGCCAGGCGCTCCTCAATGGAGGCGATGGGTGTTAAGGATTCCGCGCCCAACTCCTCATCGATGGCGCGCCGGGAGAGGTTATCCACGATGATGACATCGTGGCCTTGGTCGGAGAGATAGAGGGAAGCGGGCCAACCGCAGAAGCCGTCTCCGCCGAGAATCGCTACCTTCATTTGTTATCTCTCCACATCACTGTCGGGGGCATGAGTTAGGGCGCCGCCGACGATGGGGGAGAAACCCGTCGCGGCGGCAAGCACTTTTCAATACCTTACCGTTGACAGCCCTCACATGAGGGCCCTTAACGGTAAACAGTGAGTGAATGTTTCCTAATTCTGCACAATCATGAGGACAGAGCGCGTAGAGCGGCGAAGGCGCGGTGGACTATATCTTCGGCAGAAAGATCAGCGCTGGTCAGAGTGCGCTCAGAGCATTCCTTGAGAGCGGCCAATGCAGCACCGGCGCATGCCTGCAAGGCCACCGCAACATGGAAAGCATCGTGAGCGGGGAAGCGTTTGTGAAAGGCTTCGAGTACGCCATGGGCCACGGCCTCATACTTCTTCTTTTCTTCGCGAGTCGTGCTGAGGTTCTCCAAGGCCTCACCGACGCGGAAGAGCGACGGAAGCGACCACAGTTCGGCCTGCTCATCCTTTATGGAATCCAGCACGATGTTTTCGAAAAGTGCGGGGATGTCCTGCGAATCTGGGTGGATGTGCGGAACGTCCTTGGCAAACTCTTCAAGTACGCCAGCTGTGAAATAGAGCAAGGTATCGGCCGCCGAGGTGAAATAGTTGTGGAAGGTTCGGGCGGACACTCCGGCGGCGGCGGCGATAGCGCTCACCGTGACCGCGTCGCCGCCGTGGGTAAGGGCAAGACGCGCGGAAGAATCAGCAAGCGCGCGGCGCGTCGCCTGCTTCTTCGTTTCGCGCAAGCTAGCCATTCTTTACCTTCTCCTGTTGATAAGCCATGAGCTTGTCGCGGTCCTTGGACAGTGCTTCACCTTCGATGTCGAGATTGGGAGTGATCTTATCCAACCACTTCGGGTAGTACCATGCTCGGGAATCCAGGATAAACATGGTGGCCGGGATGATGAGCATGCGGACCACGAAGGCGTCGAAAAGCACGCCCACTGCCAAGGCGAAGCCCATGGTCTTGATGAAGGGCTCATCCATGAGGATGAAGGCAGCGAACACAGAAATCATGATGAGGGCTGCGGCAGTTACCACGCGGGCACCGTGCTTGAAGCCGTTCGACGTGGCGTTGCCTGCCGTCTTGCCATGTGTATAGCCCTCGCGCATGCGGGTGACCAAGAAAACTTGGTAGTCCATGGCCAGACCAAAGGTGAGACCGATAAGCATGATAGGCAGGAAGGATAGCAGTGGCTGCGGGTCATCGATGATGCCAAACATGCCCTCCTGGAAGATTGCCACCGTCACGCCGAAGGCAGCGCCCATGGACAGCGCGAAGCCGGCGGCAGCGATGAGCGGTACCCACAGGGAGCGGAAGACGAGCATGAGGACGAGGAAGGCTAGGCCCAGGACGATGGCGATGTAGGGGACGAGGACGTCGCTGAGCTTTTCAGAGATGTCATCGAAAATCGGGGTAATACCCGTGATGCCGTAGCTACCGCCGGTGGAGTCCGTGAACTCTTGCTGGTAATCGCGCAAGTGGTTAAGTGTCTCGGTGGTTTCCGGATCAGTGGCGCCGGTGGTCGGCGTGATCATGATCTGGGCGGCGTCACCATTGTCGGTGGTCTGAACAATCTGGGCATTCTCTACGCCCTCGGTGCTCTGGATCTTGGTGAGCAGCTCCTGGAAAGCCGGCAGGCGGTCCTGTTCAGCCACGTCGGCGACGTCCACGAAGGCGATCATCGGGGCATTGCGGCCGGGGCCGAAGGCCTCCTCGGTCATTTCATAGGCCTCGCGTTGCGGTGTGCCCAGCTTGGCGGTGCCGTCGGTGGGCATGGCCAGGCGCAGGTTCGCTGCCGGGATGGCGAGGATTCCCAAGAGAACGACGCCCGCAATAAGATGCAACCACGGGTGGGCGCGGATGCGACGTACCCACAGCAAGCCCATGGTGGGCTTTTCGTCTTCCGGATCCGGAACCTTGGGGCCAGGGACGCGGCCGGCAAAAATCTTGGTGCCGAGCAGGCCGAGCAGGCCGGGGATAAACGTGAGGGCCACGCACACCGCGATGATGACGGTGGCGGCTGCGGCGAGTGCCATCGTGGACAGGAAGGGAATGCCGATGATGGTCAGGGCAGCGAGTGCGATGACCACGGTGATGCCTGCAAACACCACGGAGGAGCCGGCGGTTCCCAGCGCGATGCCCATAGCATGCGCGCGGGTAGCCTTGTCCATCTTTTTCAGCTCTTGAGCTAGCTCCTTCGGACTCAAGTCGTTGAGGCCAGAGGAGGTAATGAGCTCATTGCGGAAGCGGTTAACAATAAACAGGGCATAGTCAATGCCCACCGCCAGGCCAATCATGGAGGCCAGGGTCGGCGTCATATCGGAAATGGTGTCCGTAAACAAGGTGCACAGCTGCACGCCCAGGATGCCAATGCCCACACCAATGACGGCGGAGATGAGAGGCATGCCGGCGGCGACAAAGGAGCCGAAGGTGATAAGCAGCACCACGGCGGCGACGATGATACCGATGAGCTCCGCGGAGCCGTTCATACCTTCGGCCGCACCGTTGAAGGCGTTGCCAGAGTACTTCACGGTGAGGTCGCTGCCATTGCCATCGAAGTCCTTGAGAATGTCGGTGACTGCAGTGCGGTCTTCGGGAGCAATGTCCATGACATTGTCGGCGTCAAAGGTCACAGAAACGGTACCGGTGCGCTTGTCTTCGCTGAGTGGGGAGAGCTGCTGCAGGTTCTTGTCAATCTGTTCTTGTGGCATGCCCTGGGAGGCCATCTGCTCACCCATCTGTTTGTGCATGCCAGCAGCGGCCATAACGGGGCTGACCAGGGAGTCAGTATCGGTGAGAACTCCGGTGTCCTTCAACTCGCCGAGCAGCTTGTCGACGTCCCCCGCTACCTCCGGGTCCGCCAGGGTCTTTCCCTCGGGGGCTTGGATGAGCACGGAGCCCGACGGCTCGCTCATGGCGTCGGTCTCGGTTCCGAAGCGCTCCATCATTTCTTCTTGAGTGACGGTGGAGTCCATGTCCGGCATGGAGAAGTTTGGGTTGGGCGATTGGGCAAAACCAGCGGCGAGTCCGCCGAGGCCGATGAGAAGCACCAGCCAGAAGGCTAGGAAGGGCCATACCTTTCGGTAGGACCAGCTGCCTAGGCGGTAGAGGAATTGGGACATACGTGTTCCTTTAACGAAGTGACAGTGCACGTTTCAGATACTGCGAAACATTGCACAGTCTATGCAAAATTGCGCTCGATGTGTAAGTTGCGGTGGGTAACATTACGCGAGCGCTTTTCTATGACTCAACTCACTGGTTTGTGTGGAGGTGCGACGGCGAAAACTAGGTTGCGTCGTGGCACTGTAGACTAACCCGCATGCTTGAAGCTGTGCTCAATGCCTTTGCCGATTCCGTTAATGCTCTACTCATCGGCATCCTTGTGGCAATCGGCATCATGCTTCCGCGAGGTAGCTACCGGAAAATCGCAGCCCTTGTCATCGTGGGCGATTGGTTCGGCGTATTAACAGCTGCTGCAGTAGTGATGTTCATCTTCGTCGGAATCCAGGACAAAGTTGCCGCCGCGCTGGAATCACCGGCGATTGGCTGGGGTCTGGTCATCATCGGTCTAGGACTAGGTGTTCTAGCCTGGCGCTCGAAGGGTGAGCCTAATGAGATGGTGCAGAAGCTTCTCGGCCCACTGCGCACACCTTCGCCTCAGACCGTCGTGGTGGGCTTCCTTATGGGCGTCATCCAGTCGCTGACTTCGGTGCCCTTTTTCTATGGGCTGATGCACCTGGCAGCGGGGGATTTCAGCAATACGGTGAAGTATGGAGGGCTCTTCTTCTACGCCAGCTTCGCCTTGTCCTTGCCCACGGTGTGTGGGTTGTTCATCGCGCTTGTACGCGCCAAGCCCAACTCCTGGGCGGGACGTGCTTTTGCCTGGGCGCGGGAAAACTCCAGCACAGTTGCGCTCTGGAGTGGCTACGGCGTGGCCGCCTTCCTGATGGTCATGGGTATCTTCGCTTTGATTTAGTGGCTACCCTTTAAGTGATGCGACTGCTGTCCTAACTTCACAGAAGTGGAACTGACCTAGTTGCCAAAACTGTGGCTGTTCTTGCAGGGCGGGCTCAAGAATTTTGGCAACTAGGGCAGTTGCGGTGCTAGTCGTAGAGAACAGACTCCAGCGAGAGCTCGCTGCCCATCTGCGCTTGGCTGTGTGAGAGCTCGACGTAGCCCGCTGCGTGCGGGATAAAGGCGGCTGATTCTTCCTCGCTGAGCTCACGGCGCACCTTCGCGGGCACACCAGCAGCCAGGCAGCCCGCAGGAATCTCTTGCCCCTCCAAGACGACTGCGCCGGCGGCAATGAGGGAGCCCGTTCCCACCTTGCAACCAGACAAGAGCGATGCCTTCATGCCGACGAGTGTGCCTGCGCCTACCTGCGTGCCGTGCAGCATGGCCATGTGCCCAACCGTGACGTCATCCTCCAGGATGCATGGGTTCGTGGACTCGACGTGGATGACGCAGTTGTCTTGAATATTGACGCGGGCACCAAGGTGAATCGTGCCCACATCACCGCGCAACACGCTGCCGTAGAACACGGAGGAATCAGGGCCGATGGTCACGTCACCAATGATGGTTGCTGTTGGCGCAATCCAGGCACTGCGGTGAATTCGTGGGGTCTTGCCTTGGAATGGGAGGATGAGCATTGCGTTTAAGCTCCTTCGATCGAGATGGCGAGGGTTGCAGAAAGTTCATAATCGCCGGGCTCAGTACCGACCTGGCGCAGCAGCTCTTGCTCTGCAGGGGATAAGGGAATGGCCCAGCCCTTTTTCGGATCGTGAACAGGCAGCTCTGAGTGCGTGGTCGGGGAGAGATGCACCGTTGTGTGCGGTCCGCGCAGCTGTGCGGGCTCACCCGCACGCGCTACTTCCGCTAATACCCGGGCACCAGCGGGGGAAGTCACCATGATGATGAGATCACCTGCCGGATGCACAGCGAGGGAGTCCAGCTCAACCTCGACGGCGTGTGGATCCGGAGAGGACAAGCGCACGCCGGGAGTGCTGACAAGATTCTTTAAAGCAGAAAAGAGACCCATGGCGTGATCCTAGCCCGTGAGTACCATCGGTAACTGTGATTGACGCAAAAGATACAGCACTCGTCATCGAAGGCGGTGGCATGCGCAATTCCTATACCGCAGCATGCATCGTCAAACTCCTTCAGGAAGAGGTGGAATTCGGTTGGGTAGGCGGGGTCTCTGCAGGTTCATCCCACACCGTCAATTTCCTGTCGCGTGATCCCATCCGCTCTGAAGAATCCTTCGTGGATTTTGCCAAGAACCCTAGCTTCGGTGGCTTGGGCTCGCTGCTGCGCGGGAATGGCTATTTCAATGCTGAGTACATTTATGAAAAGTCCGCAGACAAAGACATGCCCTTTGACTGGGAGGCTTTTCAGGCTAATCCAGCACAGATGTGCATTTCAGCCGCCCGCGCTGACACGGGCGAGAGCGTCTATTGGGGGCGGGAGGACATCGAGACTCAAGACGACCTCATGGTGCGTGTGCGTGCTTCCTCGACGCTGCCGCTCATCATGCCGATGCGAGTTATCGACGGCGCGCCGTATGTAGACGGCGCCATGGGCGAATCTGGCGGCATCCTCATCGAGCAAGCAGAGAAAGCAGGGTTTGAGAAGTTCCTCTTCCTGGGTTCCAAGCCGCGTGGCTATGTGCGTCCCAAAGTTGGGCGGCCCACGGCGCTGCGCCGAGTATTCCGCAAGTATCCAGCCGTGGCTGAAGCCATGATTGCCCGACCACCCAAGTACAACGCGTCCAAGGACCGGCTCCTCGAGCTGGAACGGGAAGGCCGCGCCCACCTCTTTTTCCCTGAGGACATGCAGGTGGCGTCGACTGAACATGACGTGGCCAAGCTGCGCGCCAACTTCGAAGCCGGGCGTACTCAAACCTATGCGGAGTGGCCCGCTTGGCGGGAGTTCCTTACCTCCTAACCGGGACCTCCTAACCGCGCGACGGCGAGCTGCCGACGCAGCTCACCCTGGGCTCGATGATGTGAGACGTGACTCCTTAGAAGGTGCGGCGTTCGCATGGGAATAGGCTGTGCGCTGCATGGATAATGGGATGAGTGTCTGCGGGAAACGCCTTCCACGTGGCGTTTTCTGTGTGCTTTCCTAGAATGACTGACCGTGTTGTCGATATTTGATGGAAATATTTGGCTGAGCATCTTCTTCATTGCTTTGCTCGGCACGTTATTTGGCATGATTCCCTTCGGCCCGCTGCGCTTTGGTGCGGCGGGTACATTGTTCGTTGGCCTCGCGTTCGGCGCGTTCATCGAGCTGGACGGAACAATTCTTAGCAGTCTGCAGGAGATGGGCCTCGGCCTCTTTATCTACATGCAGGGTTTGTCTGCCGGTGAGCGCTTCTTCAAGGGCTTTTCTGAGCAGCTCAAACATATGATTACTGCTGCTATCGCCGTCCTTGGTGCTGCCGCCATAGCCCTCCTGGCAGGCGGATGGCTGGGGTTGTCGCCGCTGCTCTCCGTGGGTGTGTTCTCTGGTGCGACGACCTCGACGGCGTCGCTAGCCGTGGCCCAACAGCAGACCGGTGAGGATCTGCCGGCCGTGGGTTATTCTTTGGGCTACCCGGTAGGTGTGGCCGTGGCCATCTTGCTCGTGGCGTTTCTGCTTAAGCAGTCCTGGCCGGGCAAGAAGGACCAAGACAAGTCCGCAGAGGAAATCTTCCGCTCGCGCACCATTCGCGTCACCAAGAACATTACCTACGACGAGCTGGTGGAGCGTTTCGAGGACAACTTCGTCATTGCCACTATTCGTCGCGGCAATTCTCGGTTTGTTGCCGGAGACCGCCCAGAGATTCGCAAGGGCGATGTCCTCCGCGTCCTTGTCACGAAGGCGAAGAAGCATGAACTGACGGACGCACTTGGTGTGCGCCAACCCCAGGTGCCCTTCGTGGATAAGCGCCTTGTCATCGAGAACGTCGTGGTGTCGAACTCCGACATCGCCGGGCGAACGGTTAGAGAGCTCGATCTTTTCCAGCGCTATGGTGGCCGGATTGTTCGCATCCACCGCGGCGATGATGAGTTCCTTGCTAGTTTTGATACGCACCTTGACGCTGGTGACCGCGTGGACATCATCGTGGAGCAAGACCGCCTGGATGGTATTCAGGCATACTTTGGCGACTCCGTTGAGGGCTACTCGCAGCTGAACTGGATTTCGGTGGGCGGAGGCCTGTTCCTGGGCTACCTGCTGGCACTTGTTGTCGTTCCGATGCCGGGTGGTGCCTCCTTCGAATTGGGCTTCGCGCTCGGTCCTCTCATCGTGGGTCTTATCCTCGGTGCGCTGCACCGTACGCGTCGCATTCCTTGGAAGGTGCCGGCATCTATCAACACTGCTTTGCAGCAGTGGGGCCTGGTCATCTTCCTGTCCTCGGTGGGCCTTGCCTCCAGTGCGGCATTCCAGTCCACGGCTTTCTCCTGGCTGGGCCTCAAATGTATGGCGCTTGCCGCTATTGTCACCGTGGTTGCCATCGCTATCTTTGGCGTGGCGAACCGCTTCTTGGGCCAGTCTGAAACCCGCACGGCCGGCGGTATTTCTGGCATCTTTGGCCAGCCCGCCGTGGTGAATTACGCGACGGGCATGAGCTCCGATTCCCGCATCATGACCGGCTATGCCGCCACCATCGTGGTGGCGCAGATCATCAAGATTGCGGTCATCCCTATCATGCTCACCATTTAGTAAGCCAGGAGTGCCGATTTTAAAGAGCCGTTAATGAAGCTTTCCGCAATCGGCTTACCTGAGCCTAGTCGCTCCACGAGCTGTTCTGAGTCGCACTGCTTCAGTGTCGAACAGGCATAGATACCTCTCAATGGGTGGCGCAGAACACAATCCAACGGTACGATTTGAAGTAACATCGTACAGTTTGGAGAGCGACACATGGACATAGTTATTGCGGGCGCCACCCGAACGCCCTTTGGTAAATTGCTTGGCTCCTTAGCTACCTTGCCTGCAACTGAGCTCGGCTCCCATGCCATTGCTACTGCGCTCGCGCAATCTCGGGTCAGCCCAGAAGACGTTGATGCCGTTATTTTCGGTCAGGTTCTACAGGCCGGAGTAGGGCAGAACCCTACGAAGCAAGCAGCACTTGGGGCTGGGATTTCCGCAGTTGCCCATGCCGTCACAGTGAACAAGGTCTGCTTGTCCGGTCTAACTGCGATTATTGATGCCGCACGACTCTTGCGTTCTGGTGAAGCCACTGTCGTGGTGGCCGGAGGAATGGAGTCCATGTCGAATGCGCCGCGCCTTTTGCCACAGTCGCGCAGCGGTAAGAAGTTTGGCGCGGTCGAACTCCTTGATCATATGGAGCACGATGGTCTGCGTGCAGCTGACCTGGGGATTTCGATGGGATTGCTCTCGGAGAAGTATGCCGAATGCTACCCGGCGACCCGCGAGGAACAAGACCGCTGCGCCGCGTTGTCCCACCAGCGCGCTCTGCAGGCGAGCGAGGAGGGAACCTTCGGCAAGGAAATCGCTCCTATCACGGTGAAACGCCGGCGTGAGGAGGTCACGGTATCGCGCGATGAAGGCATCCGGGAAGGGGTCACGGAAGAAACCTTGGCTGGTCTGCGTCCGGCCTTCGAAAGTGAGGGGAGCATCACTGCCGGAAATTCCTCACCCATCACGGATGGAGCGGCAGCCGTCGTCCTCACTACCCGCGAGCATGCGGAGAAAGAAGGGCTGCCGATCATGGCGGTTCTGCGCGCGCCCGGACAAGTAGCCGGCCCGGATTCTTCGCTGCAGGAGCAGCCCGCTCGTGCCCTTCTTAAAGCCCTCGAGCGCGAAGGCTGGGGTGCAGAAGAGCTCGACCACATCGAGATCAACGAGGCCTTTGCTGCGGTGGTGGTGCATTCCGCGAAGGTCCTCGGCGTCAACCCTGACGACGTGAATCCGCAAGGTGGAGCGATTGCCTTAGGACACCCTATCGGAGCTTCCGGGGCACGACTCGTGGTACATGCGGCACACCGCTTGGCAGAATCCCCTGCTCGTCGCGCCGGGGTCACGTTGTGCGGCGGCGGTGGCCAAGGTGAAGCACTGTTGCTTGAGGCTGTGAATTAAACCTGCCTATTGATGAGCAGAAAAATAAGGAGAAGAGGATGACGAACGAGATTATTAGCGAAATTCGTGGACACGCCGGCGTGCTCACGCTCAACCGCCCCAAGGCCATTAACGCGCTGAACCAGACGATGATCGATGAGATGACGGCGGTGCTCAGGAATTGGCAGGAGGATGATCGCGTCAAGCTCGTCATCCTCCGCGGCGCTGGGGAACGCGGGTTGTGTGCAGGCGGAGATGTGGCGGCCCTGTACCACGACGCCCTCGAAGACGGAACCGCAGGTGCCCACTTTTGGAAGACAGAATACGAACTAAACTATCTGATTTCCACCTATTCCAAGCCTTATGTGGCTCTCATGGAAGGCATCGTGCTGGGTGGTGGGATCGGCGTTTCGGCGCACGCCTCGCACCGTATCGTGAGCGAGGATTCCCGCATCGGAATGCCGGAAGTAGGAATCGGATATTCTCCCGATGCCGGCGGCTCTTATTTGCTTTCCCGGGCCGCAGATCGTCTTGGCCGCCACCTGGCTTATACCGCGATCCACGTGGGTGCCGCGGAGGCGATCGATACCGGTTTTGCCGATTATTTCGTACCCAAGGACAACCTCGACGCGTTAGTTGAGCAGCTGGTGGAGTCGGGAGACCCGTCAGACATCGAGAAGTTCACCGAGGAGGTGGGGCGTGGATTCGGGGAGGAACGCGTCGAAATGGTAGAGGTCTACGCTGCAGAGACTGCTGAGGAAACATTAGCCCGGCTGCAGGAACTCGCCGCTACGAGCGGCGAAGGGCACTGGGCCGCGAAGGCCGCCAAGCGGATGAGCCTTAACTCTCCGCTGGGAATCCGCGTTACCGAGGAATCTTTGAACCGCAACGCGTCGATGAGTTTCGCAGAAACTTTGACACAAGAATTTTGGATGTCCGTGAACATGCAAAAGCACAAGGAATTCGTGGAGGGCATCCGCGCGCAGATCGTTGATAAGGACCGCAATCCTTCCTGGGAGTACGAGTCCATCGGTGCCGTCCCGGCGGACGTGGTGGCGTCTATCCTCGAGCCCATCGAGGGCAACGTGGAACCCCCCTTGTTCGATGCCCCCGAAGAATAAACACACCTACTCCTCATCACGAGCTATTACAGCACTATCCAAAAGCGCAGAAAGGACACTCGTTCCATGGCAATTCTTACTGAAAAGCGCGGTCGTGTCGCACTTATTACCCTCAACCGTCCGGAGGCGCTCAACGCGCTGAACAACGACACCATGCTTGAAGTTACACAAGCGGTGCAGGAATTCGACGCTGATGCAGAGGTAGGCGCAATCGTCATTACTGGCTCCGAAAAGGCCTTTGCCGCTGGCGCAGATATTAAGGAGATGTCTTCGAAGACGGCGACGGAAATGTACACCGCGGACTGGTTCGCCGGCTGGGACGTCCTCACGCGCGCTCGCACGCCCATTATCGCTGCGGTCAATGGCTACGCGCTTGGCGGCGGTTGTGAGCTGGCGATGATGTGTGACTTCATTATTGCCGGTGACAAGGCTAAGTTTGGCCAGCCAGAGGTTAACCTGGGTGTTACCCCGGGCATGGGAGGCTCCCAGCGCCTCACCCGTGCAATTGGAAAAGCGAAGGCCATGGAGATGTGCCTGACCGGCCGCATGATGGCGGCGGAGGAAGCGGAGCGCTCCGGCCTCGTTGCCCGCGTGGTCCCCGCAGCTGAACTTCTCGATTCTGCCTTGGAAACTGCGCAGCTCATCGCCTCGAAGTCCTTCGTAGCAACCTCCCAGATCAAGGAACAGGTCAATGCCGTCGATGAGCTCTCGCTGTCCCAGGGCGTCCAGTTCGAGCGCCGCACCTTCCACGCACTCTTCTCTTCCCACGACCAAAAGGAAGGAATGGCAGCCTTCGTGGAGAAGCGCGACCCGGACTTTAAGCACGCTTAAGCTCTTAGCTCGGGGAAGTTGCTTCCAGGCGGTCTAGTTCTCAGCCACACAACTGCCCTAGCTGACGAAACCACGCGGATCTAGGCATGGATCATCGGTGGTTTTGGCAGCTAGGGCAGTTTCGTTGCTCTACTCGGCCTCGGGCTCCTCGACGTCCTCCCCGGAGGCGAGGCGGATACGGTTTGCGGCAGCGATGACGCGATCCTGTTCGCGGGCGGGTAGCGGAATGGACTCGAAATAGCGATCGAGCGCGGGCCCCGCCGCGGAGGCCAATACGATGCCTTGGTCGGTAACCATCACCAAAGTCGAGCGTCTATCATTAGGGTCGCTCACCCGGGTGATGAGCCCGTCTTTCTCCAACTTGCGCACCGTGTGGGTCAGTGATGCCGGCGGGAGTTGAAGGCGAGAACTGATCTTCGACATGGGCATGCTGCCCGCGCGCGACCACATAAGCACGGCGAGGACCTCAAACTGGTTATAGCTCACCCCAAAGGGGATAAGCGTCTCCTCGGCACCGCTTCTCAAGATGTGGGCGGCGCGCTCGAAGGAGGAAACCGTGGCTAGACCACGCGCGGTTTGCGTGGAATAGCGTTTGGCCCACTGGCGGCGTGCTTCAGCAATGATGTCCATGAGCGGGAAAAGACCTCCTTGTAGCGCGTTCTGCGCGCGAGACAACTATAAGTGACAACTTCACTGTTCCGAGAACCCGGATACGAGACGTACGGCGAAAGCCGTGATGGTGACAGCGTCTCGTGTCGAGTAAAGATGCGAAGGCCCCAGCCAGAAGCTGGGGCCTGCAGTGTGGAAAGGTTGGCGGGGGCTAGCCCTTTAGCGACGGGAAGTCGGAGTCAGCGAACTCCGTCGAGGCTGTCGTCTTACCGCCATCATCTGAGTGGATCTCGGTTTCGCGCTTGCGCAGATCGACGCGGCGAATCTTTCCAGAGACGGTCTTTGGCAGTTCGTAGAACTCGAGGCGGCGGATACGCTTATACGGCGCCAATCCGTCACGACAGTGTTTGAGGATGGCTTCGGCGATTTCTGTGGTTGGCTCGTAGCCGTTCGCCAGCGCCACATAAGCCTTCGGCACGGCGAGGCGGATGGGATCGGGGGAAGGAACCACCGCTACTTCGGCGACAGCCGGATGCTCGATGACGACGGACTCGAGTTCGAAGGGGGACAGGCGGTAGTCGGAGGCCTTGAAGACATCATCGGCACGGCCAATGTAGAAAATGTAGCCGTCCTCATCGCGCTCCGCCGTATCGCCAGTGTGGTAGTAACCATCGCGGAAGACCTCGGCGTTCTTGTCGGGGTCGTTGAAGTAACCCACCGTCAGACCAACTGGGCGTGGGTCGATCTTCAAACAGATTTCGCCGGTATCCCCAATTTCATCTGTGGCGGGATCCTTGAGCACGACTTCCCATCCCGGCAGTGGACGGCCCATAGAACCTGGCTTGACCTTTTGCTCTGGGGTATTTGCAATCTGCAAGGTGGTTTCCGTCTGCCCGAAGCCATCGCGAACATCCGTGTTCCACGCCTTGCTGATAGTACTGATGAGTTCGGGGTTCAGCGGTTCACCCGCAGCGACCAGCTTCTTGGGCGGGGTCTTCATACGGCTCAGGTCCGCCTGAACGAGCATGCGCCACACCGTCGGCGGGGCACAAAAGCTGGTGACACCTTCTTCCTCCATCTTGTCCATGAGCGCAGCGGCGTCGAAGCGGGCATAGTTGTACAGGAAGATAGTGGCCCCGGCGATCCAGGGGGCAAAGAAATTCGACCACGCGTGCTTAGCCCAGCCGGGTGCGGCGACGTTGAGGTGGACGTCGCCAGGTGCCAGGCCAATCCAGTACATCGTGGTTAGGTGCCCCACCGGATAGGAGGTGTGGGTGTGTTCGACGAGCTTTGCCTTTGACGTGGTGCCGGAGGTGAAGTAGAGCAGGAGGGTTTCATCGGCCTTGGTGTCTCGCTTCGGCGTGTAGACCTCCGGGCCGGTGAAAGAATCCGAGTAGCGCAGAGTGGGGTGCGCCGACTGTGCGTCTGGTTCATCACCTACCTGAATAATAGTGAAATCACCGGTGACGTCTTGGAACTTCTCGGCATCCTCAGCGTTAGCTACAACCCAGGAAATGTTGGCGCGGTCGGTGCGGTCCTGCAAATCCGCTGCACCGAGCATGGCGGTTGCTGGGTTGAGCACGAAGCCCGCCTTGATGCAGGCTAGCATGCACTCCCACAGTTCCACCTGGTTGTTGAGCATGAGCATGACGCGATCACCGCGCTGAACGCCCTGTGCTTCCAACCAGTTGGCCAGCTGTGCTGAGCGGGCCGACATCTCGGCGAAGGTACGGCGGGTGCTGCTGCCGTCGGTTTCGCAAATGACGAGTGCTTCGCGGTCCTTGGAATCCTCTGCAGTGGCGAGGTGATCGAACCAATCGAGGGCGAAGTTGAAGTGCTCGAAGCGTGGCCACTCGAAGTTGCTGCGTGCCGCCTCATAATCGGTCTGATAAGAAACCAGCAGGTCGCGGGCTGCTTGGAATTGTTCGGTCACCGTGGTCATTGGTTCTCCTCTAGCTTGTGCTCATATGGGGAAGGACGCTGCGATGCCTATGCCCCGTATCTCAAACCGTGCGTCGGTGTGACGTGGGTCGCAATCTACTTTACTTCGAGTTCGAAGTAATTGCTAGAGATTTTGAACGATATGTGCAGAATTTGCAGGTTAGCGCAATAAAATTCCATGAAGGATGAGTTGGCCAAGGGTGTGATAGGCCTCGGCCGGAGCTAGGGTGTTCGAGTAAAAGCCCTGCTGGATGTCGGCCATGGAGCGCTGGATCAGGCGCGAGACGAAATCCGTGTATTCCGCTGTGAATTCCCCGGCTGCAGCGCCGTGGCTGAGCAGCTCGTGGATGGTTTCGGTGGCCCTGCGTGTGTTGAGGCTGAAAACCTCCTGGGCAGCAGGTTCGGAGGCGAGATCGCGCATGAACTCCGGGCTGGCGGGCTCTAAGGCGATGGTCATGGAGGAGAAGTAGTTCTCAAGTGCCTGCGCGTATGTGGGGGCCTTGGAAACCGCGGTGCGGCGTGCGATTTCTTTAAAGAAGCTGACCAGTACGCGCCGAATGATGGCATCCCTTGATGGCCCGAGCGCGTACATGGTGGATTTGGAGCATTGGTAACGCTTGGTTGCCCCATCGATAGTGAAGGATTCGAAGCCCTCGTTCAGAAAGTCCTGCAGGAGGGCGTTAAAGAGCTCTCGCTGCCGCGGTGTGAGTGGTTGGGTCATGTGTCTCTCCGTCTATGTCAATCTCGGCCTTTGGGGGACTCTTTTCCGGTGGGCTTGGCCTACAGCGGTGCGTCAATTGATCATAGAACACGCCATGTAGAGTACGGAAAGATGTATAATCGTACTCATTCAATGTGTAGTGCCCATTGATTCCCAATTTTAAAAGACCTCCTATGGCCGCAAAGAAAGCTGTGCGGTCACCACAAACCCCAGATAGAAAGGTAAGAGTTATGCCGCCGATTCTTGGTCCACAGCATCCCGGTGGGAAACACTTGGAGAAGATTAAGTACCCTCACGCCGATATCTTCTCCGTTGCTGACCGCCTAATCCCCGAGGAGCAAGCACGCCTGGCAGAGATCCACGAGTTTCTGCAGACGGAAATTCGTCCGGTCGTGGGGGAATACTGGGATCGTGAAGAGCTGCCTTTCGACCTTCTTCCTCGTATGGCGGAGATGGGCCTAGGCGAAATCGAACTCACCGATACCTCACGCCTGTACCGTGGGTTGGTGTACGCGGAAGTCACACGCGCAGACGTGTCGCTTTCGGCGCTGGTGGGCATTCACAATGAGCTCGTTCTCGGACTCATTGACAAGCTGGGCTCGCAGGAGCAGAAAGACATCTGGTTGGCAAGCTTGCGCCAGTTCACCAAGGTGGGGTGTTTTGCGCTGACTGAGCCTGACCACGGCTCCGACATCGCCGGCGGTCTAGCCAGCACAGCGGAGCGCACCGCCGAGGGCTGGGTTATCAACGGTGCCAAGCGTTGGATCGGTGCCGGTACTTTTGCTGATTTTGCCATCACTTTCGCCCGCGATACAGCAGATGATGAAATCAAAGCCTTCATCGTTGAGCTCGACCGCGAAGGCGTGGCGCGCAGCAAGATTTCCGGCAAAATGGGTTTGCGCATTATGCAGAATGCAGACCTGAACTTCGAGAACGTCCTCATCCCACACGAGAACCTGATCCCTGGTGCCGAAACCTTCGCCAACGTCAACGACTTCCTGTGCTATTCGCGTGCCTGGGTGGGTTGGCAGGGCGCTGGGCTGCAGCTGGGCATCTTCGACAAGGCGCGAGAGTATGCGGTCAAGCGCGAGCAGTTCGGCCGACCCATCGCCAAATTTCAGCTTGTTCAAGAGCAGCTCTCCCGCATCCTGGGCAACGCTACTGCGTCGCTTGCCATGATGGCCCAGCTGGCGGAGGTACAGGAACAGGGCAAACTGGAAATGCCGTTTGCTGCCCTGGCGAAGGCAACGACCACGCGCCTGGCGCGCGAGTCCGCCGCAGCGGGCCGCAATATTGGCGGTGGAAATGGCATCCTCACAGAGTATGACTTATCGAAGATGATGGATGATGCCGAGATCCTCTTTACCTACGAGGGCACCTACGACATCAACTCGCTCATCGTTGGCCGTGCGGTTACTGGCGTATCCGCCTTCGTTTAAGTAATTCTGCCCCTACTCACCGCTACAGGCTCGCAGGACTTTACAACCCACCCCCTCGCTCTTCTTAAAGGAGAAAATCATGAACCTATACGAAGCGTCCGCCGTCGTAACCGGCGGTGCATCCGGCCTTGGAGCGGCGACGGCCGCGGCACTCGCGAAGCACGGAGCCGCGGTCACCGTGCTCGACTTGTCCGCCCCAGAAGAGCAACAGAGTGGCATCAACTACACAGCCGTTGACGTCACCGATCCCGCTGCGGTGCGGGAGACAGTTCTTGCTGCGGCATCGGAGGCGCCGCTGCGCGTGGCAGTGAACTGCGCGGGAATTTGCCCTTCGGCGCGCATCTTTGGGCGCAAAGGGCCGCATGATCCGGAGCTGTTTTCCAAAACCATCAACGTCAACCTCATGGGTACCTTCCACGTCATGACCGCCGCGGCTGAGACGATGGCCCAGGCAGAACCACTCGATGAGGACGGTCAGCGCGGCGTTATCATCAACACTGCTTCCGTCGCGGCCTTTGAAGGGCAGGTCGGGCAGGCAGCCTACGCGGCATCGAAGGGGGCGGTGGCTGCGCTGTCGATTACCGGGGCTCGAGATTTGGCCTCACTGGGAATTCGCGTTAACGCTATCGCTCCAGGCGTGGTGTCCACCCCGATGATGGAGCAAATCACCCCGGAGTTCCGTGAGCAGCTCGAAGCCACCGTGCCATTTCCCGCCAGGCTGGCCAAGCCGGAGGAGTTCGCAGCCTTGGCTTTGTCGATTGCTAATAACCCCTACATCAATGGCGAAACAATTCGTCTGGATGGCGCGCTGCGTATGCCGCCGCGTTAGAGTCCGGCCCACTTATTCATTACGAATGCCCCGCTCATGCGGGGCTCTAACCATAAGCGGGCAAACCCCAGTAGGGGAAGACGGCGCGCGTGGTCTGCACCAGCGCCGCATGCGGCCTTTCCGCCATGACCTTGGTGGGGTCGAAATTCGCGATGGCGGCGCATGCGCCCTCGTCACCTAGAAAAAGGGAGCCCTCCCAGCCACTCGGCATCCTCGAGGAGGAGCCGAGCTCAATATTGGCGGCAGCGGCGAGTACGTGCGTCCACGCGCGTGCGACGGCGTCGATTCGATAGCCACCGCCACCGAGGGCGACCCATCGCCCGCCCGCAAACTGCTGTGCCCATACCGCTACCGAGCGGTAAGCCCGAGCCATCCCATCGATGGTGAGTTCTAGATCCGCGAGGGGATCCGAACGGTGCGGGTCCGCGCCGTGTTGGGAAATGATGAAATCGGGGCGGAACTTCTTGAGCAGTGGCGGGACGATAGCGTGGACCACCTGCAGCCATTCCTCATCCGTGACCCCACGGGGCAGGGCCACGTTGACGGCGGTACCTTCCGCGCCCTGTCCACCAACCTCGTGGGCATAGCCCGTGCCGGGGAAGAGATAGAGTCCCGATTCATGCACTGAAATCGTGAGCACGTTGGGATCGTCCCAAAAGATCTTCTCCACGCCGTCGCCGTGGTGAGCGTCTAAATCAAGGTAGACCACGCGCTGGGCGCCGTTATCCAGAAGCCACCGGATGGCAATCGCGGCATCGTTGTACATACAGAACCCCGACATCGAATCGGCAAAAGCATGGTGCAGCCCGCCGGAAAGGTTGACTGCGCGTGGTGCGCGACCTTCCCACACAGCCCGTGCGGCCGCTAGGGTACCGCCGGCGATGCGCGCGGCGACCGTCGACAAGCCATGACTAATCGGGTTGTCTTCGGTGCCCAGACCAAAACGTTTAGTGGGCACCTCGGCGCGGGTGGCGGCGATGTAGTCGGGGCTATGCACGAGCTGCAGGTGCGAGGTGTTCAGCGGGTCGGGGCACTCGATATCGAATTCCTCGAGCACGCCGAAGTGCTGAGCCAGTGACATCGCCGCGGCGACCCGGTCCGGCCCCATCGGATGCTCTGGACCAAGCGAGTAGCGGTACATTTCCTCCGAAGCGAAAAGCAGCGGTTTTGACTGACTCATGATAAGGACCTCGCGAGGGGATCGCGGACATCACCCAGCGGGGCGATGCGCATGCGGGCCCCCACCACATCAGTCTGTGTCACCCCGGCGATGACAGGGGAGAGCTCGATGTCAACGAGTGCGGCAATGTCGTCTTTGAGCTGTGCCAGCTGCATCATGACCTCTTCGACGCGATGTAGCTTGGCGGCCTTGGTACCGCGATAGCCGGTCAACAGGGGAGAGGCCTTCAAGCAGCTGAGCATGTCCAGGGCATCCGTTCGGCGTAGCGGAGGCACGCGCCACTCGACGTCCCCCAACAGATCCGAGGGCAGTCCGGAGAAACCTGCAGAAACCATCGGGCCCACAACGGGATCTTCGATGGCCCGCAGAGTAAGGGAGGCGCCCGCCGTGACCATGCGCTGTACCACCGGTATCAAGATGGCAGGATCCTCGCCTAAGTGGAGATCACGCGTGAG
This sequence comes from Corynebacterium sp. HMSC05D03, assembly GCF_001807205.1. NCBI lineage: Bacteria > Bacillati > Actinomycetota > Actinomycetes > Mycobacteriales > Corynebacteriaceae > Corynebacterium > Corynebacterium sp. HMSC05D03. The sequence continues at coordinate 113,687 of NZ_KV788186.1, read as the reverse complement.
TTGAGTGATGGTGCTCCACGCGCGCTTCATGGACTCCTCGTCATGGATGTTGCGCACGACAGTGGGAAGTTCCGAGCGGCCCCGCACTATCTGCGAGGTGCACTTGAGGACCACATTCCATCCATACTCGTGCCCAGCCGCAATGGCCTCCTCAAGGGTGCTGACCGGATTCCAAGGAACAATGTCGATGCCATAGGCGCTCAGAATTCGCGCGCACTCCTCATCGGTTGTCCACCTCCCGGTGGGCGAATCCAGAAGCACCTCCGCAACGACCCCGCGTGCTTCAGCCAGACCCTCGCTGGTGGCGAATTCATCGGCAGGGTTGGGGCGGGCGAGGGCGCGTCGGCGTTCGTTATCGATGATGGTCGCTAATGCTTCGATGGCGTCAGCATAGGTGTCAAACACCGGCAGCTGGCCGGGTTTCTCTGGGCCCGGAGCGGTGCGGAAATCGGGGACGTCGAAGCCAACAAAGCTGGCGATAAGCGGGGTATCCGTCGTCGTGGATGCCAGCTGCGACAAACTTGAATAAGCATCCTTGAGGATAAACTCGCCGACTTCTACGACGGCACACAGCACTGCGTCAATATTCGGGTCCGCCAAAGCCCGCCGTGCCTCCTCAGTGATGGCGGGAGCGGGATCGTCGACGACGGTGGTAGCGCGCGGGCGTAGCCCGAAGCGCCAGGCTGCCTGCTCCATCTGCGCGGTGAGTCCAGAGGAATTCGACATCACGGCAATTCGACGGCCCTGCGGCACGGGTTGGCGCGCGAGGAGCTGGGCGATGTCAAGCATGGCATCGCGGCGGGTGACCACCATGGCTCCGGTGTAGCGGATGATCTCATCCAGTGCGGCCGGACTGGCCGCAGACAGTCCTTCGACCGCGTAGTGCCGGGCGGATTTCAGCGCGCGCGAAGGAAGAAACACCACGACGTGCTTGTCCAGTGCTAGGCGGCGCAGAACGCGGAAGAACTTACGTGGGTTACCTATCGAGTCGAGGGACAACAGACAGATGCGTGTGTTTTCATCTTGGCTCCAGAACTGCATAACGTCATTGGCGGTGACATCAGCGAAGGAACCAGCGGCGATGAAGTTACTTAAACCGCAGCCAAGTTGCAGCGCATGGGATAGAGCCAGTGTCGCCACGCCAGCCGATTGGGTAAAGAGTCCTACTTGGCCGGCCCGTGGCATGGGCGCGGGGCTTGCGTTGAGGCGAACCGAGTCATCGGTGTTGATGAGGCCCAATGCAGCGGGGCCGAGGGCGCGCAGACCGTAGTCCCTAGCCGCGAGTACGATGTCGCGGGCTTCCTCGCGCGAAAGGTTAGGGTTCTGGCTGCGAGAGATGACGATGACCCCTTTAGCGCCTGCGGCGGCAGCCGCCTCCATGACGTTGGCGCCGCCGCGCCCTTGAAATTCGATGACAACGAGGTCTACCGGTTCAGCAAGGTCATGGAGTTCATCGACGCTGTGCAGGTGATGCAGTGAACCAGTGAAGCCGGCGCTGTCCAGTTGCTGGCTGGAGAGCGTGCCAACCACCGCCACGGAGCTTGGGGTGAGCAAACGGTGAATTGAGTTGGCTTCGGCGCGCAGCTCGCGGCGTTCCATAACATCGCGGGAATTCTCATTCGGAGCGATGTGGAAATCCACTCGAATGAATCCATCCTCAAGCTCCGGCTTCGCGGAGTAGCCTGCACGCACGAAGACCTGCACCATCCTGCGGTTTTGGGTGAGCATCTCTGCGAAAAAGCGCTCCACTTTTCCTTCGCGTCCGATCTCCGCCAGGTGTTCAAGAAGGATGTTGGCTACGCCTTTGCCGTGGTGGGAATCCTGGACTAGGAAGGAGACATCGCCCACGCGCGCCGGCAGGAACTGTTCGACAATGGAGTATCCGGCCACCGCCACGATACTGCCGCGCTCCACCATGACGAGCGTGACCTTGTCATAGCCGTCTGTATGGAGCCAGCGGTCAAGATCATCGTCGGTCAGTGTGGGGTGTGTGCCGAAGAAGCGCAGATACTTCGACTGATCCGAGACGCGATCATAGAAAGCGCGAATGGCATCGCGGTCGCCCGGCGTGATGGGACGCAAGGTAGCGATATCGCCATCGTTGAGGATGACATCGGCTTCCCAGCTCGTTAGTCCGGGCCCGTCGGGGGTGGTGGTCGCAGGCTGCTCCGTGTGGTCCATGTCATCACCTTAGCCCGCGCTTTCTCGGGCACAGGCCAGGTGAATGGCATTCACCCCACTACTTCGAGGGGAGGCGTATGGGGAAAGCGCAGAACAAAGCATGTATGTCAACTCACTCTAGGGGGTGAATAGTGTTTTATGTCTCATTATCCATGGCGTGTGGCTGTGGACTGCGGTTAGTGTGTGACCCAAGCCATAGAAGGAGCCGGAGGTTCCAGGAAGGAGACGCGACATGCGCACTGTGTATCACTATGTCAATGGAGAAACGTTCGAGGGGACGTCGGGCAACACCCAGCCCGTCCTGAACCCTTCGACCGGCAAGGAGCAGGCCGCCGTCGCTCTGGCGAACAAGGCCGATGTGGACAGCGTCATCGCGGAATCCGCGAAGGCTCAGCCAGGCTGGGCAGCACTAAACCCACAGAAGCGTATCCGCATCATCATGGAATGGATCCGTCTCATCCACGAGAACATGGATGAACTGGCCACGCAGCTCTCCTTGGAGCACGGTAAGACTTTCCCGGATGCTAAGGGAGACGTGCTGCGCGGCGTCGACGTGCTGGAGTTCGCGCTTGGCGCCCCGCACCAGCTCAAGGGTGAGTATTCTTCGGAGGTTGGCACCGGTATCGATACCTACTCGATGCGCCAGCCACTCGGTGTGGTCGCCGGTATTACCCCGTTCAATTTCCCGGCCATGATTCCGCTGTGGAAGGCCGGCCCGGCACTGGCAGCGGGCAACGCCTTCGTACTCAAGCCTTCTGAGCGCGACCCCTCCGTACCGGTACGCCTAGCGGAGCTTTTCATTGAGGCAGGCGGCCCGGCCGGTGTTCTCAACGTGGTGCACGGAGGCAAGGAGGCAGTCGATGCCATCCTCGACTCCGACACCATCAAGGCCGTGGGCTTTGTCGGCTCCACGCCGATTGCGCAGTACATCTACGAGCGCTGCGCGGCCACAGGCAAGCGCGCTCAGTGCTTCGGCGGTGCGAAGAACCACGCCATCGTGCTTCCCGACGCCGACATTGACACCACCGCCGACGCCATCGTGGGCGCTGCCTTCGGCTCCGCGGGTGAGCGCTGCATGGCCCTGTCCGTGGTAGTCCCCGTGGGACAGGACACGGCAGACCGTTTGCGCGATGCCATCCTGGCCAAGATTCCAGAACTTAAGGTAGGCCACTGCCTCGATCCTGAGGCCGACTATGGCCCCTTGGTCACGGCAGAGGCACGCGATCGCGTACACCGGCTCATCGCCGAGGGCGTGGAGGCAGGAGCCACGTTGCTTGCCGACGGCCGCGAGTTGGACATGTCTGACAAGACCTATAACGAGGATTCCCTCGCGGACGGCTTCTACTCCGGCCCGAGCTTCTTCGACAACGTTACCGCCGACATGTCCGTCTACAGCGAGGAAATCTTCGGCCCGGTGCTGGTCATGGTCCGCGCCGAAACCCTGGAAGAGGCCGTGTCTTACCCCAACGACCACGTCTACGGCAACGGTGTCGCCATCTTTACCCAGAACGGCGGCGCGGCCCGCGACTTCTGCAAGAACGTCCAGGTCGGCATGGTGGGCGTCAACGTTCCGATTCCGGTGCCGATTGCCTACCACACCTTTGGTGGCTGGAAGGCCTCCGGTTTCGGCGACCTCAACCAGCACGGACCGGATTCCTTCCGCTTCTACACCAAGACTAAGACCATCACCTCGCGCTGGCCTAATGATGAGTCCGCAGGTCCTCAGTTCACCATGCCGGTCATGTAAGGAGAGAACACAATGACGACTATCGCGTTTATCGGATTGGGCAACATGGGCGGCCCTATGGCCGTCAACTTGGCGGAGGCCGGGCATGAGGTCCGCGGATTCGACGTCGTGGAAGAGGCTCGGGAGCGCGCCGCCGAGCAGGGCGTCACCATCATCGAGACCGCGGAGGAAGCCGCGCAGGGCGCCGAGGTAGTCTTTACCAGTTTGCCTAATGGTGGGCTGGTCAAGCAGGTCATCGAGTCGGTCCTCGCAGCCAACGAGGATGCAAAGACCTACGTTGATGTCTCCACCATCGCGGTCGCGGAGGCACGTGAGCTTTCGGAGACGGTGGGCAAGGCTGGCTCCGCCTTTCTTGATGCACCAGTCTCCGGCGGCATCGCCGGGGCGGCAGCGGGAACGCTCGCCTTCATGGTCGGCGGCACAGCCGAAGACTTTGCGAAGGTCAAACCGCTGCTCGACATCATGGGCAAGTCTGTTACCCACTGCGGTGACATCGGCAACGGCCAAGCGGTCAAGGCATGCAACAACATGATTCTCGCGGTCCAACAAATTGTCCTAGCTGAAGCCTTGGTCCTCGGCGAGCGCTTGGGGTTGGATCACCAAGCCTTCTACGACGTCGTCTCCAACGCCACCGGCAACTCGTGGTCGCTGTCCGTCAACGCCCCGGTTCCGGATATCGTGCCGAGCTCACCGGCGAACAACGATTTCAAGCCCGGTTTCGCCGCCGCACTCATGCTCAAGGACCTCAAACTGGCCATGGCCGCGGCGGAAGACACCAAGACCGACACTGTCCTGGGCCGGATTGCGGAGGAGCAGTACTCCTCCTTTGTGGACGAAGGCCACGGCGGCCTCGACTTCTCCGCCATCATTTCCGAAGTTCGTTCCAAAGGAACAGCCTAAGCGCTCCTAAGTGCTTCTAAGGCCTCCTAGGCGCTCTAGCCTGCTGAGAGCGCTAGGGCGCTTGGCCACCGTCGAGGATGCCCTGGAGCAGCGGGGCATAGTACTCGATGAGTTCCTCGGTAGGAAAGGCCGCAAACTCGGTATCACCAAAACGCCGCATGAACGACAGTCCCATGAGAAGGGCCAGCGCGGATTGGGCCCGCAGCTCCGGCGAAGGCGAGTGCTTCCCGGACTCTTCACGAATCCGAGAAGCTAAGACCTCCAGCAAGTCGGATTTAATTCTCTTACCAATGGCTCCGAGCGTCTGATAGTCACCGCTCGCCACGGAAATAGTCCGGGCCATGGAGTAGGGCGCGTTGTGTGGAGCAGTAAGGGTTTCAACCACCGCGGTGCGGCCTAATTCGCTGAAGGGACCGGCAAAGAGCGCTGCCGAGGAAGCAGTGAAATCCACCGTGGCCTCAAAGAGCCCTTCCTTGTTATGGAAGTGCTTCACAATCAGCGCGACAGAAACATTCGCTTCCTCCGCGATGTCTTTCATTGAGACCTGTGAGAAGCTCCGCTCACTGAAAAGCTCGCGTGAACATTCGAGAATTCTCTCCCGCGTCGAAGCTGTTTTCTCCTCCATAGAGGACATGGTACCGGCGACGCATGCGCAGGAAGGGTGATTCACCCTCTTGCCTCAGATGACCAAGACAGTGAGGTAGAAATTATGGTTATCTCATTCATCGGGGTGGTTCTTTCCCTGATTTTCCTCGTCGTGATGGCCTACCGCGGGCACTCCGTGGTGGTCGTCGCCCCCTTCGCGGCCTTGATCGCGGTGGTTTTCTCTGGGGGGCCGATCCTGGCTACCTATACCCAGATCTTTATGCCGGCAGCCGGAAACTTCGTGACCAAGTATTTCCCGCTCTTCCTCTTCGGCGCGATTTTCGGCTTCCTCATGACTTCCACGGGGCTTGCCCGGTACCTAGCTCGCGGGATTACCGCGTTATTCGGGCCAAAGCGCGCGATGTTCTCGACGGTCGTCGCCACAGCCTTGCTCACCTATGGCGGTGTATCTGCGTGGGTTGTGGCTTTTACCATCGTGCCCATCGCGACCGCCCTGTTTAAGGAATCTGGGATCCCCAAACGGCTCATGCCCGGAGCGATTGCGCTGGGAACCATCACCTTCGCGCTGGCCGGGCTTCCCGGTTCGCCGCAGATCCATAACGCAATCCCCACCAGTTACTTCGGTACCAACGTCTACGCGGCACCCCTCTTCGGTCTCATCTCTTCTGCGATCATGCTGGCGGTGGGAACCGCGTGGCTGGAGTACCGCGTGCGCACCCTGCGCGCGGGTGGGGAAACATTTGAGCCGCTCGATGCTGACGGCAAGGTCATCGAAACACCCGAGGGAATCGGCGACAGCGGGGAAGAAGCCAGCGTAGAAATCGGTGGAGAATCCTTCGACACCAATTCCGGTGGCCGCGTTTCTACTCATGCTCGTACAGAAACTGAGCCCTCCGTCCACGTGCAGGGATTGTTGGGCCTAGTTCCCATCGCCGTTGTCATCGCGGTGAACTTCGCCATGGTCTACGGCGTGTCCAAGGTTCTGGATACGTCTTATCTTGGCGAAGAGAAATACGGCGAGACCGATCTCGATTCGTTGTTGGGTATTTGGTCGCCGACGGTCGCTTTAGCTTGCGCGGTCTTCGTCATCGTGGCGATGTTCCCCAAGCGGGCTGCAGAGTCCGTCAAGGAATTCTCCGATGGCGCCAAGAACGCTATTCTGCCGTGCCTGACCACGGCCTCGGAGGTGGGCTATGGCGCAGTGATTGCCGCCCTGGCGGTCTTTAGCGTGGTTAAAAGCAACATGATGGGGATCTCCGATAATGCCTTGGTGGTCTCCACGGTGTCTACCGCCGTCATTTCCGGTATTACCGGCTCCTCCTCGGGTGGTCTATCCATCACGATGCAGACCCTGGGTGATCAACTCGCCCAGCTAGCGACGGAACAGGGCATTAGCCTCGAGCTGATGCACCGCGTGACTGCGATGGCCTCGGTGTCCTTCGATTCCATGCCGCACAATGGTGCGGTACTCACCATGTTGATTGTGTGCGGTATGACGCACCGTCTGTCCTATAAGGATGTTGCCGTGGTGACCATCGTTATCCCGCTGGCAACGCTGGCGTTGATGCTCGGCATCAACGCGCTCATCCCGGGCCTTAGTTAGAAAACTGAGCTAGAGAAAGCGTGGCGCCGCGGCCGGCTCCGTGTAGCCCTCGGCGTCCACATAAGTGTCGCGCGCGGCAAGGTGCGGGTGTTCCAGAACGTGTTCGGGGGAGACAACCTCGGTGACACAGGCATCGCTGCCGCGGAAGATTTCGATCCATTCCGCTTGGGTCTTTTTCGCAAAACGCCGCGCGATGATCTCCTTCATGGCTGGCCACGCGTCGCGGTCGTTCTGCTCGTAGCGGCCTAGTTCCTCTTCAAGGCCGAGTCCTTTCACCATGAGCGCATAAAACTGCGGCTCAATGGCACCGGCGGCCATCCACTGATCATCAGCCGTGCGGTACACGCTATAAAACGGAGCGCCTCCGTCTAGAAGGTTTGTCCCGCGTTCCTGCCACTGGTCTTCGGCGCGGAAGGCATGCAGCATGGCGGTGAGGTTGGCGGCACCATCGACAATAGCGGCATCCACCACGCAGCCCCGGCCGGTATTCTTTGCCTGCAGCACGCCCGCCAGAAGGCCTGTTACCAGGTACATCGCGCCGCCGCCGAAGTCTCCGAGGAAGTTGACCGGTGGAACAGGAGTACCGTCGCTTGCTGCGATGGGGTGCAGCGCACCGGAGACCGCGATGTAGTTGATGTCGTGGCCGGCAGTGTGGGCGAGCGGGCCGGATTGGCCCCAGCCGGTGATACGCCCGTAGACCAGCGCCGGGTTGATCGCCTGCACCTCCTCTGGGCCTAGACCAAGGCGCTCAGTGACACCGGGGCGGAAACCTTCGATGAGGATATCCGTCGTGGCTAGGCGCTCACGCAGCTTGTCGACGTCTGCTGGATCCTTGAGGTCTGCCTCCAGAACCTCTTGCCCGCGGTAGAGGATGCTGTGCGGGACCACAGCGGGAGGATTTCCTGGGCGGACCACGCGGGTAACGCTAGCGCCCATATCCGCAAGCATCATCGCGGCAAAGGGGCCGGGGCCGATGCCGCCGAGGAAGAGGACGGATAGTCCGGTGAGTGGAGAGTTCATGGTGACCTACCTATTGGTGCACGAATTTCTATCCAATCGTACCGTCGGGTGGGTCACCCAACAAGGGCGTGAAAGTTAATCCGCCACGAGTGTTTCGATGGTGAGCTCTGGGTGCTCCTTCTCAATGAAGGCCAGCTTCCACTTATCACCAAAGAGTGCGATGAGCTCGCCGTCGCTGCGGGTGAAGATCTCCACGCCGCGCTGACGGCCCAGCTCGGGCGCGGACTCGGCATCGGTGCGGCGCGCCACCGAGTAGGGGATGGGCTCGGTGATGGTCTCCACGTTGTATTCGACTTCCATGCGGGCCTGCATGACCTCGAACTGCATAGGTCCCACCGCGGCCATGACTGGGGCGGCGTCGCCGCGCGTATCGTTGCGCAGAATCTGGACCACGCCTTCTGCCGCCAGCTGGTCCAAGCCCTTGCGGAAGGCCTTGTAATCGCCCAAGGATTTTGCACGCAAAATCTGGAAAGCCTCTGGAGCGAACTGCGGCATGGGCTTGAACTGCACCTTCTTGCCGGTGTAAATCGTGTCACCTGGTGCCAAGGAACCGGCGTTGACCAAGCCTACGATGTCACCCGGGTAGGCCGTATCCACGGTGTCACGCGTGCGGCCAAAGACCGTCAGCGCATACTTGGTGGAGAAGCTGCGGCCGGATTGGGCATGGTTGACCTGCATACCGCGCTCAAATTCACCGGAAACCACGCGCATGAAGGCCAAGTTATCGCGGTGCTTGCGGTCCATGCCTGCCTGCACCTTGAAGATGACGCCCGAGAACTCATCGGTGACCTCACGGACCTCATCGATGGCGGAGGTAGCGGCCTCGATGGCCTGCGGATCCGAATCGCGGGAGCGCGGAGCCGGGGCAATCGCGCACAGCGTATCCAGAATCTGGTGTACGCCGAAGTTCAGCATCGCGGAAGCGAAGATGAGCGGGGAGGTCACGCACTGCTCAAAGAGCTCCTGGTCATGCAGGGCGCCGTCCGCGGCCAGTAGCTCCGCTTCCTCCACGGCGGTCTCCCAAGCATCCTCTTCCTTCGCGGCAGCGTCTTCAGGCGCGTAGTGCTCCTCCGGGGCGATGGTGGAACCACCAGCGGTGCGCAGGAAGTGCACGTACTCGTCAGCCTCACCATCATCATTAATGTGGGCTAGACCGCGGAAGTCGCCGGCGATACCCACCGGCCAGTACAGCGGGGTGGGCTGCAGCTGGATTTCGTTGAGGATTTCGTCGACAAGCTCCAGCGGTTCCCGTCCCACGCGGTCCCACTTGTTGATCACCGTGATGATCGGCAGGCCGCGGGCCTTACACACGCGGAAGAGCTTGAGGGTCTGGGGCTCGAGGCCCTTGGCGGCGTCGATAAGCATGACAGCAGCATCCACCGCCGTGAGCACGCGGTAGGTATCCTCCGAGAAGTCCGCGTGGCCCGGGGTATCCACCAGGTTGATCATGTAGGGCTCGCCCTCATGACCCTCGGGCGCGTACTCGAACTGCAGCGCGGAGGAGGCCACGGAAATACCGCGTTCCTTCTCCATCTCCATCCAGTCAGAGACCGTGGACTTGCGGTTGCCCTTGCCGTGCACCGCGCCGGCCTCGTTGATGACGTGCGCGTGCAGCGCCAGCGCCTCCGTTAGCGTGGACTTACCAGCATCCGGGTGGGCGATGACGGCGAATGTGCGGCGGCGGGAAGCTTCGGAGGCAATACTCATGCGGGCTAGTTTAGCCGCTGGCTGCTACCACTCCACATTGAGCTGGCGGCCCAGATCATCAAAGATGCGCCGGGCCACGGAGAGCTTCTTCGCAATCGGCCGCTGCAGGCCTGGCTTGCGCTTCTGGTTGTAGTACTCGCCGGAGTTGAAATGGATGCCTGGTGTGCCGCTGAGGAAGTAGGCCAAGTTCTCCCCACCCTTGTCCGCCTTGCCCAAGACGTATTTCGCCGCAGTGGTCGAATACAGCTTGCTCGTCCTGCTCGTCGAGTTATGCCCGAAGCCAGTATTCAAAACGCCCGGGTGGAAGGCCACGGAGGTAAGCCCGTGGGAGTCGAGGTAACGGGTCAACAGAATATCGCCTAACTTGGCGTTGCCATAGGCGCGCTCGGCGCTGAACTTTTCAAAGGTATTCGGGTCACCGGGGTCGAAAGAGGAATACAGCATGTTGGCCAACGAGGCGGTCTGCACCACGGTGGCGTTGCTGGCACGCAGCGTATCGCGCAGCAAGGAGGTCAGCAGAAATGGGGCCACGACGTTGATCTGCCACGTGCGCTCGAAGCCATCGGCGGTGGCAAAAGGGCCGTCGAACATGCCGCCGGCGTTATTGCCCAAGGCATCGATCTGCGGGTATTGGCTCAGCTCCTCGGAGAGCCGGCGCACCTGGCCCAAAGACTCATAATCGGCCACATGAAAGTCAGCGCCGATGTCCTCGGCCACAGCCTGCGTCTTCTCCGGATTGCGGCCTACCAGAACCAGCGAATCCTGCGGGCGGCGCTGGTGAAGGATACGGGCAGCGGCCGCGCCCACGCCGTCCGAGGCGCCGGTGATGACGATAGTTCGAGGGTCGTTATGCGATGGCAGGCTGTGGCTCGTGCGGCTCATACTTGGACAGTGTAGGACGTTGAGCTAAGGCGCGCCGGGGTTTATTTCGACCGGGAGTGGATTTCCTGCTGGGCCTTGGTGAGGCCCTCAGTCACGATGAGGCGTGCAGCCTCAGCGGCAGTGGCGATGGTGGAATCGAGCTCAGCGCTGGCATCGACAGGCGCGAGCACCCAGTCCGGGATGGAACCACCCTTCGGCGGGCGCCCGATACCGATGCGCACGCGCAGGTAATCGCGCGTGCCCAGGCGCTCGCTCAGCGACTTTAGGCCGTTGTGGCCGTTCTCGTTACCGCCCTTTTTAATGCGCACCTTGCCGACGGGCAGGTCGAGCTCATCGTGGATGACGATGATGTTCTCGGCCGCAACTCCCAGCTGCGTGGCCAGCGGGGCGATCGGATCGCCAGAGAGGTTCATGTAGGTGTGCGAGCGCAGCACCACGACCTTCGTGCCACCGAGCTCAAGCTGTGCAGCGCTGAGTTGGTGCCCTGTGACAGGCTCAAGCATGTCACCAGATTCGGCGAGGAGATCATCCACCGCCATGTACCCCACGTTGTGGCGGGTTGCGGCATATTTCGCGCCGGGATTGCCCAAGCCCACGATGAGCCACTCGGCGCTTAAATCCGCCGGGTTTAATCCGGAGGTCGCGGCCTTCTGTGTTTTCTTATTCGGTGCTTCACCGGCGCGGCCAAAGAGGCGGGTGAAAAAGTCACGGATGGCAGACACTACAACTCCCTTGATGGCTTTCTTTAGGCTGGGTAACCATGAGTCAACTTCTTGAGACTATCACTTGCCCCGTCCTACCTGCCCCGATGGCGGGCGGGCCCACCACGCCTGAACTGGTGGCCGCCGCCGACGCCGCCGGTTCCTTCAGCGCGTTGGGGCTGGGAACTTGCTCCGTCGACGCCGCGCGGGAGGCCATCGCTGCATGTGCTGGCACGCGTTTCGGGGTCAATATCTTTCACCCGCAGCGCGCACTGACCGAAACGGAATTCGCGGCTGCGCAGTCCCTCGCTGCGGAAGAGGGCGCCGTGCTTGGCGACGTCTCCCTAAACTTCGGCTGGCAGGACAAGTTCGAGGCCGCGCTGGAGGGCGGGGCAGCAGTGCTGTGGTCGATGTTCGGCGCCTTTAGTGAGGAAGAGATCGCACGCATCCATGCCGCTGGGGCAGAGGCGTGGACCACGGTCACCACCCCCGAGGAGGCGCAAGCCGCGGCTGCCCGCGGCGTCGATGTTGTGTGCGTGCAGGGGCCTGAAGCGGGCGGGCACCGCGGCGTGTGGGACCCGGGTGCGGAACCGGATCAGCGCCCACTTAAAGAACTTGTCGCGGCGGTCCACCAGGTCACGGACCTTCCACTCATTGCCGCGGGTGGTCTGCGCACCGCAGAGGATGTTGCCACGGCCCTGGCCTGGCCGGGGGTAAAAGCAGTCAGCTGTGGTTCCGCCTTCCTGCTCTCCGAGGAGGCCGGGACGAGTGAGCACAACCGGGGACTTCTGCGCCGCGGTGGCCAAACGGTTTCCACCCGCGCGTTCTCCGGACGCTATGCCCGCGGGCTGGAGACCGCCTACACACGGGCACACCCGAACCTGCCTTTGGTCTACCCCTATCTCAACGCGCTACTGAAACCTCGCCGTGCCCAGCTCGACGCAGACGTGGACTATTGCCTCGTCGGCGTCGATGTAATGAAACTTCGCGGGGGTAGTGTGGCGGAGATCCTCGCTCAACTACACCCAAACGGGCATGAATAAGGGTTAATATTTACGGATGGACAGAGTTTTACACCCTTTTTGACGAGTAAAGGATACAAAGCACGTGACTTCGAACGCGCACATTGGGCACGAGGATTGGAACGAGCGCCTGGAGCTGGCCCAAGAGATGATCCCGCTCATCCACCAGCTGCACCGCAACAATAACGTTGTCACCTCTATCTACGGCCGTCTGCTCATCGGCGTGACCGACATCGACATCATCAAGGCGCACCGCTACGCCCGCCGCATCGCTGAGCGCGAGCTTTCCACCGCAGAGACCCTGCCTATTCTCAAGGAACTGTGCTCGATGAACCTGGGCACCGCTTCCATTGACCTGGGCCGCCTGGCCACTGGCTTCGAGGAATCCGGCTCCGATAACCTGCGCAACTTCCTCGAGGAGACCCTCGTCGATCTCGTCGGTGCCGGTGTGGATAAGGAATCCACCGACGTCGTTCTCTACGGCTTCGGTCGCATCGGCCGCCTGCTGGCTCGCATCCTCATCGCCCGCGAGGCTGCCTACGGCGGCGTGCGCCTGCGCGCTATCGTCGTGCGCAAGAAGGGCGACATTGACATCTTCAAGCGCGCCTCCCTCCTGCGCCGTGACTCCGTCCACGGTGCCTTCAACGGCACCATCGCTGTTGACGAGGAGAACGAGGTCATCTGGGCCAACGGCACCAAGATTCAGATGATTTATGCCAATGACCCGGCGGACATTGACTACACCAAGTACGGCATCGACAACGCCATCGTCGTCGACAACACCGGTGTGTGGCGCGACCGTGAGGGACTGTCCCAGCACCTGCAGTCCAAGGGTGTGGCTCGCGTGCTGCTCACCGCTCCGGGCAAGGGCGATCTGAAGAACATTGTCTACGGCATCAACCACGGCGCCATCGAGGACTCCGACCAGATCCTCTCCGCCGCATCCTGCACCACCAACGGCATCACCCCGGTGCTCAAGGTCATCAACGACCGCTACGGCGTGGTTCATGGCCATGTGGAGACCGCACACTCCTTCACCAACGACCAGAACCTCATCGATAACTTCCACAAGGGTGACCGCCGCGGTCGCGCAGCTGGCCTGAACATGGTGCTCACAGAAACCGGTGCGGCCAAGGCCGTGTCCAAGGCTCTGCCGGAGTTCGAGGGCAAGCTCACCGGTAACGCCATCCGCGTTCCCACCCCGGATGTGTCCATGGCTGTGCTCAACCTCGAGCTGGAGAAGGAAGCTGACCGCGACGAGGTCAATGACTTCCTGCGCAACGTGTCCCTGCACTCCGACCTGCGCCAGCAGATTTCCTACATCGCTTCTCCGGAAGTTGTGTCCTCTGACTTCGTTGGTTCCACCCACGCCGGTGTGGTCGATGGTCTCGCCACCATCTCCTCCGGCAAGCACCTCGTGCTTTACGTGTGGTACGACAACGAGTTCGGTTACTCCAACCAGGTCATCCGCATCGTCGAGGAAATCGCCGGCGCTCGCCCGGTGGTCTACCCGAAGCGCGTCGATGTTTCTGAACTCTAAGAGCTAGAACAAGAACACCGCCCTCGCTGCATGGCGTGGGCGGTGTTTCGCTGTTTTAGGCTCCTGCTCGGTCTGCGACCTAGCTTTGCCAGGATGCTTCAAACGCGCAACTGCCCGATCTGCCAAAAGTACGGGCCAAGATCGAAAAATCTAGACTGCTTTTGTCAGATTCGTCAGTTTTAGCGGGGAGACAGCGCACGCGTGTGGAGCAGACGCCGTGCGAGCAACGCGGCAGCCGCACAGAGCACCACAGTCAGCGTCATGGCGATGGCGTAGCGCAGAGACGAGTACGCAACTAAGGGCCAAGCAGGGAAGGCGAGTATCCACAGACCGGTATCTGCCAAGACGTCGCCGCCTAAGGTGACGGAGACGATAGTCCCCACGATGCTGAGGGCGATAGCGCTTACAATGCCGAGGCGAACCACCAGGATGAGTGATACTGCCGCGATGGCAAAGCCCACCCCAACCGTAAGGGGAAATGCCGGAAGCTGGGCCGCGACATCGCCACCTGCGAGCGCACTGGCCAGGTATGCGGCAGCGCATACCGCCAGGATGACACACAGGAACCAGAGGAGAATCCCGGATGTGCCGAACCGTGTTTCCATATGGACCAACGGCCATGAATCAGCTACACGGGGCCAAACGAGGACCGGCAAGATACCTGCGCCGACCGGAAGCAGAAAGTAGTGAAAGAAACCTTCGACGTAGTTAGCGGGATATTGCAGGGCGACAAAGCCTAGCGCCAGAATGCTGAGCATCAAGCAAGAGAACACCGCTGGGCTAAAAGCTGCACGGTGGAGTCCTAGCAACGTGGACCACAGCGAGGACTGTGCCGCCGCACGGGGGTGTCTCGTTGGCTGCCATACTTGGGCTTCTTCCATGGTGGTATTAGCAACGTCGGCATCAGTCTGGGCCGTTGTGGAACGCGCGAAACGGTGTCGCAGCGAGAACATTGGCCGGTATCGTCGCGGCGTGTAGACTGCGGCTAATGCTCCGAGAACGGCGAGGATGACGCACAATATGAAAGCCGGTAGTGGACTGCTGGTGAGAAGTGGGTCTTGTGGTTCAAGAGGCACCGAGTTCTGGTGAATACGCAATGCGCGCAGAAGCAATCGTTGCGGCCATGCTGGGGGAAAGGCCCACCACCTGCCTGATTCGACAGTGCACGGAAGGATGCTGATTATTTGCCATAGGGCCGCGGCTACCAGCGTTAAGCCGAAGCCCAGTCGGCGGGCACAGGCAGCGGAAAGCCCGGCAATGCCAAGCGCGCCAAGGAAGGAGTAGAGCCCAGCTACGAGGATAAGTTCATGATTCTCCCGCCCCTGGGCAGCGACAACGAACCAAGAAACACCAAAGTTCAGAATATGGAAGACCGCAAGGCTGACAATGACAACGATAAAGCGAGCAGCATTCTCGAGACGCGGGTTGAGGTTTCTCCATTGCGTTCCGCCGCTGCGAGTGATGGTCTCGCGGCGTTCTGGAATGGCAGCGAACAGCCCAGTAAGAGGGGAATACATGCCGGTAACAAACAAGGATTGCCAAGCCAAGACGCCCGTGGCATCAGTGCGTGCTGAGGCCATTGAGGAGAAAATGATTGTCATGATGACCAGCGGTAGCGCCAGCAAAGGCAACCACTGTAAGGCGCTTCCACGGCTGCGCAGTAGTTCTGCTGAAAGGTAACTCGGGCGAGGGGCAGTAGTGTGCTTAGGCACGTGACTCTCCTTCCCGGTTGGTAGGCGCTTGGGAGGGGTGGCTCGGTGAGGTAAGTCGGAAGAATTCTTCCTCCAACTGACCACGTGGAGCTAGCTCGTGCAGGGAACCGGAATAGCGAATCGTACCCTCGGCCAAGACGGTGATGTCATGGGCAAGGTGCAGGACCTCTCCAAGCTGGTGGGAGCTGACGATAACGGTGTGCCCAGCCGCGGCTAGTTGTTGTAGTAGCTCTCGCAATTCCATGATTCCTTGGGGATCGAGGCCATTCTGGGGCTCATCAAGAACAAGAACCTCTGGATCGCCGAGGAGAGCTTGCGCTAACGCTAGGCGGGCCTTCATACCAGTGGAAAAGGATTTCGCCTTCTTGGAGCCAACGCCGCTGAGCCCAGCGATGGAGAGAACCCGGTCAATCTCAGAGTCGGGAAGCCCCAGAAGTCGAGCGTGAACGCGAAGATTCGCCGCGGCAGACAGATGACCATAAAAGGCTGGCCCGTTCACTGAGGCACCAATGCGGCGAAGCACATTGCGGTTCCAAGGTTGGCCCGCCACGCTGATGGAGCCCGAGTCAGGAGGCAGGAGGCCTAAGAGGATGGAGAAGATTGTTGATTTTCCTGCCCCGTTGCGCCCGAGGAGCGCATGCACGCGGCCAGGGGAGATGTGGAAGGAAACATCATCGAGGACTCGTTGCCGACCAAAAGACTTCGAGATGTGCTCAAAAGAGATATCGCAATTCATAAAATGCAGTATCGCCGGGGCTCATCATAAAGGAATCCGCCTGCATGATGGTCTTCAGCGAGCAGACCTCCTACCGTGGTAGGAGCTTAGGCAACCCCAGCACGCTGCGCTAAGAGAACGAGGGCCACTCGGTCACGTGCGGCGAGTTTAGACATGAGCGCGGAGACGTGAGTTTTCACCGTGGTTTCTGCGATGACCATGTCGGCGGCTATCTCCGCATTTGTAGCACCACGCGCGATGAGCGAAAGCACTTCCATCTCGCGGCGCGTTACAAGACTGAGTCCTTGGCGTTCCTGGGCGCTGAGGTTTTCGCGCGTCAGCGCCGAGCGATAAGCCTCCAGCACTGGGCCGGTTACCTCGGCGGCCAGCACCGATTCTCCTTGCGCCACGTTGCGAACGGCGGTCACAAGAACCTCTGGGTCGGCATCCTTCAGCAGGAAGCCGTGGGCGCCAGCGGAGATGGACCGCGCCACGAGCTCTTCATCATTGAATGTGGTGAGCATGATGATGCGGCACTCGGGCTTGCGCTCGAGTATGGCTTGCGCCGCTGCAATGCCGTCCATGCCAGGCATGCGAATGTCGAGGATAGCCACATCAATGTGGTGGCTTATTGCTGCTGCCACGGCATCCGCCCCCGTGGCCGCGGTGGCCACGACCTCGATGTCTTCTTGCGCAGTGAGGATGGTAGACAGTGCTGAGAGCAGCATTGCTTGATCATCGGCCAACAAGACGCGGATTCTAGAGCTGCTGGGTTGCATCCATTGTCTCCTTCATCGGTATCTGTGCGTGCAAGGAAAAGGAATGAGCATCGCCGGAATAGTCGAGGCGACCGCCAAGCGAACGAGCTCGTTCCGCCACTCCGACTAAGCCCACGCCGCTGCCCGCGACGTTGCTTGGCGTGGGATGAGGATTGGTGGAGATGAGGGTGAGCGCGGCGGCGTCATCAAGTACAAGCTCAACCACGACATGCGTGCCGACGCCCTGATGGCGCAGAGCATTCGTCAAGCCCTCCGTGGTAATGCGAACCAATGCCATCTGCACCAACGACGGCACGGCGTATTCAGCTGGGAGGTTTGCGTCGACTTTCAGCCCGGCAGCGCGGAAGCCTTCGAGGATTCCTTCGATGTGCTCAAGTTGTTGAGCAGGCTCTAGAGCCGTGGGGCCGGGTGAGCGCAAGGCAGCGACGATTCCGCGAACCTCGCCCAAGGCGGTATCCGCATTATCGCGGATCGAAAGAAGTGCTTCTTCAGCCGCGCCGGAGTCCGTATTCGCTGCAACGATGCCTGCATTAGCCTGAACCTTAATCAGGGTGAGGGAATGGGCAAGGACATCGTGCAGTTCCCGTGCAATGAGGAGGCGTTCTTCTTCTTGTGCCTGGTGGAAGCGCTCGCGGGCTAGTATCTCCCGTTGGCGATCACGGTCAAAATACCGGGCAGCGATGAAATACGTGCTGCCCAGCACTGCCCAATGGGCCACCACCATGGCAAGGAAGGGTGTGTCTACCTCATAGCGCAGAAGGTAAGTCTCAGTGTCGATGCGCCACATGAAGGGGGAGATAAAGGTACCGAGTGCGGTGATGAGGAGGACCACCCGCGGAACCAGCCTCTGGGTGATGTACCGCGAGGTGGTGTACACGGCCATGGGGGCGGTCAGCGCCCACGGGGTGAGGCCGCTATTGGTGGGGAGCTGGTTCATCCATATGACAGCCCAGGCCAGGAGCAGAACTAGGAATCCTGTTGCGCTCACGATTGGCCTCGAGCGCCACACGAGGAAGAACGGTATGAACAGCAGCGACAAGAGAGCCTCGAGTACTTCCACCGTTCCGGAAGAGGAAAACGCCAAGGCACAATAAAAGGCCGCTACGAGCCCTGCGACTCCTGCGAGTAGCGCGTCCCCCAAATGCACCGAGGACAGGAAGGTACGCGCGGTGCGGGAAGAGCTCATAGACGGCCATGGTAGTACATGCCGAAAGTACTACTTCTTTTTCTTGTCCTTCTTGCCCTTCTTTTTCTTTCCCTGCTTCTTGCCGGAGCCGTTGCCGTTGACCTTGTCGCGCTCCAAATCGGCTGCGACATCTGGTACGTAGGCAAATTCATTGCGCGGCGGGCGTACGTATTCGGCCTCGAGCTCGGGGCGATCTGGGATCTCAGGAACATCCTGCTCTACGTGCTGGTACGGAACCATCTTGAGGATGTGGTTGATCACGTTGATGCGCGAGCGCTTCTTGTCCTCGGATTCCACGGTGTACCACGGGGAGGACGGGGTATCGGTGTGGACGAACATTTCATCCTTGGCACGCGAGTAGTCTTCCCAACGGGTAATGGACTGCAAGTCCATGGGGGAGAGCTTCCAGCGGCGCAGCGGATCGTTGCGGCGGGACTTAAAGCGTGCGAGCTGCTCCTCATCAGAAACGGAGAACCAGTACTTAAGAAGGATGACGCCATCCTCGATGAGCATGTGCTCCAGCAGCGGAGCCTGGTGAAGGAAGCGCACGTATTCTTGCTGGGAACAGAAGCCCATGACACGCTCCACGCCGGCGCGGTTGTACCAGGAACGGTCGAAGATGACGATCTCGCCGGCGGTGGGCAGCTTCTCAATGTAGCGCTGGAAATACCACTGGCCCGCCTCACGGTCGGTGGGCTTCGGCAGCGCCTCGATGCGGCAGGTACGCGGGTTCAGGTATTGCGTAATGCGTTTGATGGCGGAACCCTTGCCGGCGGCGTCGCGGCCTTCCATGATGATGACCACGCGGGCGCCGGTCTCAACGACCCACTGCTGCATCTCGACGAGCTCTGCTTGGAGGCGCTTGAGCTCGTCCTCATAGGCTTGCTTGTCTAGCTTCGGCGGCTTGGTGGCAGACTTCTTAGACTGTGAACTCATACCTCTAAATTTACCGCTTAGCTGGGAGAATCCCTAACCGCGGGGGTTAAGCAAGTGGGGCGAATTGGGAGGTATTTAGTCAACCTCGTGTTGCGTCACCGCGCCGCTGGCGGCGTCGACGTCGAGTTCGTGTTCCTGGCCATTCGCCTTGAACTCGATCTCCCAGTGCGGGCCCTTGCCGTCGTCACCATCGTCGTAGTCGACCTCTTTTTCTGTGACGGTCTGGGCATCAACGCCGGCGTGGGATAAAGCTTTCTCGAATGCTTCATCGCCGGTGAGTTTCCCGGAATTCTCTGCTTTTCCGGCGTCCCCGGCAGCAGCCGTGTCTGCAGGCAGCTGGGCGTCGTCATCGCGGTCATCGTCGTCATCAACATCGCCCTGGTCCGCGCCAGTTGCAACGGCTGTTTCCGTCACGGTTTCCACAGACGCGGGAGTCGGCGTCGGGGCGGGATCGGCCTCTTTATCTGAAGAGCACGCAACCAGCGCGGTGCTGGCGCATAGTGCGAGGCCGGCGGCGGTGAAGCGGGAGCAAAGAGTCATTGAGGCTCATCCTCCTTGGTCAGTCGGGCACGTGTGGTGCCCCACCCTAACGAAACCTGTCAGTTTTCGCTGAAGATCCTGGATACGGCTGAATGTTAACGGCCGTGACAGATACAGCCTTCGCCGCAGCCCCCGGCAGCGGGAGGTTCGCCGAAGCGCGTGGTGTTCTCAATCGCGCCGAGCCCTTCGATGCTGATGCGGGTGCGGGAGCCGTCGCCAAGCAGTGCTTCCTCACCGCGCGCGAAGCCCACGCCTTCCGGGGTGCCGGTGGCAATAACATCGCCCGGATTCAGAGGGTAGAGGGAGGAACAGAAGGCGATGAGCTCGGCCACGGAGAAGATGAGGTCATCGGTGTTATCGTCCTGGCGGACTTCACCATCGACGGTCGTGACTAGCCGCGCGGCCTTGCCCGGGGCCCATTCATCAGTCGTGGTCAACCACGGTCCGAAGCCGGCGGTGCGGTAGAAGGATTTACCGGCGTGGAACTGCGTGGTAGCGCGCTGATAATCGCGCAAAGTGTAGTCATTCATGATGGCATAGCCCGCCACATGCCCGAGCGCCTCCGCTACCGGAACGCGGTGCGCACGGCGCCCAATGACCACGGCGAGCTCTCCTTCATAGTCCAGCTTCTTCGTGGCATAGTCCGGGACGTAGACGTCATCGAAAGGGCCGGTCAGAGCCTCTGGAAACTTGATGAAAAGCGTGGGTTGTGTAGGCAGCTCGCGGCCCATCTCACGGGCATGCTTGGCGTAGTTAACGCCGACACAGATGATCTTTCCTGGGTTCGGGATGACGGGGGCGAGGTCGGCGTCGTCAAAAACCACCGGCTCGCCGGAGAGCTGCGCGGCTTTACGCCAGTCTGGACTGGCCAGCAATTCGCCGACATCCTCATAATCCAGTTCGGTGCCCACGTTGGGGCCGTCAATACGGATAGCGCAGGTGCCAAAACTGGTGCGGAGAGTAGCGAGCTTCATGCCGGCTAGTCTAACGCGCGAAGAATCTCATCCACCGCATCAGCACAGACGATGGGAATCTCTTGGGCTTCCTGTTTGCTCCATGGCTTGAGAACAAACGCGGCTGGGTCCATGCGGCCAGGTGGTCGGCCTATACCCACTGAAAGTCGCTGATAGTCCTTAGTGCCCAAAGACTTCGTGGTGGAGCGCAGGCCATTGTGGCCGTGGTCCCCGCCGCCGAGGCGTCGCTTGATGGCGGCGAAGTCAAGCTCCAGCTCATCGTGGACAACGATGATGTGATCATGCGGAACGTTGAAGTACTGGGCAAGGGCCTTGATGGGGCCGCCGGACAGGTTCATAAAGCTGCGCGGCTTGGCGACGATCACCTTGGCGTCCCCACGCCGCGCTTCGGCGACATCCGTGTTTGTCTTCTTATGAACGGAAAAGGAAGTCAGCAGCTCGTGGGCTAGTTCATCAGCCACGTCAAAGCCAATGTTGTGGCGGGTACCGGCGTACTTCGGTCCGGGGTTTCCTAGACCAACGACGAGAAAGGGAGAAGAAGTCACGCTGCCCATTCTAAACAGCGCGAGGGCTAAAACGGCGAACCGCGCCCGCCCCAGGAAAGCAGGGGCCAGGCGCGGTGCGCTAAATAGGTGAGGGGGGAGGATTTACTCCTCGTCCTTCTTCTCCTCGGAAGCTCCCTCATCGGTGGACTCGGCGCCAGCCTCAGCGCCGCCTTCCTCGGCAGCCTCAGCGGCAGCCTCGACGTCCTCATCAACCTCCGGCTCGGAGATGGAGACGATGACGGTGTCTTCCTCGGCCACCAGGGTGGTGCCCTCCGGCAGGGTGATGTCGCCAGCGGTGACCACGGTGCCGTCCTCGAGACCCTCGATGGACACGGCGATCTCTTCCGGAATGTTGAGTACGTCGGACTCGACCAGGAGGACGTCGGCATCCTGGATGAACATGAGGCCCGGAGCCGGCTCGCCCTCGATAGCGAGCGGAACCTCAACCTCAACCTTCTCGCCACGCTTAATGGAGAGCAGGTCGATGTGCTCGATGTTGAAGGTCAGGACGTTCTGGTCGATGTGCTTGACCATGACCAGGTGCTGCTCGCCCTCGAGCTCCAGCTCGAACACGGCGTTAACACCTTGGTTACGGACGACTGCGGTCATTTCCAGACGGTCAACGGCGAAGTGCAGAACGTCGACGGCGTGGCCGTAGACAACGCCCGGGATCTTGCCGGCAGCGCGCAGACGGCGAGCGAAGCCCTTGCCAAACTCAGAACGGACTTCAGCCTTCACTACGGGGCGCTCAGAAGCCATAAGTAAATCTCCTTAAAGTATCGTTGTGCGGCAAGGGCTGATGAAGGACCGTGTAGATACGACAAAAGCCTGCCGATGGACGTCTTGGACGAGTCATCGCAGGCTTAATACAAGATTCACTGCTTAACTTGTGCTATCGCGTCGATAACGGATTTCTCCCTCGCCGAGACGCACCAGATTTTAGCAGCAGCGTTGTCGCTGAACCAAATTTAGTGGGTCTCAAACAGGGTGGTGACAGAACCGTTCTCGAAAATCTCGTGAATGGTGCGAGCCAGCAGCGGGGCGATGGACAGCACCGTGAGGTTGTCCCAGCCCTCGGTGGACTGCGGCAGAGTGTCGGTGGTGATGACCTCTACGGCACCGCACTCGGACAGGCGTTCGCGGGCCGGGTCGGAGAAGACACCGTGGGTGCAGGCGATAACCACGGACTTAGCGCCGGCCTCTTCCAGCACGCGGACCGCGCCCGCGATGGTGCCACCGGTATCAATCATGTCATCGAGCAGGATGCAGTCCTTGCCCTCGACGTCACCGACGACGCGGTTGGACACCGTCTTGTTGGCCTCGGTGTTAGAGCGGGTCTTGTGGACGAAGGAGAGCGGGGCATCGCCCAACTCGTGTGCCCACTTCTCCGCGACCTTCACGCGGCCGGCATCGGGGGAGACTACAGCCAGGTTGTCCAGCGGGTACTTGGACTTGATGTAGTCGGTCAGGATCGGCATGGCGTGCATGTGGTCGACTGGGCCATCGAAGAATCCCTGAATCTGGTCGGTGTGCAGATCTACGGACACGATGCGGTCCGCACCGGCAGCGGCCAGCAAGTCTGCCACCAAGCGGGCGGAGATGGGCTCGCGGCCTAGGTGCTTCTTGTCCTGGCGTGCGTACGGGTAGAAGGGCAGGATGGCGGTGATGCGCTTGGCGGAGCCGCGCTTGAGCGCATCAATCATGATGAGCTGCTCTACCAGCCACTTGTTGAGCGGCTGGGTGTGGGACTGCATCACGAAGCAGTCTGCACCACGGACGGACTCCTCGAAGCGAATGAAGATCTCACCGTTGGCGAAATCGCGGGCGGTGGTCGGAACCAGATCGGTTTTGAGCTCCTTGGCCACAGCCTCAGCCAACGCCGGGTGAGCGCGCCCGGTGAAGAGCATCATGTTCTTGCTGCTGCCGGTAACCTTGCCAGTCATCAGTAGATATCCCTTTACTTGTCGTTAGTTAGTGGTCTGTTCGTCAGCCTTGGCGTCCTGTGCCTTGTCGGCTGCTTCCGCTGCCGGCGTGCCCGGGCGCTTCTTTTGCACCCAACCTTCGATGTTGCGCTGCTTGCCGCCGGAGACCGCGAGCGCTCCCGGGGGAACGTCGTCCTTAATTACTGTACCCGCACCGGAGTAGGCGCCATCACCGACGGTAACGGGAGCAATGAACATGGTGTCCGAGCCAGTGCGCACGTGGCTGCCGATGGTGGTGTGGTGCTTGTTGACGCCGTCGTAGTTGACGAAGACGGAGGAGGCACCAATGTTGGAGTAGTCACCCACGGTGGCATCACCGATATAGGTCAGGTGGGGAACCTTGGTACCGCGGCCAATCTGGGCCTTCTTCGCCTCGACGAAGCCGCCCAGCTTGCCTTCTTCACCCACGATGACGCCGGGGCGGATGTAGGTGAACGGGCCAATCTGCGCATTGCTGCCAATGACGGAGTCGAAGCCGTGCGTGCGCACCACGCTGGCGCCTGCTCCGACCTGCATATTGGTCAGGGTGGTGTCGGGGCCAATCTCGGCGCCATCGGCGATGGTCGTCGCACCCCACAGCTGGGTATTGGGGTGAATGACAACGTCCTGACCAATGGTCACGTTGACGCCGATCCAAGTGGTATCGGGATCAACGATGGTGGCGCCGCCACGCATGGCTTCCTCGACCACACGGCGGTTGAGAAGGCGGCCGGCCGCGGCCAACTGCACGCGGTCGTTGACACCGGAGAGCTCCTCCGGATCAGCAGCAACGTGCGCGCCGACGCGGTGGCCGGCCTCGCGGGCAATCTCCAGCACATCGGTGATATAAAGCTCACCCTGGGCGTTATCGGAGTTGAGCTTCGTCAGGGCGTCGCGAAGCACAGCCCCATCGAATGCGAAGACACCGGAGTTGACCTCGCGCACCGCGCGCTGCTCTTCGGAGGCATCCTTCTGCTCCACGATGGCGGTGACAGAACCATCCTCGGCGCGCAGCACGCGGCCGTAACCGGTGGGATCCTCCAGAGTCATGGACAGCACGGTCACGGCGTTAGCTTCGCCGGTGTGGGCCTCATGCAGCTGACGCAGGGTCTCCGGGCGTAGCAGGGGAACGTCACCGTTAGTCACGATGACGGTGCCATCGAAATCAGGCAATGCACTCAGGCCGCACTGCACGGCGTGGCCGGTACCGTTCTGCTCTTCCTGGATGGCCTGGGAGACCGCGCAGTCCAGCTCCTCGGAGATGGCATCGACGGCAGGGGAGACCTGGTCGCGCTGGTGGCCCACGACGACCACGAGGTGCTCTGGGTGCAGGCCAGCGGCTGCGTGGAGGGCGTGGCCGAGAAGTGACCTCCCGCCAATCTCATGCAACGTCTTCTGGGTTGAGGATTTCATGCGGGTACCTGCACCTGCTGCAAGGACGATGGCGGCGCAGTTAGTTACTTCAGCCACGAGTGTGTGCTTCTCCTGTGATTGGGGATGTCAGGACTTACTTTTTTCATCATAACGCGTACGTCCTATTTTCCGCGTGATACCTCCGGAAGTGCGCGGGCACGCCATGCTCCAAGTAGCCCGATGCAGGCCAGGAATAAAATGGCCGCCGAGGGGCCAGCCAAAGCGATCACGGCGGAGATACCGCCGATCACGAGGAGGATGACGCCCATCATGGTGTTCGCGGCTCCGACGTAGCGGGTGCGTTTATCCTCGCCCGCCATATCCACCACATAGGTCTTGCGCGCCACGCGAATGGCAGCGTGCGCCAGGTTGACCAGGAAGAATCCGAGGGGAAGCGCCCACATGCTTACCGCTGTCGGTGCCCACGCCGCACAGGCCACGATGGCCAGCAAGATGATCGCCGCGGCACCTGCGGCCCAGGACATGACCAAGCGCGACGACTTATCAGAGAGCACACCGGATACACGGCCGCCCACGAGGCTGGCCAAGCCCGAGGCCAAGACGAAGCCACCGAGCCCACTCAAAGCCTGCGAGCCGATGCTCTGTGAAAGCACCACGATGAAGGAGGTGGATAGGGCAGACACCAGCAGCAGGGCGCGAACGTTGACGAAGCTGCGGAAGCGCGCATCCTGGGTGTATAGCTGCCAGGTATCCTTCCACCAGCTGCGGTTCATACCTTCCCGGCCGGAGTTTTCTGGCACCGGCTCCTCGATGCCGCGAAAGACCGCTGCCGCCAGGAACCACGTGGCTGCGCCGATGGCCAGCAACGCCGCCAAACCCCAGCGCGGGAGCTCACCTAGTACAGCGAGGATGACGCCAGTAATAAGGGTGACTGCGCCGCCGAGCTGTGTAGCGTGACCGGTCACCACTCCGCGGTGCCCCTTGGAGATGGTGCGGCCTTGCACGTCCTTGCCGGTCAGCGAACACAGCGCGCGGAGTACGGCAAGCGCCGCAAGGGCGAGGCAGACGATGAGGCCGAGGAGGGGGCCTTCGACAAGCACGGCAGCCGCCGCGATGATCGCCGCGCACAGACCCTGGCCCACCGAGCCCAGCACCCACAGGCGCTTGCGAGCTGGGTGGGTGAGCACCCACGGAGTCCAGGCGGCTTGGGGGAGCATGGAACCGGACTCGCGCAAGGGCACCAGCAGGCCGGTGAAGAAGCCTGGGACCCCGGCCACACTGAACAGCCAGGGCAGGACTGTCTTTCCAGAGAGCAATTGATCGCCCACGCCCTGCAGGCCGTTCGACCAGACGAAGCGGCGGGCATTGGCGGACTCGTTGGAGGGTGAGGAGCCGTGGGGAGATGCAGAACGCGAAGCCATGACTGTGATCTTAAGCCCGGCTCGGCCTTATCTGGGTCCTAAGGTTCACCTGATCTCTATCCTGGGAGGCATGTCTATCTCCGCTCGCCCTACAGTATCCCGCCGTATGTTCGTCCAGGGTTCCGTGCTCACTGTCGCCGGTGCCGCCGTGATGGGGCTGAGCGCCTGTTCCACCTCGGGATCGAAGAATCAGCCGGAGCCGCTGGGCTACGACGGCGAGCCGCGCGCTCTGCCCATCCCGCCCGTGGAGGAAGGAGAGGTTGTCGACGGCACACGCGTATTCAAGCTCACCGCCCAAGATGGCTACTCGGAGATCCTCCTCGGCAACGACCGCACGCGGACGTGGGGCTTCAACGGCGCCTTCCTGGGGCCCACGCTGCGCGCCCGTCGCGGTGAAAAAGTCCGCGCGGAGATCACCAACGACCTTATTGAAATGACCACGGTGCACTGGCATGGCATGAAGCTGCCAGCCTACTCGGATGGCGGCCCGCACTCGCCGATTGAGGTGGGCAAGACCTGGAAGCCCGAGTGGGAGATCATCCAACCCGCGGCCACGCTGTGGTACCACCCGCACCCGCACATGGCCACGGCCACGCATGCCTACCGCGGGTTGGCGGGCATGTTCCTTATCGACGATGATGTTGCCGATGACCTCGACATTCCACAGGACTACGGTGTCGATGACATCCCGGTAGTCATCATGGATGCCAAGTTCACCGATGACGGCCAGATTGATGAAAAGAGCGATAACACCCTGGGCCTTCTGGGTACCACGCCTCTGGTCAACGGCATCACCAATGCGCGCTTCGACGCCACCACGCGCCGGGTCCGCCTGCGCCTGCTCAACGGCGCTTCGATGCGCTTCTACACACTGGAGCTTACAAACGGCCCCTTCCACATCATCGCCACGGACACGGGGCTTCTCGACGCCCCCGTGGAAGTCGACTCCCTCTTCCTCGGCCCCGGCGAGCGCGCCGAAATTATCGTGGACCTGGAGCCCAGCAAAGAAGTGCAGCTGCGCTCGGTGCCGCGCAAGGATAACTTCGGGGTGCCCAAAGACAAGGATGCGGCTGACTTCGGCTTCCAAGATTCCTTCGACCTGCTCACCATTTCCGGGCCGGAAGAGTCCGCGCCCGAAGCCCCCGCCCTGCCGGCAACGCTTGACCCCGCTGCGGCGAAGACCCCGTCCACGCAGGGCCTTGAAGAGCGTGAGTTCGTGCTCAACACCTTCATGATCAACGGTGAGCAGATGGACATGGCACGCGTGGATACCGTCATCGACCACGATGCCCCGGAGATCTGGACCGTGACCAATGAGAACTCTGATTGGCCGCACAACTTCCACATCCACAACGCCCGCTTCAAGGTTCTTGACTGGGACGGCGATGAGAAAATGGATGTCTTCAACTCCGGGTGGAAGGACATTGTGAACCTTCCGCCGAAGGTAACCGCGCGCCTGCTGGTGGAGTTCGGCCACTTCCCGGATAAGACCATTCCGTATATGTACCACTGCCACATGCTGCTGCATGAGGACGAGGGAATGATGGGGCAGTACGTCATGGTCAACAAAGGCGAAAAGCCCGACGTGCGCGTGAAGCCCGCCGCCTTAGTCTTCGACCAAACCGCCACCGCGCACTCTGCTCACGCGGGCCAGGTGGTGGATTCCTCCCGCAGCCCCTATGCGACGCCGGAGGCGAAGGCCTAACCAAGAGTCAGGCTAGGCTTCAGCGGATTGAGAATCTGGCTATTTTCTGAGGCTGGGTTTCGTCCGCTTGCAGCTCTAGCTGCGTACGTCGATGGAGGCAAGCCTGTTTCCAATCACGTTGTCCCCTGAGTCGTCGTAGGCAAAGGCTACAGGGGTAAAGTCCCCGGGAACCTCGAATACCCAGGTATATGGTGTGGAGAAACCGGGTCCGATGGAGTCACTGAGGGTATCCCAATTGGCCTGAACCCGCCAGTGCTCATTGATGGGGTCGTACATGCGGCCCTCCTGGTCAGCAATCCAAGCGAAGTTGCTGAAGTCGGAATTAAGCGGGGTTTTCCCTTCATTGAAGACAGTCCCGGAAACGATGACGAACTGTGCGCCTTCGTTTTTAGGGCTTTCCATGACAGTTTCAGACGCCCCATCAGAGAAGTCTTCATTTCTTAGTTCCACCGTGGGGGCGAGCTCCACGGAGTCAATGATGAATTTTTCGTTTCCGCTCATGGCTGGTTCGCCGAGCTTGGGGAGTTCGTCGAGGGTGCCTCCAGTGGTGCTGGCTTCCTGTGCATTTGAGGTGTCGGCATTGTTCGCTTCTCCGGATTGTGAAGAGGCTGGCTCTACAGAGGCTGCGGAAACCTGTTCCTCTTTAGAACCGGTGAATGCGTAGGTGGCGCCTGCACCAAGTACTACGCCGACTAAAGCAGCAGTGGGAACCATCCACCATGCGGGTTTGGGGGTCTTAGGCTGGGCTGTCGTGTTGGAATCAAATGGCTGTGGCGCGGTGGAAAACGGATTCTGACTCGGTGCCGGTTGCGGCTGTTGTTGTGCTTCGTTAGGAAACATGATTGACCTCGAGAGAAGAGAGAGTGAACGAATTCGTAACAGTGTAAACCTTCACCCCAGTGTTCCCACTATCAGAGCGGTAGCGCGCATTGCAGATAGGAGAGGAGCCGGTTCTACAAAAGTGCAGACCTGGAAGTACAGACCTGCTGGTCGTCGCCAAGCAGTGCGTTTGCGCTTTACGACGCCCACCTGCGTGTCTGTACTTCCAGGTCTGCACATTTGGATACGGCGGCTGCCGAGGAGACTTGAGTAGGGTGCTCTGAGACGACGCGAGGCTAGCGAAGGTGTGAACTGAAACAAATCCACCATTGATATGTGAGCAGTGCGCTATGGTCAATATCTGTGATTCAGGACGTCGACCCGCTCATCCATTCCCTGTACCAGGTCTTTGACCTCATCGGTGTTGTGCTCAACGGCATTATTGGAGGCACGATTGCACGCCGTAGGGAATTCGACATTATTGGCTTTGTCTTTCTGGCGCTCTTTTCGGCGCTGGCGGGCGGCATGATCCGTGACATGCTGATCGCTAGCGGTCCGGCTGCGGCAATCTCTGATCCGTTGTATCTCACTTTGGCGTGCGTGGGCGCGCTTATTGCCTTCTTAACGGACCTGAAGGGCAAGGCCTGGGAGATCTTCCTCGAGCACGCAGATGCTGTCATCTTGGGCGTGTGGTGCACAACTGGCTGCGTGAAGGCGCTGACTCATGGAATGCCGTTTATTGCCTGCGTATTCTTGGGCGTCTTGACCGCAGTGGGCGGCGGAATGGTGCGCGATGTTGCTTCCGGCCAGATTCCCTCGGTCTTTGGCGGCAGCCCGCTTTATGCCGTGCCGGCGGTGCTTACAGGAATCGTGATGGCGTCCTTCGCCCACTTTGATAAGTTCGCCCTTGGCATGATCATCTCGCCCTTCGTGGGCTTTGGCCTTGCAGTGATGGCGTATTGGCGCGGGTGGGTGCTTCCGCGAGCCGGCATTGCTCCCTTGAACTACACCGCGGCGCAGGTGGCGTCGATTGCGCGGAAAGCTGAAATCAGGGGCTTTAGGCGAGGGCGTAAGAAAAGAAAACAAACACCGCCTAACGCTGAATAAATGCAGGCTAGGCGGTGTTTTATCTTGCTTCCCCACCAGGACTCGAACCTAGAATGACGGTACCAAAAACCGTAGTGTTGCCGATTACACCATGGGGAAACTGCGCACATATTATGAGCGCTGGAGGACATATTACATGACAGGTGTGGGCCAAACCTAAACAGGTGCCCGAGACTTTTGGGCGCGCGGTTAACGGCCGACTTTTAGCTGGTGCGGGCCATGTCCAGTGGGGGAGATACAGTAGAAGGCATGGTTCGACAAAGGATGACCGGGCGTGAGCGCCGTGAGCAGTTGATCTCCATAGGACGTGCGGCCTTCGCAGAACGCGGCTTCGATGGTGCCAGCGTAGAGGACATTGCAGCACGCGCTGGTGTGTCCAAGCCGGTGGTCTATGAGCACTTTGGAGGCAAGGAAGGCCTCTATGCCGTCGTCATTGACCGCGAGCTGGTCGCCTTGGAAAAGGTTGTGACGGAGTCGCTACAGACGGGTTCCTGGCGCGAGCGCATTGAACAGGGGGTCGTCGCGCTGCTGACCTATGTGGAAGAGGAAACCGATGGTTTCTTAATCCTCGTGCGCGATTCCAAGCCAGGGGATGAGCGTAGTTTCTCCACGTTGTTGAACGCAGCAGTCAATCAGATTGCGCACATCCTCGGTGAGGCCTTTGAACACCGCGGACTCGACCCCGAGCTGGCAGTGCTCTACGGCCAGGCGCTCGTCGGCATGGTGGCCACCACGGCACAGTGGTGGCTGGACGTGCGCGAGCCTTCGCGGGAGACCGTCGCAGCACACATCGTTAACTTGTGCTGGAATGGTCTTTCCGGCATGGAAGCAGCACCGAAGTTGAAGGGAGCTAAGTAGGTGGCAACGCCGATGCTGGGCGGGCTGCTCAAGGTAGCCGCCTCAGATCCGAAACTTAAAGGCCTCGCCTCCCAAGTGGGGGAAGCCTCATTGCACATTACTGGCATTGACCAGGCGCGCCCGTGGGCGATCGGTACGCTGGCACACCATGCGCCGGTGCTGGTGGTGACTGCCTCCGGGCGTGAGGCGGAGGACCTCACCGCGGAGCTGACGGCCATGCTGGGGGATAAGGTCGCCTACTTCCCAGCCTGGGAGACGCTTCCACATGAGAGGTTGTCGCCGGCCCCGGATATCGTCGGCAAGCGCGCGCGTGTGCTCGACCTGGTGGGGGCGGGCAAAGCCCAGGTGGTGGTGACCTCTGCCCGCGGGTATTGCCAGCCCATCCTGAGCAAGGTGGAGGGGCGTGCACCCATCTTCCTGAAGGAAGAAGATGAGCACGAGCTTTCTGATATCCTGTCGGAGCTGGAGTTTCGCGCCTATAAGCACGTGGATATGGTGGCCAAGCGCGGTGAATACGCCACGCGCGGCGGAATTCTCGATGTTTTCCCCACCACCTCGGATTACCCGGTGCGTGTGGAGTTTTGGGGCGATGAGATTACGGATATCCGCCAATTCTCCGTGGCGGACCAGCGCGCCATCCCGGAGATTGAGGTCGGCGAGGTCGCAATCTATCCCGCTCGCGAGCTGCCGATCACTAATGAGGTTGCCGCACGCGCGCGCGAATTAGCGCAGAAATTTGGTGGCAACGCAGCGCTGGCAGAGCTGTTGACAAAGGTTGGGGAGCACATCCCGGCTGAAGGTATGGAAGCTGTGCTGGCGGTGCTTGCCGCCGAGCCCTTCGTCACCCTCCCCGAGCTCCTTGCAGCAGGCACCCATGTGTTGCTCGTGGCACCGGAAAAGATCCGCACCCGCATTGCAGACCTGGAATCCACCGATGCCGAGTTCTTGGCCGCTGGCTGGGAAGCCGCCGCGATGGGCGCGGATGGTCCACTGGCGGCCGAGGGCTTGGACACCTCGGCGTCGAGTTACCGCTCCTATGAGTCCCTTGAGGCGACATGCCGGAATATCGAGGCCCCGCTGTGGACTTTTGCCCCGCCGGGGATGTTCGCCGCCGCCGAATCGGAGACCCTGCCACTGGACTTTGAGCCCGGACCTACTCCGCGTGGTGATATCCCAGAGATAGATGCCATGATGGCGCAGCTTCTGGCGCACACTACCGCCGGCGGACGTGCCGCCTTCATTGCCCCTGCGCAGGGTGCGATCAAACGCATGGTGGAGCGCTTCGCGGAAAAGGGCATTCCCACCAAGGTGGCCACTCCTGGGTGGGAGCCGAGCCCTGGTGAGGTCACCCTCTACCAGGCCTTGTCCCATGCGGGTCTGGTGTTCCCGAAGGTGCGTAAGCTCAAGGACGCTGAGGTGTTGCCGTTGGTCGTCATCACGGAAACGGATCTCACGGGTAACCGTGTGGGCGATATTGCGGGGGCGAAGCGTCGCCCAGCAAAGCGCCGCAACCGCGTGGATCCCCTCGCCTTGAAGCAGGGCGACTACGTGGTGCATGAGACCCATGGAATCGGTAAATTCCTCAAGATGGCAGAGCGCACCGTCCAATCCGGTGATGAGACCTCCCGTCGCGAGTACATCGTGCTGGAGTATGCGGCATCCAAGCGCGGGCAGCCTGCCGACCAGCTGTGGGTACCCATGGATTCGCTGGACCTGCTAAGCAAATACACCGGCGGTGAGGCACCGACGCTGTCCAAGATGGGCGGCTCGGATTGGAAGAACACTAAGAAGAAGGCGCGCGCCGCAGTGCGCGAGATCGCCGGTGAGCTGGTGGAGCTTTATGCCAAGCGCCAGGCAGCACCGGGCCACCAGTTTGGGCCCGATACCCCGTGGCAGGCGGAGATGGAGGATAACTTCCCCTTCATCGAGACGGAAGACCAAATGCTGGCCATCGATGCCGTCAAGGAAGACATGGAATCCACGGTGCCGATGGACCGCGTGGTCGTCGGTGATGTGGGCTACGGCAAGACCGAGGTGGCAGTGCGCGCAGCCTTCAAGGCGGTGCAAGATGGCAAGCAGGTGGCGGTCCTTGTGCCCACGACCCTGCTGGCGCAACAGCACGCCGATACCTTCCGCGAGCGCATGCAGGGCTTCCCAGTGGATATCGAGGTGCTCTCGCGCTTTACTTCGGCCAAGGAGTCCAAGGAGATTCTCGCCGGTTTGGCGGATGGTTCCGTGGATATCGTCATCGGCACCCACCGCCTGCTGCAAACAGGCGTGCACTGGAAGAACCTAGGCCTCATTGTGGTGGATGAGGAGCAGCGCTTTGGCGTGGAGCACAAGGAGCACATCAAGGCGCTGAAGGCCAGCGTGGACGTGCTCACCATGTCCGCGACCCCGATTCCGCGCACCTTGGAGATGTCCATGGCGGGCATCCGTGAAATGTCTACGATTTTGACCCCACCGGAGGACCGTCACCCGGTCCTGACCTATGTGGGTGCGTACGAAGACAAGCAGGTCGCCGCGGCCATCCGCCGTGAGCTGCTGCGCGACGGCCAAGTCTTCTTCATCCACAACAAGGTCGCTGACATCGAAAAGAAAGCACGCGAACTGCGGGACCTAGTGCCGGAAGCCCGAATCGTCGTGGCACACGGCCAGATGAACGAGGACGTGCTTGAGCGCACCGTCCAAGGCTTCTGGGACCGCGAATTCGACGTCCTGGTGTGTACCACCATTGTGGAAACCGGCTTGGATATCGCTAATGCGAATACCCTCATCGTGGAAAACGCCCACCACATGGGCCTATCCCAGCTGCACCAGTTGCGCGGGCGCGTGGGCCGCTCCCGCGAGCGCGGCTACGCCTACTTCCTCTACCCGAAGGGCGCCACGCTGACGGAGACCTCCTATGACCGCTTGGCCACCATCGCCCAGAACAACGATCTGGGCGCCGGTATGGCAGTGGCCATGAAGGACCTTGAGATGCGCGGTGCCGGCAACGTGCTGGGCGCCGAGCAGTCCGGCCACATCGCCGGCGTGGGCTTCGATCTCTACGTGCGCCTCGTCGGCGAGGCCGTAGAGACCTTCAAAGCGCTTGCCCGCGGTGAGACCCCCGTGGTCACGGACGAAGGGCCAAAGGAAATCCGCATCGACCTGCCGGTGGACGCACATATTCCGGAGTCCTATATCAACTCCGAGCGGCTGCGCCTGGAGGTTTACCGCAAGCTTGCAACGTCCAAGGACAACGCGGACCTGGCACACGTGGTGGAAGAAATGCAGGACCGTTACGGGCCTGTCCCGGAGCCTGTGGAACGCCTTCTCGCGGTAGCGCGCCTGCGCCACCAGGCCCGCCGGGCCGGGGTCAGCGATATTACCGTGCAGGGCACCCGCATCAAGGTTCACCCGGTGGAGCTGGCAGATTCCAAACAGGTACGCCTCAAACGCCTCTTCCCGGGCTCCAATTACCGCGCGGCGGCCAAGGCCATCCAGCTCAACTTCCCCAAGGCTGGCCGCAATGTCACCGACCCCAAGCTGCGAGACATTGAACTCCTGCAGTGGATGGCGGATTTCTTGGCATCGATGTTCGAACCCGAGCGCGTTGACGTCAGCGGTGCTAAGACTAAAAAGAACGTCATTAGCGTAGGAGAAAAATAATGAACGCCGCGAACAACCACAGTGGGCCGAGTAGAGCTAATCCCCGAATCATCATGATGGTGGTGTGGATGTTCGCGGCGTTGTTCAGTATCCCCGTCTCCCTGGTTATCAAGTTCAGCGGTGAGAATGGCGGCTGGCTCACCTTCATGTTGGTGATGTTTGGGATCTTCCTAGTTGGCATTTGGGTGTTGCTCGGGTTACTCCCGCTATTCATCCGCGCTGATTACCCAAGCCGGTTGGAGTGGGCGTGGGTGTCAATGGCATTGCTGTTTATCGGCTTCATTGTGGGCAATGCCAACCTGCCCGATTTCGGGGACATTGGGCCAGCCACCGTGCCGACGTGGTGGTCCGGCAACGAGGAAGCGGCCGAAATTACCGGCGGCATTTTCCTCGTTATCAGCGCCATCGGCCACGTGCTCTGGCTGACCAGCTGCATCGCGTATGCAGTACTGTCACATCGCTCGGAACCCGAGGCCTTCTAAAGCACCAAACGGCCGGTGCCCAAGCCCCACACCGCGGCCACCGCGCCGATAATCACCAGTGCCACCACGAACCACTCAAAAGTGTTGAATACGCGTTCCTTCTTGTACAGGCGGGTAGCCACGTAAGGAATCATGCTGGGGACCACGGCCAGTGCACCAAGCAGCACGTAGACCGGGTCAGCAGCGTAGATGAGCCACAGTGAGTAGATGAAGGCGACCAAGCCGATGAAAAAGTGTCGGCGGTTGTCGCGGCGGCTCACCTCCGGGCCCGAGATGTCGAAACGCACCCCGGCATGTGGGTGCGTTAGGCCCTTGCCGCGCACGGCCAAGAGAACTAGATACAGCGAGGAGAAGATGTAGGGCAGCAGGTACATGATTGTAGCTAGCTGCACCATGGCGTTATAAGAGGTCTCGTTGAGGAAAAAGATAATGACGAAGAGCTGAATCGTCAGCGTGGAAATCAGCTGCGCTACCCATGGCGCGCCGGCAATGTTCACGGTGCCGATCTTGCGGGGGAGAAGGCCATCGACAGCCATCATGACGATCGGCTCCGCGCACAGCATCTGCCAGGACACGTAGGCACCAAGCACAGAAAGGCACAGACCAAGCGAGATGAGCGCACCACCCCATTCACCCACGGCGGCGGTGAGCACGGAGGCCATCGAGTTATCCGGCAGCGCGGCGAGCTCCTCCTGGGTGAGTACACCGAAGCTCAGCGTGGACACGGAGACCAGCAGCGCCAAGACGCTGATGAAGCCGATGACGGTGGCACGGCCGACGTCGGAACGGGTGCGGGCTTGCTTCGAGTACACGGATGCGCCCTCTACGCCGATGAAGACCCACACGGTAAAGAGCATGATGCCCTGTACCTGTTCGAAGAGGGACTTATCGGAAGTCTTGCCCCAGATATCCAAGGTGAACTTGTCCCAGCTAAAACCCACGAAAGCGAGGATGATGATGAAGGCCAGGATGGGCACAATCTTGGCTACGGACGTCACCATGTTCATGATGGCCGCCTGCTTAATCCCGCGTGCGAGAACAGCAAAGATACCCCAGGACAACAAAGACACTGCGATGGCAGAAACCCAGCGGTGGTCGGCGTCAAAGAAAGGGACGTAGTGGCCGATAGTGTTGAAAAATAGGGTGGCGTAGCCCACCTGCGCCATCACGGAGCCGAGCCAGTAGCCCCAACCAGAGGTAAAGCCGATGAAATCACCCAAGCCGGCACGGACATAGGAGTACACGCCGGAGTCGAGATGTGGCTTGCGGTGAGCCAGGATCTGAAAAACGAAGGCAACAGAGAGCATGCCCACGCCAGCAATGAGCCAGCCGATGAGCATGGCACCAGGGCCGGCCACGGAGGCGATGTTTTGCGGAAGAGAGAAGATTCCGGCGCCCACCGTGGAACCGATGATGAGCGCGACGAGCGTCCACAGCGTCACGGAGTGCGTGCGCGGCGATTCGGTGAGATTGGAAGTGGTCATTGGTTAAAAGTACCCCTTTAGGCGGGCTTTTGTGCAACTGCAGCGAATGTTCATCGGGCCCGGGACCTATACTCGTTGCTTATGACTGTCCTGTTGTTAGATCCGCGCTGGCCCACCCTAATACCCATGGAGGCCGTTGGAAAACTGCAGGGACCTGTTGTTTTTACCGATGAAGTTCCTGTGAAAGTTCGCTGGGACTTCGACCAGTTACTGAGCGGTGAGGATCCTGCAGGCCACGGTGTTGTGGTGAGCACGGACCCCTCCCATCCGCAGGTGCGCGCGCTTATCGACGCCCACGCGGAGCTCATCCTCGCTCCTTCCTTGGAGGATCCGATGTGGCAGGCGCGCGAGGTGATGATGCGCGCGCGGCGCATAGGGGAGTGGGAGCGCGATCAAACCCACGAGACCCTGCTGCCATATATGGAGGAAGAGTCCGCTGAGTTTGCCGAGGCAGTGCGGGAACATGCTTCGGATGCTGAGCTGCTGAAGGAATTGGGCGATGTCTTCCTGCAGATCCTCTTCCACGCCGAAATCGCGGCACGCCGTGGGGCCTTCAACCTTGATGATGTTGCGATGTCTTTCGTCAACAAAATGCGCTCCCGCGCGCCCTACCTTTTTGATGGCTCAGAGGACATCGTGGGGGTAGAGGAACAGGAGCGCTTGTGGGCCGAAGGTAAGGCCCGAGAAAAGAAGGACTAGCCCTTCTGGATCATGGAGGACAGTAGGGGAGCGTAGTCCGCAATCTTGGAGGACAGGCCCGTGCCGCCGGTGGCGATGGTGTCTTCCTTGACAATCTTGCACTCGAGAGCGCGGTCAGCGGTCTGGCCGGCGTATTTCACAGCGGCGAAAGCCAGCGGACCGAGCTCCTTGGAGTTGCCCAGTGCAGTGAGGTTCTTTGAAAGCTGGTTGCGGGTGGTATCCGGAGTCAGAAGCTCGCCTTCGGTGCTTTGATCGATGAGTGTGAGGGTGCTGCGCAGGGTGTTGCAGTCAGCCGACTGGATGCCCTGGGAAAGGAAGCCGCCCAGCTCAGTGAGGGAAGCGGCGGAGGCGGTAGCGGGTGCGATGGCACCCAGAGTAACAATGGCGGAAGCAGTAGCGAGGATACGACGGATGGACATGGAACTCCTTGACTAAGAGAAAAGCACGTTTCTAGAACGGACAGTGATAGAACGTGGAGCACCAGCGGGGCCTCGGCTCTCTGTTCAACGCTGCAGTGTAGCGCAGAATGTTACGCGTGGGAACATTTTGACATAACTTTTGGTTCGCAAATTTCGTAGGTCGTGCCTATATAGTCGCCTCGTTGCGCCCTCTGTGTCGCTAGACCCCCTTCGCGCAACGGGCTGTAGTATTCACCTTTATGACGCAGGGGCTTAGGAGGATCGGGGGCTGTGGCCTTGGAATTGTCTTAGCCATCATTCTGATCATTTCCCTGGTGGCCTGGAGTCTTTCCTTCCTGGATAAGCCATCCCCGTTCCGGCAGCTTTCCCCTGTCCCAGAGGATCTTCCACCGGTCGGCGGGGCAGAAGTGCCCAATATTGATGTCGACGGTCCGGGGCGCACGGCGGATAAATTGACGTGGTGGTCCGACCAGCTTGCTGATGCCACCAGCATCCCCGATCAAGCCTTGCGGGCCTATGGCAATGCGGAGTTGATTGCGCGGGAGTCCTGGCCGAACTGTAATCTGCGCTGGAATACCCTTGCGGGGATCGGTTGGGTTGAAAGCCGTCACGGGACCTATAACGGCAATCTCTTTCACCGTTCTACACTCGATGAGAACGGCTACCCCGACCCACCCATCGTGGGTATACCTCTCGATGGTACGAACAACACCACCATGGTTCCGGATAGTGATGGCGGCGTGATTGACGGCGATACCGACTTTGATCGCGCCGTCGGACCGATGCAATTTATCGCTTCTTCGTGGGAGCATTTAGGTCGTGATGCCAATGGCGATGGGGTGGCTGATCCCAACCAGATTGATGATGCTGCGCTAGGTGCCGCCGCATTGTTGTGTTTTGGGGATAGGGACCTTTCCACGCCGGAAGGCTGGCGCTCAGCCGTCCTCAACTACAACCAATCGGAGGACTACCTGCGTAAAGTGGCGGCAGCGGCAAATTCCTACGCCATTGAACAGCCTGCGACGTCCTAGTCTCTTCCTAGATCTTTGTCACGTTGTCCGTTTAAGCCCGACACGTTCCGAAGTTTTCTGGAACAATTGGCTGCAGGTGGTTTGGGAGCACCTCCCAGAACACAAACCAAGATCAATTTGGCTCTATAGGAGTGAAAGCAGCATGGCTGACATCATCCACGTAATGGCACGCGAAATTCTTGATTCCCGCGGCAACCCCACCGTTGAGGCTGAAGTCTTCCTCGACGATGGTGCACGCGGTGTGGCCGGCGTTCCGTCTGGCGCTTCCACCGGTGTTCACGAGGCTCACGAGTTGCGCGACGGTGGTGACCGCTACTTGGGCAAGGGCGTTCTTAAGGCCGTTGAGAACGTCAACGAAGAGATCGCTGATGAACTTGCCGGCTTCGAGGCCGATGACCAGCGTCTCATTGACCAGGCCCTGATCAAGCTGGACGGCACTGAGAACAAGTCTCGCCTCGGCGCCAACGCCATCCTGGGCGTTTCCATCGCAGCAGCTAAGGCCGCTGCCGAGTCCGCTGGCCTGCCGCTCTACCGTTACGTCGGTGGCCCGAACGCCCACGTCCTGCCCGTTCCTATGATGAACATTCTCAACGGTGGCTCCCACGCTGACTCCGGCGTGGACGTCCAGGAGTTCATGATCGCTCCGATTGGCGCGGAGTCCTTCTCCGAGGCGCTGCGTCAGGGCACTGAGGTTTACCACGCACTCAAGAACGTCATCAAGGACAAGGGCCTGTCCACCGGTCTGGGTGACGAGGGCGGCTTCGCTCCGTCTGTCGAGTCCACCAAGGCAGCGCTCGACCTCATCGTTGACGCAATCAAGAAGGCTGGCTTCGAGCCGGGCAAGGACGTTGCTCTGGCACTAGACGTTGCTTCCTCCGAGTTCTTCAAGGACGGTAAGTACCACTTCGAGGGCGGCGAGCACACTGCTGAGGAGATGGCCAAGGTTTACGAGGAGCTCGTTGCTAAGTACCCGATCGTGTCCATTGAGGACCCGCTGCAGGAAGATGACTGGGAGGGCTACACGAAGCTCACCGAGACTATCGGTGACAAGGTTCAGATCGTCGGCGATGATTTCTTCGTCACCAACCCGGCACGCCTCCAGGAGGGTATCGACAAGAAGGCTGCTAACGCTCTGCTGGTCAAGGTCAACCAGATTGGTACCCTGACCGAGACCTTTGATGCCGTCGAGCTGGCTCACCGCAACGGCTACCGCACCATGATGTCCCACCGCTCCGGTGAGACCGAGGACACCACCATTGCTGACCTCGCAGTCGCCCTGAACTGTGGCCAGATCAAGACGGGTGCTCCGGCCCGCTCTGAGCGCGTAGCCAAGTACAACCAGCTGCTGCGTATTGAGCAGGAGCTGGGCGATGCCGCTGTTTACGCCGGCCGCTCCGCATTTCCGCGCTTCCAGGGCTAAGTTTGCCACTAGCTTCTAGTGGCAGTCTTCTCGGACTGTCCGCTGAGCTAGCGCTAGTTCAGAAGGTGCCACAGGAAACTGTGGCACCTTTTGCGTTGGGAGGGCAGCCGCAGAGCCCAAGTTGACGCGGCACACGTACCGGAACGGACTTTGAACTTCTGTGACACGTGTTATTTGTGAGACACGACGCGCGCCGCACAGTACTGGGGCCGGTCCGGGATACAATGGCTTCCCGATGGCACGCACTATTTCTCCTCGTACGAAGCGCCGGAACACCGTTCCGGTACACACGCGTGCCCGCGATGCGCAGCGCACCAAGCGGAAGAAGACCCCGGTCCAGCCTAAAGGCCTGGACATTCTGGGCGTCGGTGTGATCATTGCCGTTATTCTCGTAGTCTTGTTATCCATTGCTGTCCCGCTGCGCAATTACTACCACGGCCAGTCAGAAATTGCCCGCCTAGAAAGCTCTATTTCCGCCAAGCAGGCCCATAAGGATGAGCTCCTCACCGAGATTGATAAGTACAACTCGGAGGAGTACGTCAAGCAAGAGGCGCGTCGCCGGTTCGGTGTGATGGATGAGGGTGAAACGGCCTTCCGCATTATGGATCCGCGCATGGACTCAGGTGACACGGTAACCTCGGAGCGCCGCGAGGATACCGATGACCGCGAGTGGTACGCGGTGTTGTGGGATTCTGTAGCGGAAGAAGCAGAGAATCAACCGCAGGCCCCTGCTGAATAGGACTCAACCATTCCTCCGTGTCACAATGGTTCCTATGACCGTGACCGATGCTGATCTTGAAGTCGTCCGCGAACAACTGGGCCGCACCCCACGCGGCGTCGTGGACATTGCATACCGCACTCCGGACGGAGCCCCGGCGGTGATTAAGACCGCGCCTAAGCTTCCCGACGGCACCCCGTTTCCCACCCTTTATTACCTCACCGATCCGCGCTTGACTGCTGAGGCATCGCGCCTTGAGGTTGCCCATGTCATGAAATGGATGGAGCAGCGCCTTGCAGAGGACGAGGACCTGCAGAAGGATTATCAAGCCGCGCATGAACACTACCTGGCAACCCGCAACGCCATGGAAGACCTAGGTACTGACTTTTCCGGTGGTGGCATGCCTGAGCGCGTGAAGTGCCTTCACGTCCTCATTGCGTACGCCCTGGCGGAGGGGCCAGGCCGCGTACGTTTCGGCACCGAAGCCGTAGCGATGGCCGCAGAACACGGTAAACTTCGAGGAAGCGCCATCCCAGAGGATTGGCCCACCGTGGGGGACCTGGGCATTGATATGGCCCAGTTCGATTTTTCTAACGCCGGTTAAGAGAAAGGCTAGCCTTATGACACGCGTCGCTGCTGTCGACTGCGGAACCAACTCCATCCGCCTGCTTATCAGTGAGATTCAGGAAGATGGAAAGATCCGCGATATCTCCCGAACGATGGAGATCGTTCGTCTCGGACAGGGCGTCGACGCCACCGGCGAGTTTGAACCAGAGGCCCTTGCGCGGACCCGCGCGGCGCTCGAGGGCTACGTCAAACAGATGAAGTTTGAGAAGGTTGAGCGCGTGCGGATGGTGGCCACCTCAGCCACCCGCGATGCCAAAAATCACCGCGAATTCTTTGACATGACTGAGGAACTGCTCGGTCAAGTCCAGTCTGGTGCTCGTGCGGAGGTTATCTCCGGCGAGGAGGAAGCACTGCTGTCCTTTACCGGCGCGGTGGGGGATCTGCATTCTGAAGAGGGCCCATATTGCGTTATCGATTTGGGTGGTGGTTCGACGGAGTTCGTCGTTGGCACCATCGACGGTGAGATTCTCGGCTCCCACTCGGCACAAATGGGATGTGTGCGTCTTACCGAGCGCATCATGCGCAATGATCCGCCCACCGAAGCGGAAATTGAGATCGCTACGGATTATGTGGCTGAGCGCATGGCCGAAGTCGAGAAGATCGTTCCTATCGATAAAGCCCTGACCTTCGTTGGCTGCGCCGGTACGTTTACGACTCTTTCCGCGCTGGCCCAGGGAATGGAGCGCTACGATGCCGATTCCATTCATGGCTCCGAGCTGCGTTTCGACGCCCTGCGGGTGCTCACCCGACAGATGATTGGTCTGCCTTCGGATGTTCGCGCTCTCAACCCCGTCATCCACCCTGGACGCGCGGATGTCATTGGCGGTGGATGCGTGGCAGTCGAGGGCATCATGACGATGATTGAACGCAATAGCGAGGCACGTTCTTTCTTCATCAGTGAGAAGGACATCCTCGATGGCATCATTACTGGCCTTGCAGCAAAATTAGCGGGCTAAGGCCGGAAGGCTACGCAGAAGCCGACCCTATTTTCAGTTCATGACTATCCGTGCCCTAAGATAAGTGGGCACGGTTTGGCCCCCATAGCCCAATCGGCAGAGGCAGTCGACTTAAAATCGATTCAGTGTGGGTTCGAGTCCCACTGGGGGCACCACTGGGGGCATAACTGGGGCGCCACTTGGAGCTAGTAGGACGCCGGCTGAGCACCACAATCTGACACAGTGGTTTGATCAGTGGCGAACAATCGTCACGGCACATTCCACAAACCCTATTGCCGCATCCCCCAAGTCCCAGTCAAACAGCTCCGCATCGCTGCAGACATTGGCCTCAGCACTAATTCAGACCTGGACGATTAGCACTTCACTCACTTGTTTCACCAGATGGTCTGCGACGTCGTAGGCCGCATAGATGGTAACCACAAGCCTGCACTTGATAGTCGACTTGTTAAAGCATTTCTTGGCACTTTGGGACGGTTAGCCGATTCCACTTCGTTGAGAATCTTTTCTAGAGAAGAAAAAGTAAAGACTTAATCCGAGGTTTATCAGTGACGAAGGGTATCAAGGGGGGATAGAGAATTGCCCCGAAGCTGCTATAGGAATGGGTAAAAAGGGGATTTCGTTTCTCCAATGCAGCGGGCGGGCTCAGAAATTTTGAATTCGACTGCTGGAGTAGTCCTATTGCCGAGGTGCGGTTACCCCAATGCAAGCGTTTTCAAGGGCTACACTCTTTCTCATGCCGTCGAAAACTGTCAAAGTCTATAAGGTCCAAATTGAACCTCCTGTTGAACCGTTTCTGTCAAAAGAAAGCAATGGACAACGGGTGGCGAATGCGCTTTCGCAAGGTAGCGGCGTACAGCGGTTTGGGCGTATCTGGAGAGTTGGAAAAGTAGAGCAGGAAGGTAGCGTCTTAATCGGTAAGTTAGGGTTCGTCAATCGCCCAAAGACTTCCGAGGTTTGGGACGAGGACGAGCTTGATTTTCAGGAGGTCGAATTTAAGGATGGGTCGTCTGCGACGTTTGCGGTGAATCTTGACACCCTTAAGTTGGCTGTACAGCCGACTGCACATGTTTCGGTCACTAGTGCTTTAGGGGCTATACGTGCGCTGTTGTCTCTTGAAGGCGAAAAGTGGACTGTTAGCCCACTAAAGCGATCGATAGATTTTGAATCCTGGAAGAAGACCGTAGACAAGATAATTCGAGCCAAATAT
This sequence comes from Corynebacterium sp. HMSC05D03, assembly GCF_001807205.1. Lineage (NCBI taxonomy): Bacteria > Bacillati > Actinomycetota > Actinomycetes > Mycobacteriales > Corynebacteriaceae > Corynebacterium > Corynebacterium sp. HMSC05D03. Next base: position 70,452 of record NZ_KV788186.1, on the reverse strand, counting down.
AAGCTAAGGAAACCTAATCCGCATTACGGCGAAGCAAAGAGTCTTGAAGCAATTATGGAAAATGCCGAAGCCGAAGTCGTAGCATTAGAGATGTCATCGAGCGAAGGCCTTGATCTTGGCTCTCAGTTCCTTAGGGAGACACAAATGCACACGGACCGTGGGTACGGGGAAGCGGATTTTATTGGCACTCGACGTATCGCCAACGGGGATACCGTAGAAACAAAGTACTCTTCGCTGGCTGGCGCTGAGGAAGAAGCAATTGAGATAACTGTGAACGATGATGGGGAGATTTCGAATACAGCTATTGCGGATGTATCACGTCGAATAGATTAGTCGGAGTAAGGGATTGCTATGGGTAGGACTGTGAAGAAGGACCGCGGGCAAGTTTGCAGCGTGCTTTTGTCCTACGACTTTGTTCTCGGACTTTTGACCGGCGTGGCGACGGCTTCAATTCCCGCGTTTGTTCTTGACAGCCGTGAAGGACTGCAGTCGATATTCTTGGGAATCGCGGGTGTTGGAGCGGGCATTGCCACTCTTATTCTTACAGCGATGGCAGTGCTTGTCGGAGTGGTTTCGCCAGCTTACGCAGAGCTGCTTGGCAAGACGAAGACCGGTGTTTCAGGAGTTGCCCGTCCCTTTAGGCTTGTGGCACAGATTTCGGCGTGTGCATCAGCATCAGGACTAGTAGCTGCAAACTTGTTGCCGGTTATTAAAGCGAGTTCTTGGTGGGTTTGGGCTCTGACCTCGGTCCCGTTCATTTTGATTTTGTGGTCAGTGTTTGGCTGCGTACAAGTGTCTCAGCAATTGGTCTATCACTGGGAGAATGCGTTAAGAGCAGACGAATTGCAACGGCGACGCTTGGCGGCACAGAAGCTTAATACTGACGTTGAGCCAGAAAATCTCTGAGGGTGCCTCCTTAAGGTTTCCTTCCCTTATTGCATTTGTGAGATAGGCGGCGCGACGAAGATGGAGCTTTTGGCGCTAACTCGAGCCCCTTCTACCAGCCACTGGGGCACCATTTGAAGTTTCGCGACATCATCGCGGCGTTGTTTCGTTTTTGTCCCTGGTTTCAGCGCTGTTCAATCTCCATCTGGCCCAGCGCTTGTCGGCATTGCTGTTTGCGCTCACTGAACTCAAGACATTTAGCCCAATCAGTCTGGCCTTGTGCCCTTAGCCTCGGTTGCGACAGTTGCTGTTGCTTCGGTGGGGACACGACGAATGTTTCGCTTGGACTCAAGGTGCTCCTCGCTGCCGAGCGTTGGGAATAGGGGACGCTGCCGTCAGATCGTCGTTCCGGGCCGAGTGTGTCCTTGAACCATTGAATAACGGTGTGCGCCGCTGGCGCCTGCTCGGCTATGGGCGCGTCGGTCTCAGGAAAAACCGGCTCAGATTGAGTCGTCTCAGACGTGATTGACAGCTTGGTGAAATCAATAGTTCATATATGTGGGGATTCTTCGGTGGTACTTGAGATGCTGGTACTCATTGGGGCGGAAGCGGGATCAGCGTCTACATGCGCTAAGTAAGCCTTCAATGCGGTGATCACTAATCAAAACTCCATTAGGTGGGTTGTCCTCTTTCATGGGAGGAATTGCCAGGTGTTGATAAAAATCCTTTTGCAAGGTATGCGGGGAACGAGTGAAGAGATAACAATTACGCACACCTATTACTGCTACGCCTACCAGCAGCCAGAAGCTGCCCTTGTCGATGGATCACGGTTAAACGTGGATAACTTTTGCGAATTTTGAGATTTTTGGGAACTTCCTAGCAATGGGAAGCGTTGATCCTAGTGAAATGAAAGACAAGGCAGCCCCGAGTGGCAGCTTTTTAGAGAACGACTGTGAAAGGAATCGGGATTCGCGTGCGTTCTAGCAACCCCGTCATGAGTTCCCTCTCGTCCAGCCAAAGTCAGACCCAGGTTAACCCCTACGGTCAGAGCGACAATCCGTTTAACCAGGGAAACCGTAGCGCCGATCGTCCGCTGACGGTTGATGATGTCGTGACCAAGACTGGTATTACTCTTGGCGTCATTATTGTTATGGCCGTACTCAACTTTGCCATCGGTGAGTTGGTTAACCCGGGCATTGCGATGATCCTTACCTTGGTTGGTGCGCTAGGCGGTTTCGTTACTGTCCTCGTCTCAACTTTTGGAAAGAAGTTTGGCTCTGCTGCGGTGACGTTGATTTACGCCGTGTTTGAGGGCCTTTTCGTGGGCGGATTCTCGCTCATGTTCGCCGGCGTATCCTTCGGTAACTCCGATGGCATGGCGCTCATTGGGCAGGCCATTATGGGCACTGTAGGCGTATTCATCGGTATGCTGATGGTCTACAAGACCGGTGCGGTCAAGGTCACCCCGAAGTTCAACAAGATCATGTTCGGCCTTATTGCCGGTGTGGCAGTGTTGGCGCTGGGTAACATGTTGGGTGCTATTTTCTTCGGCTTCAACCCGCTGCGTGATGGCGGCATGCTCGCCATCATCTTCTCCCTTGTCTGCATTGTCTTGGCTTCGCTGTCCTTCATGACGGACTTCGACCAAGCTGATCGCCTTATCCGTCAGGGTGCTCCGGCTCAGTACGCCTGGGGTATCGCTCTTGGTCTGGCTGTGACCTTGGTCTGGCTCTACACTGAGATTCTTCGTCTGCTGAGCTACTTCAGGGACTAGTTAGTCTCATGCTAATTTTGGGAACCGGGGTGAGAATCTTAAACTCTGTGGTCTCAGCCCCGGTTTCTGGGTGTTTTTATAGCATCATCGGGCATCAATCTTCGATCTAACAAAAGCGGTGCACCTCACTCAGACGTCGTTGTTTTCGTCGAAGGTGACTTTTATAAACAGTCCGCGAAGCCTATTTATTCGGAATTTAGGCTGGCGCTGTAGTTGCTATGAAAGTTGCCAATTCGGATAAATCGCCGAATAGTAGAGGAGTCTGGGCGACTTGCCCCCAAAAAGTCACACGCGCCTTAACTGAGTCGCCCCAGAGCTAGCAAAATTAGAAGTGCCACCAATCGAGGAATTTCTGTCTTATCTCTGCGCGTAGTTCCTTTTTTGATGTAATATGTCGCACTTTATCTCGCGGAGCTACCGAGTGATCATTGTCGGATAACTTACGTAGCTTGATCATGAGTTCTCTCACACTGTCGTGGAAATCAACGTGATCCGGGTTTGAAAAATCCAAATCTGGTACAGGAACGTCGGTGATGACGTCAGTTCCACGGGAGTAGAAACCGCCGCGGAATGGGCTGCCGCGTTTGGTCAAGAAAAACTCAATTTCCTCTTGATCGAGTAACGCAAGCACGAACTCGAGTGAAAAGTCAGCACTCTTTGGGTATAAAGCTACCTCACCAGCAGTACCACCAGATTGATAAGCGATTCCGGTCAGATCGATACCGTACTTGTTTCCGCGCTGGTTTACTGAGTAAAAAATCTTTGGCTTCTCAAGACAGTATTCAAATGCCTGCCATCGCCCGAAAACGTAGAACAGTCCAGTTTTTTGCATCATTAGTTTGGCTTGTTTGTCCCTAGATTCAAGGGAGTCTTTGTAAGCCGTTAAGTATTCCAGAGCGCGGGGAAACTCTTCCTTCATCTGTTCCATGGACACAGGTTCAACCTTTTGGAGACCGCCTCCTGTATACGGGTAGAGGATTAGAGAATCCGCCATCACAGAATGGTGCGACTGCACACGTTTTGAATCTTTGAGGTAAGGCTTGGTAATTCCCTTTTCAATGGTCCATTTCTTTGAATTACCTGTATCCGGATCCTTCTTCCAGAATGTGACTAAGCCTTTCTGCTCCGTGAAATTGTCTATGATGAAGACCTTATTTCGACTAGTCTGTAAGCCGTTCTTTGGCTCGACGATATCCCCAAGTCTGATCGAATTTTGGGTTAGGCCTTTAAGAATTACGGCTTCGCGTTCACTGGCGGGAAGGATCCACTCGCCTTCGGGGTGCGAAGAGATCTCATTTCGTGGGGTTGAGAAAACCTCGTATGTGCCTAGAGAGAATTCTTCAACACTGCGCGGTTCGGAGTATCGCACGTTGGTGCTCTTGGACTTCGACAAAACTATTGCGCACACATAGATCATTTTTCCGTCGAAGATCGAATGATGCCTGAAGTTGTGAAGCCAGACGGGAGTAGCGTTCTCAAGAACGAATTTCCGCAAAAGGGACCCGGAAGCTACTGTCATCCACTTGTTTGGTATTACGACGCCGATGACACCTTGTGCTGTAGCACAAGTAATCGCGAATTCGACAAAAGCAAAATATTTGTCAAATTGTTTGTACGGAGTGGTGTAGTTGGCCTGGAGATATTTAAACTCAAAGAGATCATACTTGCGCATGGATTCCGTGCTCATGTACGGGGGATTACCAACTACCATGTCGAACCTCGGTGGCAACGTTGTTGATTCGAGGTCCAGTGCAGAAGTTGAGCTTGGAGCGTCGGGACTCGGGCGGACTAACGTGTTTCCACAAACTATGTTTTGGGTTAGGTCCGGCAAGATGTTGCTGCCAGTAGGAAGAGTGGCTTTGATTTCATCGTCAAGCAAATGGACAATCAAGCTAAAACGAGCGACTTCAACTGCGTTATAGTCTATATCGATTCCAAAACAGCACTGGGTGAGCAAATCTCTCTTAGCTTTGAATGACAGTCTCCATTCGTCTTGACCGATCTTGATCAGCCCCGAATAATTACCGGCTTTTATGTTGCGCTCTGTTTCCCTCGCAACAAGTTCGTTAAAGGTAGAAAGCAAAAAGCGTCCAGATCCCACTGAAAAATCTAATACAGTAGGTCGTTCAATCTTTTCCGGAACAAGCGCAACTGCCTCCGCAACCGTACGATCTACTAACGCTTGCGGAGTAGTTACAACATCGCGATTTTTGTACTCCGACTTTTGGGCTAGAGAAATAGCACCGTCTTTAATAATCAGATGTTGCGCGAGTGAGGCCTCATAGACTAGACCGAGGAAATCGGCGTCTAAAACTGCGAAGGAGAACGGGCTTCTTGGTGCGTACAGTCTGTTGACGATATCAATGATGACAGAAGAATCCGTGAGAATTACAGGATCGAATTTGGGGCTTACAGTGGCAAACAGGCCGGTGTTATAGCGAGTGTGCAGCGTTTCAAAGAGCGCCGGAAGATTCGTAATGTCTCCAGTCACAACTTTGCGAAGCGTTTCTTCTCCTTCAATTCCACGGTCTTCACACATGCGAATGAAGATGAGACGGTTTAAGAGCTGTTGAACAGCATCATTGAGGTGGATCTCCGAAATCGACGGGGAATTTTCTAGGATCGATTGGCCAATTTCCATTCGCCAACTATTGAAGTGGTTTATAAAGGCTTTATCGGCGGGAAGGTCTTGTTTGCTTGCAGCGGTAGAGAAAGCCCAATTGACTGTTCCGACTGCCTTCTTTCCAAGAAGGTCGGATATCTCATCCCAGCTGTCTACATATTCCTTATAGTTCCATCTAGCAAGTAGCGCTGTCTCTGCATGATCGCGCCCCTCATCTACAGGTACAGTTGCGTCGAAAACAATAAGATCTCTAAAATTGGTCAGAACAACAATTGCGTGTTGATCTGTGTATCCGTAGCGCCGCGCTTGAAAAATAGCGGATTTATCCGAGAAAACGGGCACCGAGGGCTTCTTTGCTTCGATGTTGTATCGAGATTCACCATTGATACGGATCGTATAGTCAGGTTTCTGCCCTGAACTACCGAGTTGTCTTTGGTTCTTCTCAAGGACTACGTCTCGCTTATATGGGGCCACGCCGTGTCTATTACGTACATCCCAACCAAGGTTCATCCACAAAACGTCGATAAATTCGCTGCGTGTTTCAGCCTCGGTGTAGCCAGTGGGGGATTCGTAAGTCTGCCGACCGACAGCGTAGGTACGACATAACTCCTCGACAGAAGCGAAGCCGCTCATTCTAGGTCAACCTTTCTATTCTGCGCGAGCTAAGACGTTTTCTTGCAGTTTGAATTAGCCGGATATTTTCTTCGCTAAATCCAGCGCGGCCAAGAACCAGTTTGTCCTGTTGTTCAAGAATTTCTTCGGTAGGCCGACCTAGCAAGAATTGGTTATCCAATTGATCTAAGTCTGCTCTGCTGAAAGTGTTAAATGGGATAGGAAGTTTACGAATCTCTGAAGGAATTAGCTCAAGCACCCCACCTCCGTAGCTGCGTCCGAGAAGTTCGGCCCCTAGGACAGTAAGTGAGTTGAACCAACTCACTGTCAGTGAAACTGGGTCGAGAGAAGTGGAAATTCGGTATGCAGTGTCAGTTGTGAAAGCTTCCATCTCATTGAAAATCAATCGAGGTGCTTGATGCGATCTCTTTAGAAGGCTCAACGACGTTCGATAAACAGACGGGACAGCGTACCAAGGCGAACGAATTCTGGTTTTGTATCGTGTGTGTAAGTTTTGGCTCTCTCCGTAATCGACGTATTTAGATGCTCCAGGACCTAAAAGCTCCTTGTCAGTGGCTGGAAAATAGATGAAATTTGTAGGGTATCCATTCTTTTTGTTGTTTTGGTGCACGGCTTCGGAATATGTCACACCTTGAATGTGGTTGCTTCGCCCAAACATTGGGTAAGCGTAAGCATGCAAATCATACTGATTCACTACTTCGTCAGTCACAAGAAAGAACTTATTCGCTCCGGTAACGATACCAACTTGAGCAGTCGCGATTTCATCAAAATATGACACGGAAGCTGATGAAACCATGTGCTGATATGCTGAAATCTCATCTGGCGACAGAAGTGATGCCATCCATTTTTCTGGGCTGGCAGGCACTGTGCGGAAGTCGGCGTAGTCAAATTCGATGCGGGGGTCTCCAGCCAAGAAGTCGAGATTGCTCTTGTGAACTGTGGCTAGTTTGCAAGTGTTTGAATTTCCATCCACCTGTTTCTCAGCGAAGAGGAGAATCGTTCGCTGTAACGCGCCATCAAAGATTAAATCTTGCGTATCGATTAGTAGTACTCGTGAGCACTGCTCCAATAAAAACTTGCGGATTCCGGAGGCATGAGACACGGTCATGATCTCGGCGGGAATCACCATTGCTAAACGCCCTCCAGGGGTAAGCATATCCAGAGACTTTACGACGAATGGAGCCCATGCGTTGAGATGCTTTGTAAAAGGGAGACAATGAGAATCGTATAGCTTCTTAGCGAGTTCTTGCGTTTGTTCCTCAAGAAACTGGTATCTAATGAACGGTGGGTTCCCGAGTACACCGTCGTACTCTGTGGAGGAGGTGAACTTAAGGAAATCCTCACTATAGACGGTGAAGTCCAACTTGGCTTGCATTGCGGACTTGGCTTTCTCTGCTTCGTCTGGGTCACGTTCGATGCCATGAATCAGGGGTGGATGGAAGTTTAGCGTATCCATTGCTCTAAAAAACGCTCCATCCCCACAGCTAGGCTCGAGGATGCTACTGCAGCCCCCGTCTATAAGCCAACGTGTGAGGAATTCCGCCACTGGTTGCGGCGTATAGTACCCGCCGCGAAGCTTATCTCGGCCCTGTTCACTCTTAAATTTCACCGTTTACTCCACGATTCCTGGGTTGCCTTGCGCAAAGTATGAATCCATACATGAATTGCTCTACGATGAGGCTAAATGTCGTCCGTGTAATTATACTCAAGCCTCGTAACCAAGGAAGTGCGGAGAAACTGGGCTCCGTATTTAGGGTATTAACATTACTTCGAATCATTCGGTGTTTACTTTGCGTAAGGTAGCACAAGTCTTTAATTGGTACGGCGAGTAACGCTTTGGATTCCGTGCTTTTGAAAGGAACGTGTTCATTTAATCGGTAAGGCAACGCCACAGAACCTCATATAGTAGGTTTTCAAGGAATCACCAAGCGCAACGGCAAAGTTGGAGTAGTCGGACAAAACGGCAGCAGGTTACTGCCGACGGCAAGTAACAATGTGAAGCCGGCCGCTAACTGGGCCAGATTGGTAGCTGTCTCCAAAGGCATGGGCCGGAGTATAGAGTCTTTGTTGCTGGCATCCATGTCTTCGTCGGCGCTGTACGGGGTTGTGGTAGATGGTGTGGGCGTGGAAGTCTGGCGTCGGCAAGCGCGGCCGTTTGTGTTCAAGCGCTTCGCCCAGGTTCTCTTGGCCGATGGAGAGCCGTGTGAACCAGTTCCGAAACTAGTTCAGGGCACGGCCATCGTCTTCATGATGCCCCCGATGGGCGGAATGGCGCGTGGCGGAGAAGGCGAACGGCGGATCAAGTCCGTTACCACGCAGGTAGAGCGCGATCCCAACCGCCGCGACCTATTAGGCGAAGCCCCTGCGGTGCTGCCAGGGGTTATTGGGGATTGGGCCCGCGAAGAAAACTAGGTGCAAGGCGGTGGAGGGGGAGTGCCCTCAGAACGCTAAAAGCGGCGCCGGATTATTCGGGGCGCCGCTCTTGCTTTAAGATGCCGTTGAGCTTATTGCTGAACCGGGGCAGTGGTGTATTCAGCCGGAGCTACTGCGGTCTCGGTGGCAGCTTCGGTGCCAACGACGTCGGTGGCATCTGCAGACTCGGAGGATTCGGCTGCGCCGGCTCCCGGGGCCTCACCGGTGAAGGTAGCACCGGTGTCGACCTTTTCAGTGGAATCCTGCTCGCTCGGCGGGTGGCAAGCAGCAAGGGTAAGACCAGCAGAGACAACCAGACCAGCAGCAGCGAAACGAGTGAACTTCTTCATGGGGATAAAACTCTTTCTCAGAAAAACGGTGACCTAAGAGCAGTATAAATTAGGACTTGCGCGGAGTTGCGGCCTTTGCGGAATCATAAGGTGCAGCGGAGACCACGGTCACCGACAAGGTCTTGCCATTCGGCGCGGTGTACTCGCGGGTCTCGCCCTCGGCAGCACCCAGAAGGGCAGCGCCCAGCGGGGACTGCTCAGAGTAGGTCTCCAAGTCCTTGTTGTCGGAAGCAGCAGCGCGGGTACCAATGAGGAAGGTCTCGCGGTCCTCTTCGTCACCGTTGTAGTAAACGTGGACCACCGAACCGATGTGGGCAACGCCCTCCTGGACGGCGGTGCGCTCGGTGGTGGAGTTAGCCAGAACCTCGGAGATCTGCTTGATGCGGGCCTCTTCCTGGTCCTGCATCTCGCGTGCGGCGTCGTAACCCGCGTTCTCCTTAAGGTCACCCTCCTCGCGGCGCTCATTAATTTCCGCGGCGACGACCGGGCGGTGGTCAATCAGGGCCTGCAGCTCGGCCTCGAGCTTGGCCTTGGTTTCCGGGGTGATGTATTGCTTCTGCTGCTCAGCCATAGTGCAACCTTCCGTATACGGTTTCTAATGAACACTTTTATTTCTCAAAGAACGGGCGCAAAAGTGCAGGTGGCGCGGCCCATTCAGAACGCTCAACATACTAGCACAGCTGGGCTTTTAGTTGTCGGTTGCCTCACCCGCTGTATCCATTGCGCTGGTATCGAGATAAGAAGGAATATTTCCAGAACAACCGTAGACGCCACCGGCGACAGCCGGGTGGTTGGTGGGGATGTCCACTGCGACGCGCTGGGCAGACTCGCCGCCGGCCGGCACGGCAATTTCGCGGCGGCCGACCTCCGCTTTGGAGTAGTCAAAAGCCTGCACGATGCAATAAGCAGGTTCTTCAACGCGGTTGCGTGTGATGTCTACCCAAATGCGCATGGAGTCATCGGAGAGGATCTCGTGTGTGACATAGGATATATCTGCGTTGACCTTCTGCTGGCTGCGGAAGTACTGAACGCCAAAGACGATGGCCGCGACAAACATGGCCAAAAACACCAGCACCAGTGCCCGATTGGTCCAGGAACCTCCTGTACGCGGGGTGCGTGTCTTGGAACCGTATCGAGACTGTGAACGTGCGGAGCGAGAAGCGGGTTGGGCGTCAGACATGAGTCTGATTCTATCCAACGGTCGCCGCGAAGTTACTATCCATTAGACTGGGCGTCTGTTTAAAGAAGCAATCTAGGGAGATGTAGCACCCAGTGAGTACAAAGCGCCTTTTGGCTATTCACGCGCACCCTGACGACGAATCCTCGAAGGGTGCGGCGACAACCGCGAAATATGCTGCGGAAGGGGCGGAGGTCCTCGTCGTCACCTGTACCGGTGGTGAGCGTGGGGATATTATCAACCCGGCCATGGACCGCCCTGGCGTCCTTGAGAATATGGGCAGTATTCGTCGAGAGGAAATGGCGGAAGCGGCCGCCGCTTTGGGCGTGCAACACCGCTGGCTTGGGCACGTGGATTCGGGCCTTCCCGGCAACCCGCTTGCGCCTAATATTAAGGACCTGCTCCCCGAGGGCTGCTTTGCTCTCAAGGAAGATGATGAGGTAGCCCAAGAGCTGGTGGAGATTATCCGTGACTTCCGCCCCCACGTCATCATTACCTATGACGAGAACGGCGGCTACCCACACCCGGATCATCTCATGGTCTACCGAGCGTCTATGTTGGCGTGGGACAAGGCGGGCGATTCCGCGTACCACCCAGAATTGGGGGAGCCGTGGGAGCCGCTGAAGCTCTACTACACGCACGGCTTTGTGTATCAAAGGATGAAGATTTTCCACGACCTCCTTGTGGAGGAAGGAAAGGTGAGCCCTTATGAGCCGATGCTTGCGCGGTGGGATACCGCTTTCGGTGACATCATGGCGCGAGTGACCACGCAGGTAGAGTGCGCGGATTACTTCCAAAATCGGGAGGACGCTCTCCGCGCACACGCCACCCAAATTGATCCGGCCGGTGCCTTTCTTGCGACTCCGGTGTCCGTGCAGCAGGAGCACTGGCCTACGGAGGAATTTGAGCTGGCTAAGACCCGCGTTTCGACGGCGCTGCCGGAGGATGATTTATTTGCGGGAATCCCGGAAGTAGGGGAGGCTTAAAACATGAACGCTTTGTACTTCGCGGCGCATGACGTCGCCCTGCTCGCCCAGGGGAGCCAAAGCGGGCCGGTAGGACCAGAGTTCGGTAAGGCCTCGCCCATCGGTTTGCTCATCCTTGCCCTGATGGGCGTTGCCGTCCTCTTCGCAGGCTGGAATTTTCACCGCCGCTACTCGCGTTTCCGCCGCCGTACCATGTTCGCGCAGGATCACGGCATTGATCCTTTCGATGATGAGGCGGTCGATGCGGCTATGAAGGAAGCCGGCATCCTCGATAACAGTAAGAAGTCCATCTTTTAACGCAGAGGACGTTTCCCCACCGTGAAGTTCCTAAGCCAGCTCCTATATCCCCTGTATGAGGCGCGTCTAACGCGTGAGATTAAGAACAAACCGCAGCCACGCCACGTGGCAATCATGGCGGATGGCAATCGCCGCTGGGCGCGCGAGGCGGGCTTTACGGATATTAGCCACGGTCACCGCCAGGGAGCGCGGAAAATTAGTGAGATGATCTCTTGGTGCCAAGGCACTGACATTGAGGTCGTCACTATTTACCTGTTGTCGACGGAAAATTTGAAGCGCAGCGAGCAGGAAGTGCAGCTGCTTTTTGACATCATTTCTGATGTTGTCACGCACCTTTCCCAGGGCGATTTGGATTGCCAAATCCGTCTCGTGGGACACCTAGATCTGCTTCCTGAACAGGTTACCGCCAAAATGCAGTGCGCTGCTGAAGCCACAGAAGATCACCAGGGCGTCATCGTTAACATCGCGGTGGGCTACGGCGGGCGTCAAGAAATCGTTGATGCCGTGCAGAGTCTCATTCGTAGCGAAGCCGAAAAGGGATTGAGCGCTGAGGAGATTGCGGAGAACGTGACGGCAGAGGCCATCACGGGCAACCTCTACACCAAAGGTTTGCCGGACCCAGATCTTGTGATCCGCACCTCCGGTGAACAGCGTCTTTCCGGCTTTCTTCTGTGGCAGGCTGCTTATTCAGAGATTTGGTTTACGGATACGTATTGGCCCGCATTCCGCCGGGTAGATTTCTTGCGCGCTTTGCGCGATTATTCGCAGCGCTCACGCCGCTTTGGGCGCTAGCCCGATAATGCCCGCCTAGAGCTTGCGCATCCGCACTTGCTCCACCAAATGGTGTGAGCCCTTGCGTAGAACCAAGGAAGCACGCACTCGGGTGGGCAAAATATTTTCAATAAGGTTGGGCAGGTTGATGGACTGCCAGATTTCTCGGGCCTGCACGTAGGCTTCCTCATCCGTCATGTCCGCGAAGGAGGCGAAGTGCGCACCCGGCTCGCGGAAAGCGGTGTGCCGGAGCTTGAGGAAGCGGTCAATGTACCACTTTTCAATGTCGTCGACTCGGGCGTCCACATAAACAGAGAAGTCGAACAGGTCGGAGACCATGAGGGTCGGACCGGTTTGTAGGACGTTGAGGCCCTCCAAGATGAGGATGTCCGGCTGGCGAACCTCCTGAAATTCCCCGGGGACGATGTCATAGGACACGTGCGAGTAGAGCGGGGCCGTGACTAGGGGTTTGCCCGATTTAACGTCGGTAACAAAACGCATCAGTGCGCGGCGGTCATAGGACTCCGGGTAGCCCTTGCGCTGCATTAGCCCGTGTTCTTTAAGGTAGGCGGTGGGGTAGAGGAAGCCGTCCGTGGTCACCAAGTCGACCTTCGGGTGGGAATCCCAGCGTTCAAGGAGCACTTGGAGCAGGCGTGCTGTCGTGGACTTGCCCACGGCAACGGAACCAGCGACGCCGATGACGAAGGGCACGTGCGTCGGTGGGTTACCCAAGAAGGCCTCCGTGGCTGCGGTGAGCTTTTGGCGGGCCTCCACCTGCATGTGAATGAGACGCGAAAGGGGGAGGTACACCTCTGCTACCTCGGTGAGGTCGATGCGGTCACCAATGCCGCGGAGTTTTTCCACCTCGTTTGCCGTGAGCACCTGTGGCATGGATTTACGTAGGGCACGCCACGTATCACGGTCAAAATCGAGGTACGGGCTCGCATCGGTCATTCGCGCCATGCCGACTATTGTCGCACTGCATCGGGCGCCTAGTGCAATTGCCCCGAATGAAAAGATTCCTAGAGGCCCCCGCGCGGGGGATGCGGGCGTTAGGATGTAGAACTAGCTTCGGCGATTTCTCAAGCCGGTGGTGTTGTGCTGCGAGCGGGCACTGCCGGCGATCTTGACCATCTTTAGGAAGGGACACCACGCTTTCATGACGACTACGAACAATTCAGACGTGCGCTACCAGGAGATGCGCGATCTTGACCCCGAGGTCTTCGATGCTATCTCCGGTGAGATTGCTCGTCAGCGCGATACCCTCGAGATGATTGCCTCGGAGAACTTCGTCCCCCGCGCGGTTCTACAGGCACAGGGTTCTGTTCTCACCAACAAGTACGCAGAGGGCTACCCGGGACGCCGCTACTACGGCGGCTGCGAGCACGTCGACGTCGTGGAGGATCTGGCTCGCGATCGCGCCAAGGCGCTGTTTGGCGCTGATTTTGCCAACGTCCAGCCGCACTCCGGTGCCCAGGCCAACGCTGCTGTGCTGGCTTCGCTGATCCAGCCAGGTGACAAGATCATGGGCCTATCCTTGGCGCATGGCGGTCACCTGACCCACGGTATGAAGCTGAATTTCTCCGGCAAGCTTTACGACGTTGCCGCGTACGAGGTTGACCCGGAGACCATGCGCCTCGACATGGATAAGGTGCGCGAACAAGCTCTGGCAGAAAAGCCGCAGGTGATCATTGCTGGTTGGTCCGCCTACCCACGCACCATCGACTTCGAGGCTTTCCGCTCCATCGCCGATGAGGTCGGCGCGTACCTGTGGACGGATATGGCGCACTTCGCGGGCCTCGTGGCCGCCGGTCTGCACCCCTCCCCGGTGCCGCACTCCGATGTTGTGTCCTCCACCGTGCACAAGACGCTTGGTGGCCCGCGCTCTGGCCTCATCTTGGCCAAGCAGGACTTTGCCAAGAAGATCAACTCCAACGTCTTCCCGGGCCAGCAGGGCGGACCGCTCATGCACGTCATCGCGGCAAAGGCTATCGCCCTCAAGATTGCGGCCACCGAGGAATTTAAGGAGCGTCAGGAGCGCACCCTGGAAGGTGCTCGCATTTTGGCTGAGCGCCTGACCGCTGAGGATTGCACCAAGGCGGGCGTCGACGTCCTCACCGGTGGTACCGACGTGCACCTCGTCCTGGCGGACTTGCGTAACTCCGAGCTCGATGGCCAGCAGGCGGAGGACCTTCTCCACGAGGTTGGCATCACCGTGAACCGCAATGCGGTTCCGAATGATCCGCGCCCGCCGATGGTTACCTCTGGTCTGCGCATCGGTACCCCGGCCTTGGCTACCCGCGGCCTCGACGCGGCGGCCTTCACCGAGGTGGCCGATGTCATCGGTACTGCACTAGCAAACGGTAAGGACGCGGACGTCGCCAAGCTGCGCGCTCGCGTGGAGAAGGTCGCCGCAGACTTCCCGCTCTACGACGGTCTTGAGGATTGGAAGCTGGTCTAAGCTTTCCCGCGCTCTCCTGACTCTTCTTGGGAGAGCTCATTCGAGCGCTCCTCAGCGTGAGCTTTCCGAGCGGCTTCGAGCCACTCGGGCATCGCGCTGAGGAGTTCTTTAATTTCCGCGGTGGTGAGAGGACGGTCCATCTCGTTCTTCTTCAGCGCGGTCACGGAGATTCCCAGCTTTTGTGCCACCACTGGGCGCGGGTGGGGGCCTTCTCGACGCAGGTTAGCCAGCCATTCCGGCGGATTCTCCTGCAAGTCGCGCAGTTGCGCGTGGGTTACTGCGTTGGCTTGAAACTCCTCCGGGGTGGCCGGCAGGTAGATGCCCAGCTTCTTGGCTGCGGTTTGTGCGCGCATGGCGGTACCGGAAGGCTGCTGGGTTTCGTTGTTGGGGGTTTCCTTATTCGGGGTATCAGTCACGCTCACCACGCTAGCAGCACCGTAGTATGAGGTGCATGCTCCGCCTTGTCTTTTCCACTGGTACAGAACCCGGTAAGTGGTTTCGCCGCTACCGTGACTCGCATTCCCCCGAGTCCCTGGTGACCGTCGACGCCGATGATGCGCTGGCGGTTCTTCTCGCGCATGAGGCAGACCTCGCACTCACCCGCCTGCCAGATTCGCGGGTTGATGACAGCTTCCATGTGGTTCGTCTTTATGAGGAGGCGCCTGGTATTGCGGTGCCGAAAGACTCGGTCTATGCGGAGGTAGGGGAGGACATTGCGCCAGCGGATGTTGCCGAAGAGATTGTGAACTACCGGATTGCGCGGGACGGCAGTGTCGACGTTCCAGCCCTGCGCACCGCCCTCCAGGTCGTGGCAGCCAACGTGGGCGTGGCCATCGCGCCTCGACCACTGCTGAAGGTGCTGAGCAAGAAGCAGGTAGTCGCACTTGGGCTAGAGGACCCTTCCGTTGCGCGCACAGAAATCGCTTTGGTGTGGCGCCGGGCTGATGATGGTGACGAGATTCAGGATTTCGTCGGGGTGGCAAAGGGAAGGACGCGGAATTCCTCCCGCAACACAGCTGAGAAGCGCAGCGCCCGCGACAAAGCAAAGGCTAAGCAAGAACGCAGAAAGGCCCAAGGAAAGTCTCACAAGGGCTCGATTTCCAAACCGTTATCGAAAAGATATAGGGGTTCTCAACAGCGGAAACGCCGATAAATAAGTCGCTTTGTTGTCAAATCACAGGTTCGATGGTGGCAAGACGTGTTGGCTACGCCTACGGTGGGTTTCGTTCTCAACAAAAGTACTTAGAACAGTGCTCAACTAGAAGAGAAAGGTTTAAGAATGAAGAAGATGACTCGTCGTTTCGCTGCTGGTATCGCCGCCGCCACCCTGTCCCTGGGTGTCGTTGCTTGCTCGGATGCTGAGGATGCCGCTAAGGATGCTGGCGACGCCGCACAGTCCGCCGCGTCCGACGCTACCGGTGCTGCCGGCTCTGCTGCTCAGGACGCCAAGGATTCCATGAAGGACTCCGAGTCCGCCGATCCTTCTGATGCTGAGGGTGCAGAGGATGCTGACTCTTCTGAAGCAGATTCTGCCGACTCGGAGGGCGGCGCTGAGGGCGACAAGGAGAGCGTATCCACCGCCAACGGTGATGTAGAGGTCCCGGCCGACTTCGCTCAGGCTATCAAGGAGAAGGCTGCTGAGTGGGGCGACCCGGAGTCCATCGAGACCACCGACAAGGGCAGCGTTGCAACTTTTGCCAAGGACAAACTGCTGGCATTCGCTGAGGGCGAAGGCACCCAGCCGATCATTGGCAAGATCGCCGAGACCTGGACCGAGGAAGGCGGCCTTGAGAGCAAGGTAGGCCTGCCGACTGCCCCGGAGCAGGCCGAGGGCAACGGTTGGGTACAGGAATTCACCAACGGCACTATCTCTTGGCTGCAGGGTGAGTCCGGCGAGTACGAGGCCACGATCAACTAAAGGCTTAGCTCGCATGTAGCGGGATTAACCGCCCGTTGAGCTTCTAAGACAGGCTCCGCACTGATAGATCGGTGCGGAGCCTGTCGCTGTTTTCCATGGTCACGGCTTCGCGAAAGAATAAACTACTCCCAACTTGTGGGAATGGTGTGACTGCGGTGAATGCCGTTTAAAAACTGTTCATCTTGCACCCATGTAATTTCAACCTTCGCGCTCTAGCGTGGACGGTGTCCGGAGGTTAAGTGCAGTTTCCGGGCAGTTCGACAATCACCAGCTTCACCATGCCCTCCCAGGTCGATTTGTTGGGACGGGCATAAAAAGGGAGAACCCTGCCGCTATGACCAATCCTTCCGTCCTGACCGAGCAGCCGCACGAGGCCGCTGTGGCAACCAAGACCTATGTCATCGATACCTCCGTCCTTCTCTCCGACCCCTGGGCGTTGCGTAAATTCGCAGAGCACGATGTGGTTCTGCCCATCGTCGTTATCTCTGAGTTGGAAGGAAAACGTCATCACCCGGAGCTTGGCTGGTTCGCCCGCCAAGCTCTTCGCTTTTTGGAGGACCTCCGCGCCACTTACGAAGCTCTGGATCAGCCGCTGCCCGTCAATGCCGCAGGCGGAACGCTGCGCGTGGAGCTTAACCACCAGGATCAATCCTTGCTGCCGGCGGCCTTCCGCGGGCCGGAGGGAGACCACAGAATTCTCGCGTGTGCGCTGAACTTGCAGCATGAAGGCAAGGACACCGTTCTGGTAACCAAGGATGTCCCGCTGCGCGTCAAGGCCGGCGCTGTGGGCCTGCAGGCCGATGAGTACCATGCGCAGGATGTCGTGCTCACCGGCTACACCGGCATGGCCATCGTGCCCACCAGCGCCGAGGTCATCGATGAGCTCTACGGGGAAGGCGAGGTGCTTATCGACGGCTCCGTGACCACCGCCGGCACCCGCGTCGAAGACCTGCCGGTGCACTGTGGCGTGACTCTGCAGGCAGGCGGGCAATCAGCACTGGGACGCATGACGGCTGAGGGCACTGTTCGCTTGGTGCGTGGGGATAGCAATGTATTCGGTCTGCAAGGCCGTTCCGCCGAGCAGCGCGTTGCACTGGAACTCTTAGTAGATCCTTCCGTGGGCATCATGTCCATCGGCGGCCGAGCGGGCACGGGTAAGTCCGCGCTGGCATTATGTGCTGGCTTGGAGGCAGTTCTGGAGCGCGGTGAGCACCGCCGCATCGTGGTATTCCGCCCGATGTATGCGGTGGGCGGACAGTCCTTGGGGTACCTGCCGGGCTCGGAGAGCGAAAAGATGAACCCCTGGGCCCAAGCAGTCTATGACACTTTGGAAGGGTTGGTATCCGAAAACGTCATGGAGGAAGTCCAAGACCGCGGCCTCTTGGAAGTTCTCCCACTGACCCACATCCGTGGCCGCAGCCTGCATGATTCCTTCGTCATCGTCGACGAGGCCCAGTCACTAGAGCGCAATGTGCTGCTCACAGTCCTTTCGCGACTGGGCCGCGGCTCCCGTGTGGTGCTCACACATGACGTTGCCCAGCGCGATAACTTGCGTGTTGGCCGCCACGATGGTGTGCAGGCGGTCATTGAGAAACTCAAGGGGCATGGGCTTTTTGCGCATGTGACCCTGCAGCGCTCTGAGCGCTCTGCCATTGCGGAGCTCGTCACCGATTTGTTGGAGGGTGAGAATTAACGCGTTCGCGAATGGCGATCTGCCTGCTCTCAGCTTGGCATTAACGCAGTGTGCTCAGTAATAATTGTTTCATGAGCGACAACGCAGAAAACAAGAAGAAGGATTTCCGCATCCGGCCCTTCAACGCTGCGGACTACCCGCAGATGCGGGAAATCTATGAGCAGGGCCTGAACACCGGTCACGCTACTTATGAGACCCGCTCGTTGACCTTCGAGGAATTTAAGAACGTCAAGATCATGTCGTCCGTCTTCGTCGCTGTTGAGGAAGACGATGACTCGAAGGTTCTCGGTTGGGTCTGCGCTGCGCAGGCGTCCACCCGTACCGTGTTCCACGGCGTGGTGGAGGATTCCATCTACCTGAGTAAGGAAGCCCAGGGCAGGGGTATCGGTGGCGCCTTGCTGGATCAGCTCATTGAGGTCTGCCGCGACTTGCACAAGTGGGCCATCCATTCGTGGATTTTCCCGGAGAACGAAGGCTCCGCTGGTCTCCACAAATCCCGTGGCTTCGTCAAGGTGGGTACCTACTCCCACATGGCAAAGATGACTTATGGTGAGCTTGCCGGCCAGTGGCGCGATACCGATGTTTATGAGCTGCTCCTTCCGAAGCCGGAGGAAAAGAAGGCAGAAGCCAACCAGAAGAGAAAGTAATTATCTCACTTTTCTAATATCAGGGCAGGAGTGGGGATAGAATAGAACCTGTTCGCAACCACTCTCTATCGAAGGCGAATCATGTCTTTCCGCACCTCTGTGCTTGCCCTTTCTACCGCCGTAGCCGTGTCGACCGGTGCTTTCGCAGCGCCCGTTGCCACGGCTGCTGAGTTTCCATCTGCCGGCTCCGTCCCTGTGGCGGAGCTCGACGTTAACCACCCCAATGGTGCTTTGGCTTATGTCTTTGCTGAGCCCGTGATGCAGTCCGATATTGACCTGGTTACCCGCCAGGTTCGGCAGCTACGCGGCAAGGCTTGGGACGATAACCTTCCCTTCAACGGCGGAACGCTGCGCCAGGCTGCTAGCGCCGCAGGTTTCCGCACCCGCGATGCCTATGTGAATTCCATCTCCTGGGATCGCGGTCTCGAGCACGCGGTTTTGCAGCGCGCTGCCGAGGAGAACCTTGACTTCAACCATGAGAGACTGCCAGGGGTTCCTCCCTTCGGAGTCATTAGCAACCTCTGGGCCGGTGAAAACCTGACCACTAAAGGGATGTCGGACGCGATCGCATCGTGGTCGACCGATAAGTACCAGGGGGCAAGCGAGTGGGATATGCTCATTCGCTCACATGGCCAGTTCAATGATCGCACTGGGCACCTCTACTCGATTATCGATCCCACCCACGTAACATTCGCTCAGGCGCAGGTTGGGGAGGTGACTGCTGGTTTCTTCTCCAACCGCGATATGCCCGGTCAACCCGCGCGTATTTCCGGCCGCCACGCATTCCCTATTGCCGTGCCGGAAAGCACAGTCGGCAAAGCCGAGCTCATGACTACGGGTGGCACTTCCGTCGGAAGCCAAGGAAGCCTGGGATTGAGCATCGACGGCTTCCGGGGAGCAAAGCTGGGGGTTCCGGTGGCGTCGCCAAGCAGCAGCGATCCGGAGGTCTTGGAAGTCAACGAGGACGGAACCTACACGGCCAAGTCCGAGGGCACTGCGACCATCACCTTCAACACTCATGTGTTGCGTAATGGTCAGCCCCAGCTGTCAAACAACCAAGTCACCAAGACCGTGAAGGTGACCAAGAAGTCTCTTCTCGGAAGCTCGAGCACCGGTGGCACGGATGTTGGGACCATCGTGGGCATCATTGCCGGCCTGCTGGCACTCATCGGTGTGGCTGCGCAGGTAGCGCGCCAGTTAGGAATCCTGCGCTAGGCACGTTGATACAAGAAAACCCTCGCTACGTGATTCTTCGTAGCGAGGATTTCTTGTTGTTGCATCCTTAGGGGAGTGCTCTAATCGATGGTCTCCTTGAGGTGCTCCTCCCGCACGGGCAGGATAAGCAGGAGAGCGATGATGGCCATCGGAACCATGAGCAGGATGACTGGGGTTAGACCATCGTTATAAGCGTTGAGGACGACATCGCGGATCGGCTCCGGTAGCTGTGCAACCATCGATGGGGTCAGGTTGGAGGAACCGCCGCCCTCGGCGTTGAACTTTTCCGCAAACGGTGCACCGGCCTTGCCCATGGAAGCAATGGCAGCAGGCATATTGGCAGCTAACTCGTCCTTCATGTTGTGGATGAACAGCGAGCCCACGAGGGAAGCGCCCATGGCGGAGCCGATTTGGCGGAAGAAGTTGTTAGCCGCAGTAGCGGTGCCCACCAGCGCCACGGGGAAGGAGTTCTGAACGATGAGAACGAGCACTTGCATAACAAAGCCAAGTCCGATGCCGAAGACGAGGAACTCCGCGCCAAGCTGAGTCAGGGAGGTCTCCACAGTCAGCTTCGACATCCAGAACAACGCGCCAGCCGTAATGGCGAGACCGATGATGGGGTAACGCTTGTAGTGGCCGGTTCGGGCGATGATGAATCCCACTGTGGTAGAAGTGCCGATCATGCCGAGCATCATCGGGATCATCATGAGTCCCGCCTTGGTAGGTGTGAGGGTGTGCACCATCTGCAGGTAGGTCGGCATGTAGCCCAGCACACCGAACATAGCCAGGCCCAGCACCATGCCGGCGGCCGTCGTGAGCACCATGTTGCGGTTCTTAAACAGCAGAACTGGGATCAGGGGCTCCTCGGCCCGCTTCTCGACGAAGACCGTGATAACAGCACCAATCACAACGATGACGGCCAAGGTAAGAATGACGGGATCCGACCACTCATACTGAGTGCCGCCCCAGGTGGTCATGAGGATGAGCGAGGCGGTAGTGATAGCGATGAAGGTGGCTCCCAAGGCATCAAACTTACGCAGATCAGTATCGCCGACGCGCAGGTGCAGAACGAGCACGCACACGGTCATGGCGAGCAGACCAAGGGGAATATTCATCCACAGACCCCAGCGCCAGCCAGGTCCATCAGTGAACCAGCCGCCAAGGACTGGGCCGAGGACGGAGGACAGGCCGAAAACGCCGCCCATGATGCCCATGAACTTACCGCGCTCACGTGCCGTGGTGACCTCCGCGATGATGGACTGGGAGGAGATCATCATGAAACCAGCGCCGAAGCCCTGAATGGCACGGCCAATAATGAGCAGATTCATCGAATTGGCGAAGCCACCCACGGCGGACCCGATGACGAAGGTGGCAATACCGCCGATGTAGAGCCACTTGCGGCCCATCATGTCACCGAGCTTGCCGGAGATAGGCATAGCAATGGTCATGGTGACCAGGAAGGCGGAAATAACCCAGCTCATGTGGTCGACACCGCCGAGCTCGCCGACGATGGTGGGAAGAGCGGACGCGAAGATCATCTGCCCCAGGGAGCTCATCAACATGGTGAGCACGAGGGCAGAGAAGACGAGGGCAAGGTTGTTTTCCGGCTTGCCATTGTCAGTGTTGGCCACTGGCGGTTTCGCGGTAGCTACCATGACAGTCCTTTCGAATAGTTGTTGATGAGTGCGAGTGCGGAGTCAAAGCGCTGCTCAAAGGGGATATCACAGCTGAAGTCTGGCGAGGTGGTGGCCAACCAAAAAGCCTCACGGATGGTGACAGCAATGAGTAGTGCCTCCGTGTGCGGGGAGACATCCGGCATGGTCTTTAACGCTGGCTCCTTCTCTAGCCGCTGGGTGAGAAGCTCAAGTACTTCGTTAGACTTGGCACGCTTTCTGCTTAAGGACGCCGCCGCTGCGTCCGCATCGCGGGAGATACGGCGGCGTCGTTCAGCAATTTCCTTATTGGCGTGCTGCCCATTGAGGTGTTCCTTGATGAGACCTACGGCCAGCTTAAAGAGGTTCTCCGTAGGAGTTTCGAGCAGGTAACTCTTTTGCTCCTGGGAGAACTCTTGGCTGGGGTTGCCCAAGACGGCTGAGTCCTTGGAATCGAAATAGTTAAAGAAGGTGCGCCGGGAAATTCCGGCCTTCTCACAAATCTCCTCCACCGTGACGGAGGCAAAGCCATGCTCGTCTACCAAGAGGGTGGCAGCATCCTCTATGCGTAGGCGAGTTTTCAGGCGTTTTTGCTCGCGTAATGACAGTTCTTCTTGCACGGAGTGTAATCCTACACCCGGTGCAAGTTTGCACCAAGTGCAATGATGGTGATTCTCGTGAGGGCGGGGAGCTCTTTATGGCGTAGCGCACAGGAAGGGGGGGGGG
>NZ_KV788186.1:22595-48212 GCF_001807205.1 Corynebacterium sp. HMSC05D03 | reverse complement strand
TATGGCGTAGCGCACAGGAAGGGGGGGGGGGGGCAGATGGTAGCAACCCTACCCTTCGCGCTCACCAGCAGCATGCGCTGTGGCTGATTAAGGCTCGCCGTGAGCGCGAAGGGCGCGAAGTGATGGCTTGGAAAGGAACTCTCAAGCCCAAAACTGCCCTAGTTGACGAAGTTATTGCCAGATCTTGAGTCATGAGCGGTGGTTTTGGCAGATCGGGCAGTTGCTGCCCCCGACCTTGTTGTTGGCCCCGCAGGGCGGATGAGAAAACAGCGAAACCGCCCTGCGCGCCACCTCAAGGAGGTGGTGCGGAGAGCGGCGGCGTGGGCGAAAGCGAGCTTAGAAGTTGTCGCGGTCGCGGTTGGTCATGGTGAGAACGTTGAGGCGCTCATCGAGTTCCTCCTCCGTGAGGTTCTCGCCGTCGACGAAGCCGAGGTCGATGACGGCTTCGCGGACAGTGATCTTCTCGTTCAGTGCGTGCTTAGCTGCCTTAGCGGCGTTCTCGTAGCCGATCTTGGAGTTCAGCGGGGTGACGATGGAGGTGGAGGACTCCGCAAACTTCTTCATGCGCTCCTCGTTGGCCTCGATGCCGTCAACGCACTTCTCAGCGAAGACGCGGGAAACATTAGCCAACAGGCGGGAGGACTCGAGAACGTTGCGGGCCATCATCGGGATGTAGACGTTGAGCTCGAAGTGGCCGTTGGAGCCGCCGAAAGCAACAGCGGCGTCGTTGCCGATGACCTGGCTGACCACCATGGTGGCGGCCTCGCTCAGAACCGGGTTGACCTTACCCGGCATGATGGAGGAGCCCGGCTGCAGATCCGGGAGGTGGATCTCCGCAAGGCCGGTGAGTGGGCCGGAGCCCATCATGCGAATGTCGTTGGCAATCTTGTTGAGGGAGATAGCAACGGTGCGCATGGCGCCGGAGAACTCGACGAGGGCGTCGCGGGCAGCCTGGGCCTCGAAGTGGTTCTTGGCCTCGGAGAGCTGGTCAATGTCGGTGAGCTTCTTGAGCTCCTCGGTGACCTTGCCGCCAAACTCAGCGTCGGTGTTCAGGCCGGTACCGGTAGCGGTGCCGCCGATGGCCAGCTCACCCAAGCGCGGCAGGGTGGCCTCAACGCGCTCGATGCCGAGCTCGATCTGGCGAGCGTAGCCGCCGAATTCCTGGCCCAGGGTGATCGGGGTGGCGTCCATTAGGTGGGTACGGCCGGACTTAACTACATCAGCGAATTCCTTGGCCTTGGCCAGCAGGGAATCGTGCAGGACCTTGAGGCCCGGGATGAGGTCATTCACTGCAGCCTCCGTTGCCGCAACGTGGGTTGCAGTGGGGAATGTGTCGTTGGAGGACTGACCCATGTTCACGTGGTCATTCGGGTGAATCTCCACGCCGTTCTTGTGGGCGATGGAGGCGATGACCTCGTTGGTGTTCATGTTGGAGGAGGTGCCGGAGCCGGTCTGGAAGACGTCAATCGGGAAAGCATCGTTGTGCTTGCCCTCTGCAATCTCGGTGGCGGCGGCGATGATGGCGTCAGCCTTCTCCGCGTCCAGCTTGCCGGAGTCCTTGTTCACCTGAGCACAGGCAGCCTTCAGGAGGCCGAGAGCGCGAATCTGCGCATCCTCGAGACCGCGGCCGGAGATCGGGAAGTTCTCCACAGCGCGCTGGGTCTGGGCACGCCACAGGGCGTCTGCCGGAACCTTTACCTCGCCCATGGTGTCGTGTTCAATGCGGTATTCAGTCATGGATTCACCTTTTCTGTGAAATGAGTTTTATTGGGTTCTTTATGTGTGCCGTGGCACGGCATTCATGGCCACCGTAGCACTCTTCCTAGGAAAGTGAACTAGCTTTCCTTATCGTGGGGGTTGGTGTAGTCGACCACGGAGTATTCCTGCAGCTTAGCCAGCTTATGGATGGAGTCGACGTAGCGGATGGTGCCGGACTTGGAGCGCATGACCAGAGAGCGGGTGGTGGCACCGTTCGGGCGGTAAGAGACACCGCGGAGCATATCGCCATTGGTCACACCGGTAGCGGCGAAGTAGCAGTTTTCGGAGGAGACCAGATCGTTGGTGGTGAGGACGCGGTCGAGGTCGTGGCCAGCCTTGCGAGCCTTCTCGGCTTCCTCCTCATCCTTGGGCCATAGCTTGCCCTGGATTTCTCCGCCCATGCACTTCATAGCGCAGGCGGTGATGATGCCCTCCGGGGTGCCGCCGATGCCCATCATGATGTCGATGGAGTTGCTGTCCTGGCAGGTAGCGATGGCGCCTGCGACGTCACCGTCCATGATGAGGCGAACCTTGGCACCGGCCTCGCGGATCTCACGGATAAGGTCATCGTGGCGCGGGCGGTCGAGAACGACGACGGTCAGGTCAGCTGGCTTGATGCCCTTGGCCTTGGCCACGGATTTCACGTTCCACTCCACCGACTCATTGAGGTCGATGGCGCCGACTGCCTCGGGGCCGACAGCGATCTTCTTCATGTAGAAGACCGCGGACGGGTCGTACATCGTGCCGCGCTCGGCAGCGGCGATGACAGAAATAGCGTTCGGGCGGCCTTCAGCCATCAGGCGGGTGCCGTCAACCGGGTCGACGGCGATGTCCATCTCGGCGCCCTGGCCGGTGCCGACCTTCTCGCCGTTAAACAGCATCGGGGCTTCATCCTTCTCGCCTTCGCCAATGACGACGACACCGTTCATCTCGACGGAGTTGATGAGCTTGCGCATAGCATCCACCGCGGCGCCGTCACCTTCATTCTTCTGTCCACGGCCAACCCAGCGACCCGAGGCGAGTGCTGCCGCCTCGGTGACACGCACCAGCTCCATGGCTAGGTTGCGGTCGGGGATATAAGACGTGTTATCAGACATGTTTGATTAGTCCCTTTCTTTTCAGGTGGCTCGGCCCGGGGTGGGGGACAACCCGGAATACATATTTCATTCTTCCACTTTTCTTCCGGTTTCAAGCCCGAATGCCTCCCCCAGAAGTGGGATGTGGGGGTGATTGCTGCCAAAAGCGCAGGTAGGAGGCCGCTGTCGCATGTGGTGGAGCAGGCGTGACATACTAGGCGAGTGGCATCTGAAGATAAACCAAAGATTTTTGAGGACGCGCGCGATATCACCCTGACGGTGGGCGTCATCCTCATCATGATGTTCCTCGCGGTTGGGGCAACGGGACTGTGCTCAATCAACCCCGAAAAGTCGGGGCCCGTGCAGAACGTGGATGCCGCTACCTTCTTGGAGATGGAAGCGCGCGGCAGCGGGGCTGTCATTAGGGAGCCGGATATGCCGGAGGGCTGGCAGCCCACAGCCGCGCGGCGCAAGCAGATGGGTGGCGAATCTGGTGCTGTGGTGAGCTGGCTGACCACTAACGATGGCTATGTTGAGTCAGTGCAGACGCAGCTGGCGCTTGGCGATGTCCCCGGGGCTTATGACTCCAATTATCGTGCCAACTCCGAGCGGCGCGAGGTAGCGGGCCAGGACGTGGAAATTCTCAGTAGCGATGACAAAGACGTGCGCCCGCTGTGGATTACCGACTTGGGGGATGCCCGCCTCGTCCTCACCGGCTCTGCCTCCGATGCCGACTATGAAGCGGCCCTGACCGCATTTACTGAGGCCGAGCCACTCCAGATCGCTGAGGATGGAAGCGTCATCAGCGACTAGGTTCCGCTGATTAACGGAAGGTTACGCTCTGCAGTGTGGTTCCGTCCCATTCCACCTCGACCGAATCTCCAGCGGCGCTGGTGAGGGACTCTGGATCGAGGCCGCTCAAACGCGTCTTGCCGAGGTATACATCTACCTTCTCATGGAGGGACTTGCCGGGGAAGAGGGCAATCTCGCTGAGCTTATTCTCACTAAAGCGCAGAACAATGGAGCCGGAGAAGTAGCCGATCTCTTCGCCATTCGCGGTGTGCGGGGGGCCGAAGAACTCTTCAGCGAGCTGGCGCGAATCACCGAAGACCATGGACCCTGCTCCGCCTGACTTGGAGACGAAGTCCACGCGATCTCCCGGGTAGCCGTAAATCTTCATTTAGTCTTCTCCTGCTTCTTCGTTGTGAGCTGCACTATCGGTGCCCTCTGCGTTCTTTCGGAGGGCCTCCTCTACGCGCTTCGAGGCACCGTCGAGGTGCGCCTCGCAGGCCTTAGCTAGGGCCTCGCCGCGCTCCCAGTACTTGAGGGATTCATCCAATCCCATCTGTCCTAGCTCGAGGATTTTCACTGTTTCAATGAGCTCATCACGAGCCTGTTCATAGCTCAGCTCTTCCACCGGCGGGAACGCGTCCTGGCCGGGCTGGCCGGCGCCAATCGTGTCAGTCATGAGGTGAAGTATCTTCTTTCTCTTGTATGTTCCGTCTTAACTATTAACTGTTCTGTTTAATCTGCGGCCTGAGAAGCCATTGCAGCAGCGGTGATCGAGCCATCGCCCACACGTATACGCAGCTGCGAACCCGGTGGTGATTGCGTGTAGCTCGTGACGACCTCCGGACCTCTGCCATCGCGCGGAAGGACTTGCACGATGGCATAGCCGCGTTCGAGGGTGGCCGAGGGGCCTAAGGCGGAGACCCGAGCACGCAATGAGGCTACCTGGTTGGTTTCGCGGTCCAGATAGTGGCTCATCACCCGGCGGATCAGCGCGAGATTTCGCTCCAGCTCCTCGCGGCGTGCGTTGATAGGCACCATCGGATCTGCAAGAACCGGGCGGGAGCGGATGTTTTCGAGTCCGCGGCGCTCTCGGTCCACCCAGCCGCGCAGCGCTGCCGCCATGCGCGAGCGTGCTTCGGAGATCAGCGCGTATTCCTCGGCGGCGGAGGGTACGACACGCTTGGCCGCATCGGTGGGGGTAGCGGCGCGGAGATCGGCGACATCATCAAGCACCGGGTGATCCGGCTCGTGGCCGATGGCGGAAACGACAGGGGTGCGGGCCTCCGCCACGGCGCGTTGCAGTGCCTCCTCGGAGAAGGGGAGGAGGTCCTCCACTGAACCGCCGCCGCGAGCAATGATGATGACATCTACGTCTGGGTCCGCGTCGAGAGTCCGCAGAGCGTCAATCACCTGGGTAACAGCCGTGGCTCCCTGTACTGCAGTATTGATGACGTTGAACTGGACCGCCGGCCAGCGGTCCTGTGCCACAGACAGGACATCGCGCTCGGCATGGGAGCCGCGGCCAGTGATGAGGCCGATTTTCTTGGGCAGGTAAGGAAGCGGCAACTTGCGCGAGGGATCACACAGGCCTTCCTGGCGCAGCTTCTGCCGCAACATTTCCACCCGAGCGAGGAGATCTCCGATGCCGACGTGGCGGATTTCGGTCACCCACAGGGAAAAGCTTCCGCGCCCAGCGTAGAAGGCAGGCTTGCCGTACACCACGACGCGGTCGCCATCTTTGAGCGGTGAAGGAGCATTGCGGATGAGCGAGGTGTTGCATGTCAACTGAACAGACTTTTCCTGCTCGACATCACGCAACGTGATATAGGAGAGCTTCCACGTCGGCTTCATGTTCAACTGGGTAATTTGCCCCTCCACCCAGAGGAAGCCGAGACGCTCGATCCAGCCTTTGACTTGGTCGTTGACCTTGCCGACGGGCCACGGTGTCTCCGCGGAATTGGCCGGTTGGTTCACGCGCAGTCCTTTCTCTTGAGCGGTCTTCTCGTTGGGGTCTGTTCCGAACAGTGTATGGCTCAGTCTAGGAGGCGCGCCGGACATCCGGTGTCACCGGCCAAGCTGGTTGGGCGGGAACTACAGTATGTGCGTGACTTTCGATACTGTGGGTGCCATGACTGAAACTGCAAAGAAGGTGCTCCTGGCGGCTCCCCGCGGCTACTGTGCCGGCGTGGACCGTGCTGTTGAGACAGTGGAAAAGGCGTTGGAGAAGTACGGCGCCCCGATCTACGTGCGCAAGCAGATTGTGCACAACCGGTTCGTTGTTGAATCCCTGGCTAAGCGTGGTGTCATCTTTGTGGAGGAGGCTTCCGAAGCCCCCGAAGGCGCTCATCTCGTGTTCTCTGCACACGGCATCGCGCCGAGCGTGCGCAAGGAGGCACAAGAGCGCAAGCAGCTCACACTCGACGCCACCTGCCCGCTGGTGACCAAGGTCCACAAGGAGGCCCAGCGCTTTGAGCGCGATGGCTACCAGATCCTCCTTGTCGGCCACGAGGGGCACGAAGAGGTCGAAGGCACCGCCGGTGAGGCCCCGGACGTTACCCACCTGGTGGATGGCTTGGAGGGCGTCGACAAGCTGCCCGATTTCCTGCATGAGGAAAAGCTCATCTGGCTGTCCCAGACCACCTTGTCGGTGGATGAAACCATCCAGATCGTCAACAAGCTGCGCGAGCGCTTCCCGCACTTGGAGAACCCGCCATCAGATGACATTTGTTATGCCACGCAGAATCGCCAGGAGTCGGTCAAGGCCATTGCTCCGAAATGCGATCTCATGATTGTTGTGGGCTCCGAGAACTCCTCGAACTCCAAGCGCCTCGTCGAGGTTGCTTTGGAGGCGGGCTCTAAGACTTCACACCTGGTGGACTTTGCCTCGGAGATCGACGAGGCCTGGCTGGAAGGCGTGAACACTGTAGGCGTGACCTGCGGCGCGTCCGTGCCTGAGCTGCTGGTCCGTGAAGTGCTGGAGTTTCTAGATGAGCGCGGCTACAACGATGTTGAACAGGTGACGACGTCCACGGAGACCATCACTTTCTCCCTGCCACGCGAACTGCGTCCGGCACGTACTGCGCGTTAATCCTCGTCGTAGAGATTTTCTTCCAGCGGCTGGGAGGACCGCTGGGAGCGCTCCCGTGCACGCCGCGCCTTCTCTGCTGACTCAGCGGCGGCGCGACGGAAGTCCTCCCGCTCATCCGCCTCGGGGGAAGCCTGTCGGCGCTTCGCGCGTTCTTCGGCTTGAAGCCGCCGGCGTTCTTCGCGGTCGCGCTCACGGACTCGGCCCGAGCTCGTAGCTTCACGGGCAAGCAGTTCTGCTACGGACAGGCGCTCGGAGCGGCTCCGGCGATCGGAGGCAGCTTCGGCGCGGCGCTTTTCTTGAGCTTCAGCCTCAAGGTTCTTCGCGTGGCTATCGCTGCGCCACAGGCGCAGAACCGCGAGCAGCGCGCAGGCCACAACCGTAACGATGAGCACCGGGAAATGCTGCAGTAGTGGGAAAGCCGTGGTGAGAATCGCGGTTTTGGAAAAGGGCGAGGCACCTTCCGGCAATCCAGCGGTGGAATTGATGAACCCGCCGCCCACGGTTCCTAATGCGTACAGCAGCGGAAGGGAAATCACCGTCATGTAGAGGCCGCGAGTTTCCACCAACCAGGTGACAGCCAGCGAACCGAGTCCAAAAATCAGGGCGAAGGGCAGCCCCACGCTGCCCAGAACGCCGGAGACCGCCAAGGCCACAAGCGTAACGACGAGCGCGACGAGGAGTGCTCGGCTAAGCGGCATCCCGCGGCGGCGAGGGCGGCGACGATTTTTGGCTACAGACACGCCCAGAAAGCTTACCGGGGTTGGTGACCAAAACGTTATTCATTCTGGGCGCGCCGCGGCCAAGAACCGACGCTGCGCGGCTCCACCGGCAGGCGGTCAACGCGGGCTGGAACATCCAGCTCCTTGAGCCGCCGCGCCGTAACCCCGACGCGAGAATCCAAACTGGCCAAGCTTGCGTTATAGGCTTCCACCGCGCGCTCGAGTCCGCGGCCTACCTTGTCGTAGTGCCCGTTAAGAGTGTTCAAGCGCGTATAAAGCTCGCGACCCAAACGCTGGACTTCGCGGGCCTTGTCGGAGATCTCCTCGTGCTGCCAGCTCACCGCGACGGTGCGCAAGAGAGCAAAGAGGGTGCTTGGGGTGGCGATGACGACGTTGCGCTCGAAGGCGAATTCCAGCAATTCGGCGTCGATAGACAGGGCAGCGTCGACGAAAGTATCGGCGGGGACAAAGAGGATCACAAACTGTGGCGTGGGGGAGAAGGCCTCGATATAGTCCTTCGACGCCAGTGCCTGCACGTGGGAACGCATGAGGTGCGCGTGGCGGCGAAGATAGCCTGCCCGCTCCTCCGGGTCCTCGGTCTCCATTGCGTCGAGGTAGGCACTGAGGGGCACCTTTGCATCCACGACAATGCTGCGCCCTCCTGCCAAGTGAATGACCAGATCAGGGCGTACCAGCGATCCGTTGATGCGGGCACTGACTTGGGAATCAAAGTCCACGTGTTTGCGCATGCCACCGAGCTCAACGACGCGCTCTAGTTGTACCTCGCCCCACCGCCCGCGGACATTGGGGGAGCGCAGCGCGCCGACCAGCTTGTCCGTGCGATCAGACAGGCGTGTTGAGGTCCGAGTTACCGCCTGGACCTGGCTGCTGAGTGCTGCGAGCGAGGTCGCTCGATCTTCCTCTATTTCCTGGAGCTGTAGCCCTAGACGGTCCATGGCTTTCTCCAGCGGAGCGAGCTCTGCTTGGCGGCGCTGGGACTCTTGCAGGGCGCGATGCTCCTCTGGAGGCTGGGCGGACTGCGCTGAATAAGCGCGGGCTAGCCAGCCCAATGCGGCCCCAATGATGAGGCCGAGGAATAGGAGCACTATGGGTAGGGAAGACGTCATGCCTGCCATCATGGCATGCGTCCCGGACATGAAGAATTAGTCTTTATCCTTTGATTGCAACATCTGTTCGAGAGCGCTAATTGCGCGCTTGATTCCCGCTCGTGCTCCTCCATCGCGTTCACTGAAATCCGCATCAACGTCGACATTCGCGTCGATCTTTTGGTCCAGAGGGCTCGTGCCGTTGTGGGTGACGTCTTCGGCTGCGCCTTCGGGTGCGGCGTGGTCGGGGATGGACAGCCACTGCTCGCGCTTGTGATCACCCTGTTGCTGCGTGTAGCGCCCGATGAGGAAACCAGCGACGGTCGAAAACTCCAAGTCCTCGGCAGTTCTTTCGCCCGATTGGAGCATCATCATGTCCTGGAAATAGCGGTAGACCACCGCGATGGTCGCTGCGGCCGGGACGGCGAGGAAACCACCGATGAGGCCGAAGAGCGCGGAACCCACGGTCACGGAAATCAACACGATAACCGGGTGCAGGTTCATGGCCTTCGACTGCAGCCACGGGGACAGCACGTTGCCCTCGAGCTGTTGGACCAGCAGTACTAGGCCCAGCACGAGCAGCGCCTTGGTGAACCCCAAAGACACCAGCGCGATGGTCACGGATAGTGCGCCGGCCACGATCGCGCCGACAAAGGGGATGAATCCGGCGATGAACGTGATGATGGCAAGCGCCATCGCCAAAGGTACACCGATGAGTGCCAGGCCGAGGCCGATAAAGACAGCATCAACGGCGGAGACCACTGCTTGTGCCCGCACGAAACCGCCCAACGTGGACCACACGCGGGTCAGCAGCTCAGTGAGGTGCCAGCCGGTCCGGCGCCCCGTGGCCTGGCGCAGCCAGGGCAGGAAGTTGTGGCCGTCCTTAAGGAAGAAGAACGTCAGCACCACGATGATGAAGAGCGTGACCACGATGGAGGTCGCCGTGCCAATGCCCGTGAATACCGAGCCCGCGATGGACCCTGCTTGGCGCTGTAGCCACAGGGCGATTTCATCGATATAGCCGCCGATCTCATCCGCGTCGAGGTTGAGCGGAGGGCCCTGTGCCCATAGCTGCAAACGTTGAATACCTTCGACAGTCTGCAGATATAGCGTCTGGGACTGCCGCGCGAAGTCCGGTGCGATGAACATAAAGAGAGTGCCCACCGCAGTAAAAGACACCAGAATGGTCACTGCCGCAGCGAGGGCTGACGGCAGTCCCTTGCGCCGCATGGCACCGGCAATGGGAGCAAGCACAGTGCAAATAATCAGCGCAATGAGAACGGGCAGGATGCCGCGCCAGAAGTTGCCCAGCATGCGGAAGGAGGCATAAAGGAATATCCCAATGATGGTCAGGCGCAGTGCCCACAGCGATGTGGACTTGATGACCTCGCCGACCACCACAGAACGATCCACCTGGTTGCCGGGAGGGTGCGGAGAGACAGCCTTCAGCGAAGCAGCATCGACGGAGTCATCGAAACGCCCGCCGAGCGCTGCCTCCGCGGCGGCGAACTCAGAGGAAGAGGCGTTGGGGGATGGCTGATCAGAACTCACCCCACCATCTTGCCTCAAAAGATCCGGGGTGCGTTAGGATTGGCCCCGTGAGTCTTACACTTGGAATCGTCGGCCTGCCCAACGTGGGCAAGTCCACTTTGTTTAATGCCCTGACCCGTTCTGACATCTTGGCGGCGAACTACCCGTTCGCCACGATTGAGCCCAATGTCGGCCTCGTTGAGCTTCCCGATTCCCGCCTTAACCGCCTTGCGGAAATCTTCAGCTCCGAGCGCATCCTCCCGGCCACCGTGTCCTTCGTGGATATCGCCGGCATTGTGGAAGGCGCTTCCAAGGGTGAAGGTATGGGTAACGCCTTCCTTGCCAACATTCGTGAGGCTGATGCCATCTGCCAGGTGGTGCGTGCCTTTGCTGATGAAAACGTCATCCACGTCGACGGTGAAGTCAACCCGGCACACGACATTTCTGTCATCAATACGGAGCTCATCCTCGCGGACCTGCAGACCATCGAGAAGGCCTTGCCGCGCTTGGAAAAGGAAGCCCGCAAGAACAAGGATTTGGCCGAGACCGTGGAAGAGACCAAGAAGGCCCAGGCCATCTTGGAAGATGACCGCACCCTCTTCGCTGCTTCCAAGAGCGACGAGATCGACCTATCCCTCCTGCGCGAGCTGCACCTCATGACCGCGAAGCCCTTCCTTTATGTCTTCAACTCGGATGAGGCCGTGCTTACCGATGACGCCAAGAAGGAGGAGATGCGCCAGCTCGTCGCCCCTGCGGAATGCGTCTTCCTCGATGCCCAGACCGAAACTGACCTCCTTGAGCTCGATGAGGCGGAGGCACTGGAACTGCTCGAGTCGGTGGGCCAGGAAGAGCCTGGCTTGGCGACGTTGGCCAAGGCCGGCTTCGCCACCCTCGGCCTGCAGACCTACCTGACCGCAGGCCCGAAGGAAGCCCGCGCGTGGACCATCAAGCAAGGTTCCGCGGCTCCGCAGGCTGCGGGTGTTATCCACACCGACTTTGAGAAGAAGTTCATCAAGGCCGAAATCGTCTCCTTCGATGACCTAGACGCCGCTGGCTCCATGGCAGAGGCCCGCAACGCCGGCAAGGTGCGCCAAGAAGGCAAGGAATACATCATGCAGGACGGCGACGTCTGCGATTTCAAGATCGGCGGCTAGTTAGCCACCACTCCGCGTAGGCTGTGGGCATGAGTATCGCCCACATCCTAGACCGCGCAGCAGAGGCCACGCAGTGGCAAGAGGCCCTGTACAAGGATCTGCACCAGCATCCTGAGCTCAGCATGGAGGAGGAGCGCACCCGCGGTGTTATCGCGGATAAGCTCCGGGAATTTCCAGGAGTCGAGGTGCTGGAATTCGGCGGGGGAGTCGTCGGCATCCTCCGCAACGGCGAAGGTTCGACTGTCCTAGAGCGTGCCGATTTCGACGGCTTGCCCATCACAGAGGACACCGGCCTGGACTACTCCGCTTCGGGCGAGGCAATGCATGCTTGTGGCCACGATGCCCACGTGAGCGCCTTGTTGGGTGCCACGGAAGCGCTGGCGAAAGCGACCGATGCGTGGTCCGGTACATTCGTCGCTCTATTCCAGCCGGGCGAGGAGACCGCTGAGGGCGCGCAGTCCATGGTGGATGCGGGCCTCACCGATAGAGTCCCCACGCCCGATGTGGCCTTTGGTCAGCACATCTTCATCGATAAGAATGCTCCCGCCGGTAGCGTGCTGATTGCGCCCGGCCCGGTCTTGTCTACAGCGACCTCACTCACCGTCACGGTCTATGGCCACGGTTCTCACGGCTCGATGCCGCACCTCAGCGTCGATCCGGTGGTGCTGGCCAGCTCCATCGTTCTGCGGCTGCAGACAGTTGTCTCCCGTGAGGTCGACCCCCACCACTTCGCCGTGTTGACTGTTGGCGCCCTGCAGGCGGGTTCGAAGGCAAACATCATCCCGGACTCGGCGACCCTGCGCATCAACATCCGTGCCTATGACGAGGACGTCAGGGCTCAAATCGTAGAGGCAATTCACCGCATTGTTAAGGCAGAGTGCCGGGCAGTGATGTCCCCGCGCGAGCCAGAGTTTGTGCAGAGTGATAATTACCCCCTTACCGTCAACGATGAAGACGTGACCAAAAAGGTGCGCGCGCAGCTTATCGACGTTCTGGGTAGCGACAACGTCCTCGACATGGAGCCGTGGACCGCCTCGGAGGATTTCTCTCGCATCCCCGATGCCTTCGGCGCTCCCTATTGTTTCTGGGGCTTTGGCGGGCGTACCGATGGCGCATCAATTCCTAACCACAATCCGCGCTTTACGCCGGAGCTGCAGCCGACGCTCACCACGGCGACGCAGGCTCTGATAGCCGCTGCTTACGCCTATCTGGGGAATCAGCGTAAGGATGTCCCTAAGGAGTAGCTAGGAACTGCTTGGTGATGATGGGGCGGTCGACATGCTACTCGCGCACCCAACGCGAAAGCGATCGAGTGTAGCGACGTGGTAGGCGAGTTCTCTCCGGGGGTAGCGAACTCGTCAACATCGCGTTAGGCTGGCTTCTCCATTCGACGGCATCATTTTGCCAGGTGGTACCGGTAATGCGGATATGCTCCGTCTGGACAAGTCCGCTGTAGAAATTGTGCGCAATCACGTCACCCAGGATCTCCCGCTGGGCGTTATTTGCCACGGTGCTTGGATCCTGACCGATGCCGATGTGCTCAAGGGCCGTACCCTTACTTCTTTCCCCAGCTTGCGGACCGACCTGCGTAACGCCGGCGCTACCTGGGTAGACGAAGAGGTTCACTGCGACCAGGGTCTGGTTTCCTCCCGTACCCCGGACGATCTCCCAGCCTTCAACGCTAAGTTGGTTGAGGAATTCGCAGAGAGCCAGCACTAAACCTTATGTTTAGTAAAGCCGCGGGCGCGCAACCTGCGGCTTTTTGCGTCTTGCTTCCGCCGTAAGGCCTCTATATTGTTAGATATTCCTGAAGGGGAGTAGTTCCCTCGGATACTTTCCGAGATGCCTGGTCGACATACTGGCTTTTCCGCCCGGCCAGCCAGCGTTTGCATTGCCTGCGGCGTGAACGAGACCTTCGGTCCGCACCCGAACCGAAGGAGTTTTTAGTTGTCTTCTCTTAGCTCAGAGCAACTACTGCTCGAGCGCTTTATGAAGCTCTCTATCACCACCGCAGTGGCCACGATTGCGCTCAAGGTCATCGCTGCCGCGGTGACGGGATCTGTGGGCTTTCTTTCCGACGCCCTCGAATCCGGCGTTAACCTCGTTGCCGCCGTTGTGGGGTTTGTGGCTATCAAAATTGCGGCAAAGCCGGCCGATGCGAACCATCAGTTCGGTCACGGCAAGGCCGAGTATGTGTCCGCGCTGGTCGAGGGTGTGATGATCTTCGTCGCTGCAGCGATGATTATCTACACAGCCATTCGCCGACTTCTGGATCCGCAGCCGCTGGAGCAACCTGGGCTTGGCCTCCTGCTGTCGCTCGTGGCTTCCTTACTTAACCTGGGCGTGGGCCTTCTGCTTGTGCGCGCGGGCAGGCAGCATCGTTCGGCCACTTTGCAGGCGGACGGAAAGCATCTGCTTACCGACGTCTGGACGTCCGTCGGCGTCCTCCTCGGCATCGGCGCGGTCAGCCTCACGGATTGGTTGTGGCTCGACCCAGTCATCGCGTTTGCCGTGGGCCTCAATATTTTGTGGACTGGCTACAAGTTGCTCAAAGAATCACTGAGCTCCCTGTTGTCGGAGTCCCTGCCTAAGGAAGAGCATGCGCAGCTTGATGCCCTCCTTAACGAACTGGAGGAGCGTCATGACGTGGAGATCACGTCGCGTCGTACCGTTGCTTCGGGCCGCAACCGCTTGGTGTATCTCACGATGGATGTTCCCGGCCAGTGGACAGTGCTGCACTCGCACACTGTTGCCGACAGAATCGAGGACGCCATCGACGAGCTATTCCCCGGCGCTGAGGTCTTTATCCACGTCGAGCCCGCTGGAACGGTTCATCGCCGCATTTTGCGAATGCCGTAACGCTTGCAGCTAACGCAAGCTGGCCACGCCGCGTCCGCCTTCCATTACCCACGGCCAACTGAGACCGTTCTTGGTCAGGACATCATTGCGGATCTCATCGGGGATAATCCATTCCTTGTTGGCATAGCCCAGCAAGTATTCGTCACACTCAGCTCGCAAGGAGAGCGCACGAACGCCGGCATTGTAGGTCTGGCCCTGCAGAGCAAGGAGATGTTCAGCCACTTCTAGCGCCGACGTGAGGGGCCGCGCCGCCGATGGTGCAAGGCCTTGAGCAATGAGCCGACGTGCGAGAAGCTCGTCGCGGGTAAGTTCCTTCATGGCTGTTTAGGCTAGAGCCGGAAGGTCTTCATCAGCTGCATGCCGGTGGACACCAGCTGACGGAAGCGCTCCGGGGAGATGTACTCCGAGGGCGCAAGCGGGTGTAGGCGTTGCTCGGCCACGGTGCGCTCATTGGCCCACAGGCGCATGCCGGTAATACCGTGGCGGTGGTTCAGGCCAGACTCCTTGACGCCGCCACCGGGTGCGGCGATGGAACCATAGGCGGCTGCGAAGCCCTCATTGATGTTGACCATGCCGGCTTCCAGCTGGGAAGCCACCTTCCACGCGCGGCGGGAGTTTCCGGACCACACCGATGCGGATAGGCCGTAGGTCGTGTCGTTGGCGAGCTGAATGGCTTCGGCGTCGGAACTTACCGTATACACCGCGAGCACTGGACCGAAGGTTTCGGTGGCATAGAGATCCATCTCTGGGGTCACACCAGTCAGCACGGTGGGCTCGTAGAAGTAGGGCCCAAGGTCCGGCCGGGCCTTTCCGCCATAAACCACGGTGGCGCCCTTGGAGACGGCGTCCTTGACGTGGGCAACTACTGCATCGAGCTGGCGCTGCGAGGACAACGAGCCGATGGTGGCAGCATCGGTGAAGGCCGCCCCAAGCACCTGCTGGTCCAGAGCGTTCTTGAGTTCGAAGAGGAACTCCTCGAAGACGCTCTCGTGCACATAGGCGCGCTCGGCGGACATACACAGCTGCCCGGAGGAGGAGAATGCGGTGCGCACGGCGCCTTGGGCGGTGGGCTTAAGGGGGGCGTCGTCAAGCACCAGCATCGGGTTCTTGCCACCCAGCTCCAGCATGGTGGGGATGAGGCGCCCCGCAGCCTGGGTAGCGATGGACTTGCCAGCCTTGGTGGAACCGGTAAAGGAAAGGCCATCCACCAGGGGAACGAGGGCATCGCCCACCTCCGCTCCGCGGCCGGGAACCAGCTGCCAGGCAGCCTCCGGAAGGCCCGCCTCGATGGCTAGGCGCCTCAGCAGAATCGCCGTTAGCGTGGTCTGAGAATCCGGCTTGTGCACCACGGCATTACCAGCCGAGAGGGCTGCCAGAACATCGCCAACACCGAGGGACAGGGGATAGTTCCACGGAGAGATTAGCCCCACCACGCCCAGTGGGTAATGCTGGGTGCGGGTCTTAGTCAGCACGGGAAGCGCGCCGGGGTGGCGGTCAGCGCCGAAAGCTTTGCGGATATTGACCGCGTAGAAGCGCGCGCAGTTATACAGATCCATCAGCTCGTCATAGGCATGGGAGCGGGACTTGCCGTTTTCTGCCTGGATGAGGTCGAGGATGAGCTCCTCGTTCTCCTGAACGAGGTCGTGCAGGCGCAGCAGGATGGTGGCGCGGTCACCTTGGCCAACGCCGGCGCGCGCATAGTTGACGGCTTTCTCGACGTCCCCGGCAGTGGCGACAGGGAAGCTAAAGAGATCCTCACCGCTAAAAGGCGCGTGAGCCTGGTGCTGCTCACCCGTGCCGCGAACATCGCGGGCGGGGTCCGTGTCTAAGAAATTGAGCACTCGATGGGGCAGACGGGTCTGAGTGAAGGTCTTCATGCGGTCTATTGTCCCAAAAATATGCGAGGGCGCTATAGATTTTTCGAGATTTGTCTCACAAACTAAATTAATCGTGGTTAGGATAACGCTATGCCAATCCTCGCGACTACTCCACAGGCCCAGGTGCGCGCGGCCGTTGAGCCGCTCGTCAGATCTGGAAAAAGCCCAGCGCCCGTAGGCGTTATTGACCTCGCCGCGTTTGACTACAACGCTGCACAGATGCCGACTCGCGCCGGAGGACTACCCATCCGCGTGGCCTCGAAGTCGATCCGCAGCGTGGCAGCACTTCGTCGCGCCCTCGAGCACGAGGGCTACCGTGGCATCCTCGCCTATTCCGTTCCAGAGGCTCTGCATCTGGTGGGAGAGGGCTTCCGCGACATTGTGGTGGCTTATCCGAGCGTCAACCGCAAGGCCCTGCGTGAGCTTGCCGCGGATGGCACCGCGCGCGAGGCCATCACCATCATGGTGGATAGTGCTGAGCTCTTAGACCTGCTTGAGGGATCCCTGCGCGTGGCCATCGACATTGATTGCACCCTCCACGTGCCGGGGGCGGTCATCGGCCCGCGGCGCTCACCCGTGCGCACGCCGGAACAGGTCTCAGTATTGGCGCGCGAGATTCTTCGGCGCGGGCACCGGCTTGTCGGACTCATGGCCTATGAGGGTCAAGTGGCATCCGTCGCGGATGGCCTGCCGGGGCCGGTGGGGGCAGTCAAGCGCTGGCTGCGCACCAAGTCCATGGCGGACCTGGCCCCGCGGCGCCGTGCTTGCGTGGAGGTCGCGCGGGAGATAGCGGACATCGAATTCGTCAACGGCGGCGGCACGGGCAGTCTCCAAGAATCCGCGGCCGAAGGAACCTTGACCGAGCTGGCCGCTGGCTCCGGTTTCTACACGCCGGCGATCTTTGATGACTTCACCGGCATCAACCACAAGGCAGCAGCGTTCTTCGTTTGCCAGGTCTCCCGCGTTCCCGCGCCGGGCTGGGCCACGGTCAACTCCGGAGGCTGGATTGCCTCCGGACCACCCGCGAAGGATCGCGTTCCGGTTCCGGTGTGGCCGGCAGGGCTGAGCTATTCCAGCACGGAGGGTGCCGGTGAGGTGCAGACGCCTCTCCGAGGCATGGATATGAATGTCGAGGACTTGGTGTGGTTCCGTCACGCCAAGGCCGGCGAAATGACAGAAAACGTCGACCGCCTAGTGGCCGTTGGAGAAGACGGCGTTGATGTATGGGATACCTATAGAGGACAAGGATGGACACTCCGATGACAACCACATTTAGCAATTGGGCAGGATCGGTCACCACGAAACCGCAGGAGTTTGTACAGCCCTCCCGCATAGACGAGATCCCTGGAATTATTAGCCGCTCCCGCAGCGTGCGTGCTGTGGGCGCTGGTCACTCTTTCACTCCCATTGCGGCGGGGGAGGAGACGATGCTCAATCTCGATCACGTGAGTGGTCTGGTGAGCGTCGATAAGCAGCGCAAGCGCGTCCGTTTCCTGGCAGGCACTCGCTTGCGGGACGTGCCCAAGCTCCTGCGCCCCTTCGGGCTTGCCCTGGCTAACCAGGGTGATGTGGACCCGCAATCGCTGGCGGGCGCGATTTCGACCTCGACCCACGGCACCGGCATCAATTACACGGGCTTTGCGGGGACGGTCACTGGGCTGACGCTTATCGACGCCGACGGCAACACCCGCAGCTATTCCATCGACGAAGACCCAGAACTCCTTCGCCTCGTGGTCGTCAGCGTGGGCGCGCTCGGCGTGGTTGTTGAAGTTGAAATGCAGTGTGTGGACGCCTTCGACCTGCTGGCGGAAGAATCTGGCATTGCCTTCGATGAGCTGATGGATAATTGGGAGGAGCTCTCTCGGGGCGTCGACCACTTCGAGTCCTACTGGTTCCCGCACACCGACCGAGCGATGGTCAAAGCCAACACGCGCTTAGAGCCGAACGGGGAGCGCCGCTCACGCCTTAAGGCGCTTATCGACGATGAGCTCATCGGCAACGGCGCCTTCGCCGCAGCCCTGGCTCTGGGGCGTCTTCTTCCGGGGACGATTCCGACGCTCAACAAGTTCGCCACCTCGGTTATCTCTCATAACCGCTACCGTTCAGCTGCTCACGACGTGTTCGTCAGCCCGCGCCGGGTTCGCTTCCACGAAATGGAGTATGCGGTGCCGCTTGCCGACGGCCCCGCCGCCGTCCGCGAGATCCGCCGCTTCATCGACGAACAGGACTGGCGTATCGGTTTTCCGATGGAGCTGCGCACGACGGCCGCGGATGACGTTGCGCTGTCGACAGCATCGGGCCGCGAATCGATGTACATTGCCTTCCACATTCCACGTGCGCTCAACCCGCAGGATTATATGCCGAAGCTCGAGCCCATTCTTCGGGCAGCGGGTGGGCGCCCGCACTGGGGCAAGATGAACTCCCTGTCCCGGAAGGACTTTGCTCAACTTTATACAAGATTTGATGAGTTCTGCGAGCTGCGCGAAAAGATGGATCCGGAGTGGAAATTCGGTTCGTCCTACCTGCGGAAACTGTTCGGATAGGGGCGTCGTCAAGCGCTGCACATTCCGAAAGTGGGATTCGAAAGTATCTCTGATCTTTGGTAGCGTGTGGAAGTCTTAATTCCATACGCTGTCGAAGAAGGTGTCTCAAACGTCCTCTGAATCCCGTTCCCTTATCACGCCGACATTTGTGTTCGCGTGGTTGGTAAATTTTGCCCAATTTACGGTCTTTTATCTACTCGTGACCATCATGGCACTCTATGCCGTCGAGCAGTTCCAGGCCTCGGACACAGCGGGCGGGTTTGCCTCAAGCGCCTTCGTGGTGGGGGCGACGATTGCTCGCCTCTTTTCGGGCTACATTGTGGATGCTGCTGGGCGGAAGCGCTCGCTGGTCATCTCCCTCATCGTGGTCACTGTGGCGATGGCGCTGTATTTCCCAGCTCAGTCACTGCCACTATTGTTTGCTGTCCGTATCGTGCACGGCTTCGGCTATGCGGTGGCATCGACGGCGGTGATGGCTGTGGCGCAATCGGTTATCCCGGACCATCGTCGCGCAGAGGGAACGGGATACTTCGCCTTGGGGACGACGCTGGCCACCGCTTTTGGTCCGGCGGCAGGTTTAGCGATTGTCCACAACGCCGGCTATAACTCCGTGTTTCTAGTGGCGTTGACGCTGACGGTGGTGGCCTTGGGGCTGGGGCTCGTCGTCAAGGCGCCGGCGCAGGAGCATCGAAGCGTCTCCTTCTCCTTGGGGAATATTGTGCACCCAGCGGTGGCACCTTTTGGCGTGTTCATTCTTTTGGTCGGTGTTGCTTATACGGGCATTATCACCTTCCTGAATGGCTATTCCTCCCACGCGGGGCTGGAGAAGGGCGCTAGCTACTTCTTCTTGGCTTATGCGGTGGTGAGCCTCGTTCTGCGCTTTGTGCTGGGTAGGCTGCAGGACCGCCGTGGTGACAACATCATCATCTACTCTTCACTCGTCTTCTTTATTGCCGGCTTGGCTGTCCTGGCTTCGGCTGGTGCTGATTGGCAGATTGTTGCTGCGGGGGCCTTGGTGGGTATCGGGTATGGCTCTATCCTGCCGGCGGGTCAGGCTATCGCTGTGCGTCTGGTGCCGATGCATGAAATGGGTGCGGGGATCTCGACCTTCTTCTTGCTGCTGGACCTAGGCATCGGCTTCGGCCCGATTCTGCTGGGACAGGTCATCTCCGCGACGGGATACTCCGCCATGTATTGGATGCTGGCAGCCTTGATGCTGGTTGCCTCAGTGGTCTATTTCTTTGTTCATGGGCGCAAGGACATTGCGCGCGGTGACGTGCGTTATGAATAGAGCCCTCGTGAGCATCACCCTGGCCAGTACTGTAGTTTTGGCGCGGACCCCGAGCGTCTGATGTCGAATGTGTAGTCTAAACCTGGGGTTGATACCCCCGTTTATAGTAACGACTTGACATGAATTTAGTGCTGGCTATGGCTATGTGGGGTGTGTGGTACTAGAATCATGGTTAGAACACTTCTTCTAACTCATGTTGATCTCGGGGGAGACCATGACCACTACTGCTACACGCCCGCCTACCTTTTTCTTTTCCACCACCAACCCTAATAATCCACATGCGATGGCTCGTGCTCAAGCCCGGAGAGCCACCTATAAAACCTGGGTCGGGGCCATGCCCAGCCTCGACGCCGATATCAACACCACCGCACTATCCCTAGTGGCGGCCTGGTCACTGCCGGAAGGCCACATCAAATCAGGCCTGCGCGCTATCCACCGGCTAGAAAGTCTGCCGAAAGTCAAAGCCATACAAGACACCCACTGCCTGCTCGACATTGAATCCCTCATTGCTATCGATCAACCCATGTCAGCACTGACAGCCTTGACTGATGAAACCCTGGATTTTATCGACACCCTCCTGGCTGACTTCTTCACCCCTTCTAAGCCGAACCAAGCTTTTCCTACACGTAGTCAAATCAGGCGCAAAGTCCGCGATATATGTAAAACCCTGGATGATTCCATCGCCTACCAAGATACCCGGCCTAAAGATACCTACCGGTTTTCTTCTAACGGTACTTCTGCCTGGTTGGAACTGCAGGTTGAAGAAGACACCGGCATGAAACTCGATGCCTTCATCCACCAGACCGCCGCCAAGGAAGACATCACTGTCCCTGAGGCAGTCATCAAACTGCTTTCCGGTGAAATACAGCCACCAGCTACCGTGGTGCTTCACACCTACCAGGCCTGCGATATTGAGGATGCACCGACCTTTATTGAAGGCTTCGGCTGGCGAGCTGAGCCCATGCCACATGACAAGATGCGGGATTTAACCGAAGAGATAAAAGAGGCCGATGGCTACCAGCCAGGAATCATCATGCGCAAACTTGTCGAAGGCCGCGACGGTACCTGCCGGGTCGGCGGATGCGGCGAGCCTGCTTTTCTCAGCCAGTTGGATCACCGACACAACTGGGCCGAAGGCGGGCCAACCCACCCGAAGAACCTGGTTTTCGCCTGTCGATCATGGTGGTGATGGTGCACAGAATTATGAACGCAAGGGCCCACCAACTACCTGCTCGCGAAGACTGTTCTTGTCCACCGGGAACTGTCTTATTTCCGTCTTCCCGTAGGGGACTATTTTTACTTTGGCTCAAAATGCACCAAAGGTATTATCCTCAACCGCCAAAATGTTACTTCCAGGTAAGAAATAGTCCCTATTTATAGATAGCTCCTGGCGGTTAATCCTGTCATCCTGGCTCTCGTCGAGCTGCAACTCTCGCATAGCGTGGTTGCTAAGGAGGTGTGCCCAATTGGATTACAAGTACCTACACACTTGATCGGTGCTGCACGTTTCAGGGTCCGGGTGCGCGGCGTCCTGTCTGAGGT
This sequence comes from Corynebacterium sp. HMSC05D03, assembly GCF_001807205.1. NCBI lineage: Bacteria > Bacillati > Actinomycetota > Actinomycetes > Mycobacteriales > Corynebacteriaceae > Corynebacterium > Corynebacterium sp. HMSC05D03. Next base: position 26,877 of record NZ_KV788186.1, on the reverse strand, counting down.
CCGCGATAGTGTCGCGCAGCACGGAGAGCTGCGCGATCTGCTGCTCGATCTCAGCGAGGCGCACGTCAAGCAGGTCGCGCACGTGCTCGCAGGGCGCCTGGCCGCCGTCGCGGATGTCGAGGATCTGGCGGATCTGGGCGAGGGTCAGCCCGGCGGCCTGGCCCCGGTGGATGAACCCGACCCGACCCACGGCATCCTCGGCGTAGTCCCGATAGCCGGAGGCCAATCGCTCGGCCGGAGGGAGCAGCCCCGACTCCTCGTAGAACCGCAGGGTCTTGGTCGTGGTTCCGGTTGCTTCCGCAAGCTGTCCGATCCTCATGTTCGCCGATTCCCCTTCCAATGGCCACCACACTTGACCTTCCATTGTACTGGAAGGTTCACAATGGTTCCATAGGAACTTTTGAACCACAGGGAAGAGACATCTGGAATGACAAACGAAAAGTTCGATCTGGCGATTATTGGTTCCGGCGGCGGAGCGTTTGCGGCCGCGATCCGGGCCACCGGACTGGGCAAGCGCGTCGTGATGGTGGAGCGCGGCACCGTGGGCGGGACATGCGTGAACACGGGCTGCGTCCCGTCGAAGGCGCTCCTGGCTGCCGCGGAGGCCCGCCACGTGGCGTTGGATTCGGCCCGCTTCCCTGGGGTGGCGGCCTCGGCGGGCCCGGTGGACATGCCGGCCCTGATTCAGGGCAAGGCCGCGCTGGTTGAAAGTATGCGCACGGAGAAGTACGTCGATCTGGCCGCGGACTACGGGTGGACGATGATCTCGGGGGACGCGTCGTTCACCGGAACCCAGGACGCACCGCTGCTCCGGGTGATCTCCCCGGATGGTGCAGTGAGAACGATCGAGGCCGGGCACTACCTCGTGGCCACTGGCTCCGCACCCTACGTGCCGCCCGTTCCCGGACTGGCCGAGGCCGGGTACCTGACCTCGACGACGGCGATGGAACTGGACGAGGTGCCCGAATCAATGCTGATCCTGGGCGGAGGCTATGTTGCCCTGGAGATGGCACAGCTTTTCTCCCGGCTGGGCTCCCGGGTGACCATGCTGGTCCGTTCCCGGTTGGCCTCGCAGGAGGAACCGGAGGCATCCAAGGCGTTGGCGGGGGTGTTCGCCGACGAGGGGATCCGGGTGGTCCGGCGGGCCATGGCCGACTCCGTGGCCTCCGGCCCGGACGGGGTCTCGGTGACGGCAAACGTGGCCGGGGGCGAGGAGGTGTTCCGCGCTTCCCGCATCCTCGTGGCACTGGGCCGCCGCCCGGTGACCGAGGGACTGGACCTTGACGCCGTCGGGGTGAAGACCGGCGCATCCGGCGAGATCGTGGTCGATTCCCGCCTGGCCACGTCCAACCCGCGGGTTTGGGCCGCCGGGGACGCGACCGGCCATCGGGAGTTCGTTTACGTCGCAGCGGCCCACGGCGCCTTGGCCGTGGACAATGCGTTCACCGATGCCCTGGCCGAGGTCGACTACCGGCACCTGCCCCGGGTCACCTTCACCAGTCCCGCCATCGGGGCGGTCGGGATGACGGAAAAGGAGGCTGTCGCCGCCGGGATCAGCTGCGAGTGCCGGGTCCTCCCCCTGGAGTACGTGCCGCGAGCCGTGGTCAACCGCGACACCCGCGGCTTCATCAAGGTTGTCGCGGACCGCGACACCGGACGGATCCTGGGCCTCTCCGCGGTGGCCAAGGACGCCGGGGAAATCGCCGCCGCCGGCGTCTACATCCTCGAAGCGGGCATGACCACCGCGCAGGTCGCCGCCGCCTGGAGCCCCTACCTGACGATGGCCGAGGGCATCAGGATCGCCGCCAAGGCCTTCACCACCGACGTCTCCGAGCTCTCCTGCTGCGCCTGAGCTTCAGCCCCCACTACCGAAGCAAAGGAATGCCCTGACCGCCACCGACCAGGCCCTCACCTATCTGTTGTCCCCGAGCACCACCGCACCGACCACGGCACCGCCTGAGTCCCCATCCCCATTCCTGGAAGGAACCACCAGACACCATGACATACCCGAGATCCCGCCGTTCTCTGTCCGTTCCCCGGCCCAGGCACCTCGCCTCCGCCCTGTTTCTGGCAGCGGTCATGGCACTGACAACCGCCTGCGCCAGCTCACCGAGCGGCCCGTCGGCCGCGCCAGGCGGTTCGTCGCCCGACGCGGCCGGTGCCGTTGCTGTTACGGTCTCCGACATTGACGGCACTACCCGGACCATCCCGGACGGTAAGCCCGCAGCACTGTTCTTCTTCTCTGCCGGATGCGGTGAGTGTGCGGAAGGGGCCGATTCCCTGAACAAGGCCTCCACGGCCCTGGGAAGCTCGGCCGACTACCTCCTGGTGGACGTGGACCCCCGAGAACCGAAGGAGACCATCAACGGATTCCGCGATTACATCAAGGCCCCTGAGCTCCCTGCCGTCATCGACACCGAGGCCACACTGACCACCCAGTACAAGGTCACCTCCATAAGCACCCTGGTGGTGGTCGACGCGAAGGGCGACGTTACCTTCCGGGCCACCGACCCGTCTGCGGAAAAGATCCAAGAAGAACTCACCAAGGCCGGTGCCCAATGACAGCCCTGCTTGCCCTGGCCTTCGCCGCTGGAATGATTGCCCCGGTCAATCCCTGCGGTTTCGCCCTCCTGCCCGCCTGGATAGCCCAGACCATCGGGGACGCCCGGACGCGCCCGCTCGCGCTGCGTCTGGCCCACGGGCTCCGGGCCGGGCTCGCGCTCAGCCTCGGCTTCGCCGGGACCCTGGCAGCCTTCGGGCTGATCGTCAGCGCGGGCGCCAGGACCCTGATCAGCGCAGCGCCCTGGCTGGGAATGGCCACCGGGGTGATCCTTCTCCTGCTGGGCCTGGCCATGCTCACCGGACTCACACCACGGCTCCGTCTGCCGGCCTGGGCCAAGAAACCCCGCACACAAGAAGCCGCAGGGGCAGGTCACAAAACCGGGCGCATGGTGGCCTTCGGGATCGGATACGCCGCAGCATCCCTCGGCTGCACCCTCGGGGTGCTCCTGGCCGTGATCGCCCAAGCCCAGGCCGTCGCCAGCTACGCCGGGCTGCTCGCGGTCTTCGCCGCCTACGCCGCAGGCTCGGCCACTGTCCTGATGCTCGTTTCGGCAGGCACGGCCATCGCCGGGGCCGCCCTCGGGCGAAGAATCACCGGCTTGGCCAAGCACAGCAACCGCATCGCCGCCTTCATCCTCACCATAACCGGCGCCTACCTCAGCTGGTATTGGTATCCCGCCGCCACCGGCGGAACCGCACAGGCCAACAGCCTCGCCGTATGGTCAGCCGCCGCCAGCGCCTGGATCAGCGACAACAGCACCCTGATCGCAGCCCTCGCCGCAGCCGTGGTGCTCGCATCGGCATTGGCCGCCCTCAACCGGCGCAGGAGACTGCGCATCAGACAGGGAACGCCGCCCACAGGCGAGGGCCCCGGGCAAAGCGGGGAACCCGACTGCTGCACACCAACTCCGGACAACAACTCGACCGAGGACCGGCCAGGCACGATCCCGTAGCTGGCCGAGGACTCCCAAAAAGCAATGGGGAGAGGGAACCTTGCCCATCTTCTGGCAAACGAGGCGCCCGCCTATCAGGACAGGTTGGTACAGCGGCATCAGGCCGGAAGTCAATTCGTGCAGAGGACTTCGGGCAATCCGTCAGGAGCCCTCTGTACCGCCCCCGCAATGACGGGAACGTCAGTGTGGTGGACTTCGGAAGGTGCTGTTGCAAAGTTGGGCGGAGAGCCGAGACGACCCAGTTTCTCATTTCCTGATGGCCGCTGCGTGCTGGCGTTCTCAGGCCGTCTCGAAGACCCGGTTGACGATCACCGCGTCCGGATTGGGGTGCCCATAAGCAAACATCGTGCCCTGACCTTTCCGTAATGAATGCATCGCTTCCATCCCTTTCAACGTCCGGTAGGCGGAAATTCGGTTTTTGAACGCCCCCTTCGGTCCCAGGATTCTTTTAAGTCGGCCATGATCTCCCTCGAGAACGTTGTTCAGGTATTTCACCTGCCGGTGCTCCACCGTCTGAGGGCAGATTCCCTCCGCCTTCAGCTCGGATATTGCCTTGGCCAGAGCTGGTGCCTTGTCGGTGTTGATGACCCGCGGGGACCCGGCTGTCGTATTCGATCGTAGCGTCTTGGCCAGGAAACGCTTGGCCGCAGCCACATTCCGTTTTGGTGAGAGGTAGAAGTCTAAGGTCTGCCCACCGGCGGTAATAGCCCGGTAGAGATAGCACCACGTGCCGCCGACCCGGATATAGGTCTCATCCACCCGCCAGG